>JBHPFC010000073.1:0-14975 GCA_042576405.1 Pseudomonadota bacterium | reverse complement strand
AAACCCCCTGCCCTGTTAGGGTGGACCAGCGGAGGCCAAAGGCCTCCGCTTTTTTATTCAGCGTAATTGAAACACCCTACATATCCCATACTGTCTGGCTCGGCACGACCGGTGTGTCCACTTCCTGAATATCGTGTATTCGTTTGAGG
Source organism: Pseudomonadota bacterium (assembly GCA_042576405.1). Lineage (GTDB taxonomy): Bacteria > Pseudomonadota > Gammaproteobacteria > DSM-19610 > DSM-19610 > Thiogranum. Next base: position 14,826 of record JBHPFC010000073.1, on the reverse strand, counting down.
TCAATACTCATCCGGCCGTCACGAGTATCACGATACATATCTCTGAAACGCGCTCCCCAAACCACTTCATTCCACTTGTACGATGACCTCGCATGGACCTCCTGCGAAGACTTGTCGTCAACGGCATTAATCAGGACCAGGAACTCTGCATCCCGTTTTCTCAATTCCTGTGGCGATACAGTGTACAGAGGACTCTTCTCCGTAATCGGATGCGCCACAGTCCAGTCCATGGGGAAAAATGAAATTTTGTGTCGCTCCAGACTCAACTCATGGAACTGCCGGGTACGCACCTCACCTTTGGAATAAGTCATGCACAACAGAATACGCACTTCAACTTCGATCAGTTCGTTTGGTGAACCATTGGCAATGCGGAATCCAAAACTGTTCGCGCCATGATAAGGCCCGATCACTGCCTGGTTACTGAACAGGATTTTGGCTGTCGGCCGTGAGAACCGCGCAAACATCAATGCTGCTGCAACGGCAAATCCGGACAACCCGATAAATGCTTCAATAACCACCAGCAAGTTCGCGGTCAGACTCCCAGGTGAAATATGCCCGTAACCGACAGTCGTCAGGGTCTGTGCGCTGAAAAAGAAGGCTTCAATAAAACGTTCACCGTGACTCAGCCCTCCGCCACCCATCAATGCATCCGGACCGCAAAGGTAATAGAAGAATGCGAACAACAAATTGATCAGCAGATAAAAACCGATAAATATCAGATTGAAATACAACCAGGAGGCACTCAAAAGTGCCTGGTAGAGATTCAGCGATTTGAACAGTGGTAGACCGCCACGAGAAACATTAAAGGTTCCGTCACGATTCAAAAGTCGCAGTACACTTTCACGCATGACCTTGGTGCCAAAACCAAGATCCCGAATGGTGTCTGATTTACTGGAACCGCTTCGCTGTGGCACTGCGCACCCCGTAACGCTTTGCAAACGATATCAGGCTAATAAAATATACCGTCTGTCCGAGTATATCAGAGCAGTGATTAATCGCAGACTGCTCCACACCGGAATTACACTCACCCGCTTAGCGGATTCGAACACCTGTAATGCCGGCATCGAAGTAAAACATCACCGCAGCGCGCCATGCTTCCCTGTCCTGTTGCAGATTCACTAACACCCCTCATTTATTCGTTGGCCTATCCACAACATTAGTGCTTGTAGACACTGCACTCAGCGCTCCCGAAAAACCAGTAAAAATTATTAATCGTTTATTATTCAATCGATTAAACTTTTTTTATCCTCACCACCAGATCCTGGCACGCCCCCTGCAATATCCCTGTCAGAGCCCAACGGGACTCACACCACTCACCCAACTGACACTTTATTAGGAGCACCAACATGAAAACTCTGATGATCAAAGACCTTTCCGCCAGCGTTGAACTCGACAGCAAAGCCATGGCTTCCGTAGCCGGTGGCCTCTACCTGGGTCGCTCTCCTTACTGGAGCGCACCGAGCCTGTCTTTCAGCCTGACTGACATCAACACCAAGTCTGTCGTCGCTGACCAGGACCTGGCCCAGGTGATGAACGTGAGCACCGTGACCGGCGCCAACGCCGCTTTTGTTGACCACCTGCAGAGCAACGTGTTTACCTCGCAGCAGGGCGCGAACAACATCAGCATCGCATAAGCCCTTGCCCTAAGCGGCAAACCCCCTGCCCTGATCGGGTGGACCAGCGGAGGCCTTTGGCCTCCGCTTTTTTTACTACTTCCTCACGCGAATATTACGGTACTGAACCACTTCCCTGTGTCATTATTGCGACCTGTGATGCTCAATTCAGCTTGGCACCCGCTGGAAATTTTGCCTGAAGCAAAGCTTGCAGGAACTCGTGGCAACCCTTTACCTGCGTGCAGTACCCGTGGCCCGCTCCAGGGACTACTCATACACACCAGATTCTTAAAGGGAACGCCCGGCACAGGATCGGCGGCAGCTATTAGAACCAACACTACGGATAGATCTGTTTGTGATTTACCAACGAATCAAGGGGAGAATTGCGTTGCCACACCGTAGCTCCATGCGCAGCTATATTATATTTTCTTTTATAACAAATGGTTACGTTATTTTATAGCGTACAGACTGAAACTGGCACGGCAGATGCAATACAGTTACTGAAGTCACTAATCCACTTTGTTAATAAACAGGAGAAACACCATGGCAAGCCTCGTAATCGAAGATCTGATCGAAAATGCCGATCTGGACTCCGAAGCTATGACAGCCCTGGTGGGCGGATTTTTCAGCGGGTTTGGCTGGATTCGACCTTACCAGAAATCAGTCGGCAGTTTCGGTCAGCCAGTCGTCAACCAGTTCTTCACACTGAACCAGTATATCGCTGATAACATTCAGATCATTAACCAGGAACAGAACGTCAACGTCATTAACTCTGACGGCGCACTGGTTAACGTGGATGGAAACGCCAACAACGGTCTAAATCAGTCCCTGACTGGATTTGCGTAACTGCCAGTTGTGCGCTCTTGTTGTGAGCTGTAGGGGCGAGATCGCTCGTCCCTACACGCAATGGGTCGACATTTTTCGGCCGGGCGCAACCCGCAACTGATTGAGGGTGGCCGGTTCGCCATAGACGTACCCCTGTATCAGGTCGAAGTCCAGTTCTCGGCAGACCTTGAGTTCCTCAGTTCGGGAAACGCCTTCTGCCAGGGCCAATGCACCACAGGTTTTTACCATCCTGACCAGCAAATCGATCATCTCCCGACGGTCCTTCGAGGTCTGGTGTACATTGCGTATCAGTGAAATATCGAACTTTACTGCATAAGGCGGTACATCGAGCAACTCCAGAAGCCGGGCCTGGCCCGCACCGAAGTCATCATAGGCAAGCCGCATACCCATGCCTTGCAGGGCCTTGCTGAGCTGCCCAAGCGTTCCCTGGTCTGTTACTGCCTGTTCATGTATTTCAAGCACCATGGGTAACCCGGGGTATTCAAGCCATAAATTGCGCAGTGAGTCAGACAAACGCTCGCTGTCACGGAGTTCATGCGGATGTGTATTCATAAATAGTGGCAGATCACAGTAAGCAGAATCAGCCCAGGCCTTTACGCCAACCTCACGAATGAGTTCACTCAGTTGGACACCGCGTCCGAGGCCCTCTGCCAAAAAAAATAACGGCACAGGCAGTTCCGAGAGCGCAGGGTGACTGCCGCGCCCCAGGAGTTCAAGCCCTGATATATGCCCGTCCTCTGCGGAAACGATTGCCTGAAACAGCGGATTGATCATCCGTTCACTCAACAACTCTTCGAACTGCTGCGCACCGATGGGTAATCGATTGACATGTTCCTCAGGGTAGAAGAACGCCGTAACGGTAGCCTCGTCATGATCCTGCCTCTGCACTACCGAACTTTCTTCGCGCAGCCGAAACTCAACATCGGCGAAGCGGATGACATCGCCGGTGTGTAACTGGTAGCTATCCGAGATCTGCTCGTGGTTAACGAAGGTGCCATTGGTGCTGCCGAGGTCGCGAATCAACAGGTTTCCGTTGTCATCAACGAACTCTGCATGTTGGCGCGAGACATTGTTTGACTGCAACGTCACAGCCAGACCCGACTCTCTGCCAACCAGTGCGGGGAAGCGATTCAGCTGTATGCGATATACAGATTCACCATCCGCCAGGTAACTTTCAAGAAAACACCCAGGCATAACTCCCCCCATAGTTAGGCAAGCGCTGGCGGACCCAAGGCCTTGTCCGGAATCCACTCTAAAAGTGTAGCTCGGTAAAACCGTCTTACCAAGGAACAACACACCAGTGTTCTCGACTGAATTGCATGTCACCGATCAACAAACATTCCCCCTCATTGTGTTCGTAAAAGGCCAACATACTTGAGTTACGGCGGCTCTTCCACGCCATTCAATGGCCACTTTATCAGCGCATATCATACTGTTTTTAATGCATATTTTGAATTTAAAGCCTCGAAAAACATGAGCTGGCACGCATGATGCGATACATCCTTGCAACTGAACCGGACAACACCAGAGGTGAGTCTCATGAACAAACTGCTAAGCAACGCCACACTTAGGGAAGAAAACCTGGCCCATGTAGGTACCGGCGGCCTCAGCCAGGAAAATCGATCCGCTGGTTTCATTCCAGCGTTTTACGACCCGGATACAGGGCGTGCAGAAATTGCCCGGTTTGCTGATGGGCGGCCTGCCCCCATGCATCTTCTGGAGGGTTTACCGATGGAATGGGTGAAGAAGCGCGATGCGTCTGGCCGAGCCAGTGCAATTAAAGGCAGCGTCATATCCGGATTCATTCGTGGTGCGTATTTCTACACGCGCAAACAGGCTGCAGAGGCGGTGCACTGATGAATACACAGACTATCCACCAAGTCAGTCTTTGCCGTTCTGTCAGCATACTGCTGTTACTCACGGCGAGCCTGCTGATGGCCTCACCGCAACTGCATGCCGACAGCGATGTTGCGAACCAGACACCGGGGACCATTATTGCAAACACAATTGATGTCATTATGACCCGGCTCACGACAGATGCAGAGCTGTACCAGGGCAACCCGGAAGCGCTGCATACGCTGGTATCCGAAACAGTACTACCGCATCTGGATATCCCGAGAATTTCCCGAATGGTGCTTGGCAAGGCGTCACGCGGGGCAGACAAGGTCGCGATGGCACGCTTCTCGGACCAGTTTCGTCTGCTGTTAATTCGCACTTATGCAAGCTCCCTGAACCAGTTTTCCGGAGAAGGGGTTGATTTTCCGATCCAGGAGAAACAGCTGGACGGCGGCAAGGCATCTGTGGATATGAAGATACAGCGTCCGGGAGAGGCAACGATTGGCATGAACTTCCGCATGCATAATAAATCCGGACCCTGGCTGGTTTACGATATCAAGATCGAAGGTATTAGCCTGGTAGCCAATTACAGGGCCGAGTTTTCCAATATCGTGCGCGAGCAAGGAATCGAAGCGCTGGTTGACCTTTTGCAGAGCAAGAACAGTGACGTGAAGGTCGCAGTCCGGTAGCCGTCACTAGCTGCGTGTGCGATAGTCCTTGGACTGCAGGCCATGTTTTTTAAGCAGCGTCTGCAAGTGGGAACGGTTCATATCAATGCTGCGGGCCAGCTCGGATACCTTACCTGCAGTGTCCTGCAAACCACTTTCGAGAAACTGTTTTTCCGCTTCGTCACTGGCAGTTTTTTTGATCTCACTCAGCGACATTTCTTTTACCGGCCGATTCTTTTCTTCCTTGCCGGTTGGCAGGCCAATACGCATTTGATCCGGCAAATGTTCGTAATCAGCAACACCCGGAGCCAGGCAGGTAATACGAAATATGGTATTGCGCAGTTCGCGGATATTACCCGGATATTGATATTTTAGTAAAAAGGTGCGTAAACGTCGGCTCAGTTTGACCGGGCGCCGGTTCAGTTTCTCAGCTGCCTCGTCGCTGAAATATTCAATCAATAAAGGAATCTCGTCACTTCGTTCCCTTAGTGGCGGCAGTGTTACCTGTATCACACTCAGGCGATAATACAGGTCTTCACGGAACGTACCCTGCTGACACATCTCCAGCAGGTTTTTATTGGTCGCCGCGACAATGCGGGTATCGACATCGATCGCTTTGTCCGAACCCACTCGCTGTATTTCGTTGGACTGCAATACACGCAGTAACTTTACCTGCCCCTGAAGAGGCAATTCACCGATTTCATCGAGGAAGATGGTACCTTTGTCGGCCGTTTCAAATTTTCCACTCCGGTCGCTGCTGGCGCCGGTAAACGCGCCTCTTTTGTGACCAAATAATTCAGACTCCAGGAGATTGTCCGGTATCGCACCACAGTTGACCGATATATAAGCTTTATCCGCCCGACTGCCGTTAGCGTGTATGACTTTTGCCATCAGTTCTTTACCGGTGCCACTCTCGCCGTCAATAAGTACCGGTAAATCGGTCGGTGCTGCCTTCTCTGCGATTTCCAGAGAATCCAGCAGTTTCTGACTTTCACCAAAAACACCCTCAAAAACGAAGCTCCGATCAATAAGGGCTTTACGCCGCTGTGTCGTCGTCTGCTTGCGACGTGACCCGGCCTTTGAGGAGGCCTTCACAAAGCGCTCTTTGTGCGAAAGCTTCATCACCTCATCGCGCAGTACGTTACACTGGCTGAGCAACTTCTGGATCTGCGGACGATCCAGTTTGGAGGCCCAACGCAGGGTTGAACGAAGAATTTCAATCTTCTCGATCAAACCACCATAGGAGACCGAGGATTCTGCTTTTGATTCTATGATTTTCATGGCTCAGGCAATCTGCTTTTTAACCAGTTGATAGTACATACCCTTCCTGTCGACCAGCTCCTCGTGCGCACCCTCTTCCACAATAGAGCCATTGTAGAGAACCAGTATTTTGTCGGCATTCATAATCGTGCTGAGTCGGTGGGCGATAACAACCGCTGTCCGACCTTTAAGTATTTCCTTCATACTGCTAAGGATGTTGCTTTCCGTCTGGGTGTCGAGGGCTGACGTCGCTTCATCGAATATCAGCAGTTTTGGATCATGATACAGCGCCCGGGCAATACACAGCCGCTGTAGCTGGCCGCCTGAAAGACCCACACCCCGTTCGCCGACGATCTGCTCGTAGCCCAGCGGCATATTGGCAATAAAACCGTGAGCATCGGCCAGCCGGGCGACCTCGATAATACGATTCCTGTCCGGATTTTCGTCGCCACTGGCGATATTCTCTGCGATAGTGCCCGAAAACAGCAGATTGGACTGCATGACATAGCCAACCTGGGCACGAAAATACTCTTTATCAACCACGCTCATATCGTAACCGTCGACTAACATTGTGCCCTCTGTCGGCGGGTAGAACCCTACCAGCAATTTTGCCAGCGTAGTTTTACCGGAACCACTCTGACCAACAATGGCGATCAGCTGTCCAGGTTCAACTTTCAGATTGATCTTTTCCAGCACGTAGGGTGTTTCATTACCACCATAGCGGAAATACACATCCTTGAACTCGATGTTGCCCTGCAGATCCGGCAGGATTACGCGGGAAGATAATTCACTGGGTTTCTGCTCGGGATCCATATCGAGAATATCGCCCAGTCGTTCCATGGCAACACCGGCTTCGTGTACCTGGCTCCACAACCCGACCAGCCCCAGCAACGGACTTAACGCGCTCCCCATCAAGGCATTAAAGGCAATCAACTGGCCAATAGTGAGTTCCTGAGCGAGTACCAGATTAGCACCTACCCAGAGCACACCAATGGTAATCGCTGCATTAAATGCCTGGCTGACCAAACCAACCAGAATACTGAAGCGCTGGGCGCGGTACTGCACACCCAGGGCGTTGGCATATTTTTTTTCCCATTTCAGGCGCATGGGGCGTTCCAGCCCCATACCCTTGACAGTTTCCGCTCCTCCGATAATTTCCATTAGCAGCGATTCGGCGTCAGTCGATGTCTCGAATGCTTCTCTGGCGTAGGCCTTGATTCTTGGCGTCACCGCGACTGTGAGCGCCAGTATGGGAATGACGAAGGCAATCAACATCATGGTCATTTTTACGCTGTACAGAAACAGGATGGAGAAATAAATAAACACCATCAAAAGATTCAAAACCGTCGTAATAGTCGACTCGGTCAGGAATGCGCGTATCGTCTGGTTTTCCTGAAAACGCGCAAAGATGTCACCCGTCTTGCGCTTCGCAAAAAACGGTATGGGTAGCGAGAGCGCGTGCTTGAGGAACCCCGACATCATGGCGAAATCCATATTCCTGACCATAAAATTGGACAGAAAAGCCCGCATCACTGACGTCAGCTGGGTAAATACATTGGTAATCACAAGGCCGACAATAAGCAAATGAAGCAGGGAATAATTCTGGTGTACCAGTACACCGTCAAGGATGTGCTGGATAATGACCGGCGGCGCGACTCCAAGAATCTGAATCACAAAGGTCGCCATAAACAGGTAGCCGAGAATGCTTTTATAGGGCTTGAGGTAACCGACAAAGCGTACCCAGGGTGAACGCTGTGCGGCCATCTGCACCATGTCACTACCGGGCTTGAACAGCAGGCAGTTTCCGGTCCAGCCCTTCTCGAATTCCTCCACCGTCATCTTGCGGAAGCCCGGCCCGGGGTCTGCTACCCAGACATGATGTTTGGACAGGCCATAGACAATAATGTAGTGATAACCCTCCCAGTGGGCAACAAAGGGCATATCAAAGCCGAGCAGTGCCTCGTAGGTACACCTGACGCCCCGCGTCGTGAAGCCGAGAGACTCACCAACCTTTGACAGGCTATCCAGCGTGGCGCCTTCACGGGTTACGTTAGCCAGTTCCCGCAATTTACCCAGCGTCATGGGAATGCCGTAATGCTTGCAGATCATCGCAAGGCAGGCGGCACCACAGTCCATTTCTTCCGCCTGCTCGACCAGCCGGAAACGCTTAATAATATTTTCCCCGCGCTCCGGCCTGGACCAGAGATCCAGCATCAATGGCTTTTTACGACGCTCGGCCAGGGTTTTCTGCCGCTCCACGTCCTTGTCATTGAAACGAATGCGTTCCGCCAGCACTTCACGCAAGGTCGGATTACGGTCAAGAATAAAGTGAACAGTTTTTTCCGGTATAACCAACAGCACTACTTCAGTGTCTGCGATCGCGGAAGCCAGTTGTTCCTGACGGAGCAGGCAGGCTTTTTCGCCGAATATCTCACCCTGTTCCAGGGTGCCCAGCGGAAACTCGGTCTGTCCCTCCTTGCGGACCAGGCGCACACGACCCTGGCGCAGTACATAAAGCCGCCTGTCTTCTGTGCTGTCCTGCTCGAGGATGGTTCTACCGGACTTGACACGTTTAATACCAACGCTGCCGATGTACTCCTCGATTTCTTCCTTTTTGACCTTGCCGCGCAGATTAAACAGTTTGCTGACAAAACCACCGGCCGAGTTGATCGCGACATAACTGGCGATAAATGTCTGCGCTGCCTCGTTCTTCTCCAGCAGTGGTGCAAATACGGCACGCGGGAAAAACAGCAGCTCCGTTTTCGAGGAAGAACGCACCGAAGATTCATGCGGGTAGTCGCGAAGCATGGCAATTTCGGCAAACACTTCACCCTGCTTGCGCACACCCATGCTTATTTCTTTACCCTGCTCTTCGGTAAAGATACGAACAGCCCCACTTTTGATGACATACAGACCGTCACCAGGATCGCCGGCGTTATAGACGCCATCCCCGAACTCGAATTGCCGGACCTCTGCCTGTTCTGCCAGCTGCTCCAGTTCCCCGGCACTGAACGCCGAGAATATTTCTACGCTGGCAAGAAATTCAGTTAGAGATTCTTCACTCAATGCGCTGGCTCCATTTTCTTATGTCCGGCGTGCTGTTAAAGACTTGCTAAGGGACTTCGATTACGTGCTCCTGGGCACGTGCGGCAATCCACTCATCTTTAATCAGACGTTTGACTTCTTCTACGGTATCCTCGTTCAAAGAGGATGGTGTTTTCGCGTTAATGGTGAATATTTCGTAATAGACTTCGTCGTCAGATGCAAACGGTCCAAGCAGATCTCCTTCCGAGGCATTGAATACCTTGGCCTCCACTTCAGTTTGCAGGGCGCCACGCAACACCTTGCCAATATAGCCCCCATCTTCGCTGGTATCTGATACGGAATGTTCCCTTGCCAGTTCTTCGAAACTATCAGGGTCATCTTCAAGAATCGCCATAATCTCACGCGCCTTGCCTTCGGAATCGAGCACAATGTGACTGACTTCGATACTGTCGAATTTGGGTGAATTGAGACTGAAGTACTCTTCCACAGCCGCCTCATTACCAACCTGTTCATTCATTTTTTCGTGCAGCAGCATTTCCACAATCAGCTGTTCGAAATCTTCAAGGCTCAGTCCGTTGGAATCCAGATACTGGTTCATGTCTACTGCGCGGTGCAACCCCCTGACCCGACGCACCTGGTCAGCACGATCCTGAATCTCTTCAGGACTGACTTCGATTCCCTGTTTCCTGGCAGCATGGATAGTCAGCTTATCCTTGATGATATCTTCCATCAGCTCGTCAAACCGACCCGTAAATCGGAGTAGTTTGATAAAATCATCACTGCTAATGACTTCGTCGTCTATTTTTATGAGATCAGTCATTGTCTCTGTCCCGACTCCATAGTTGTAATTAAGTAGTTCGCTAATACGTTCCGATTTCAGATTTCGCGCAGAGGGTCCAGCGCAAAATCAATCATTCGCCGTTTCTGGACCACAATCTCGGCTGTTGCCACCATGCCAAAGCGAAGCGGGTAATCGATATCGCCTACACGATAGTAATCCTTGTCGAGACTCACATTACCCTTGTAGACCGCTGCGTCCGCTCCAGTTGATCCCTGGGTTGATGGCGAAATGTATTCCAGCGTTCCGGTAATGAAGCCATAGCGCTGGTACGGAAAAGCACTGAACTTCATCTTTACTGACAACCCCTCACGCAGAAAGCCACGGTCCCGTTCATTGATATCCACTTTCAGTACGGTACGCGAGTCACGAGGCGCGATGCTGACCATTGGCGTATTCGCCGGGATATTGTCTCCCGGCTGCGTAAAGGAAATATTTGTAACCACACCGGAAACCGGTGCCAGGATCCTGAGAAAGTTTTCTTCGTCGATATTATCGAAACGGATACGACCGGCCATTTCCGCGGCAAGCTGGGCACTGCGGTACTTCAGTTCGGTACGATGCGTTTCACGATCAATCTCGTTCAACGCTTTCCCATACTCTATACGCAGCTCGGCGAGTTTCTGATCGCTTCCTTCCAGCTCCGCTTTCGACTGCGCGTACTCTTCACTGAGCTGAAACTCAAGCTCACCCAGCCGGGCCTCAGCCAAACTATGGTCTGTCTCGGCAGACTGGTACTGGTCGCGCTTATCGTCGACCTGGTTTTTGGAAACCCCGCCACCACCGGGTCTGGCGAACAACCGTTTGAATTTTTCCCACTCGCGCCTGGCGGAATCCCTGGCGATACCCGCTTTCTTCAGGTTACCGCGGGTCTCTTCCAGCTTGGCTCGCTGTGATTGGGCGAGTTTATCCAACCCCTCGGTGACACGCTTCTGGTGCAATCGTTCTGCAGTTTCAATCTGTTGTTTCAGTGATTCGGCATGACGTTCCATGAGAGCACGTTGTGCCGGAAACTGTTTATATTCCTGCTCGACTTCGGCCAGCGCCAACTCAGCCTCCAGTGCCTTGGTCGCTACCTGGATGGCATCTCGCGCATTCAGCCGGGCCAGTACGTCACCCTTGGATACCGGAACTCCCTCGGCAACAAAGATCTCGACCAACTCACCGCTGATCGGCGAGTAAACCCGTCGTACGTCTTCATCCGGACTCAGCACGCCAGGGGCCGAAACAATCACATCTGCCCGACCGATAAATGACCAGACCAACGCTGCCAGTATAAATGCCATGACCAGTAATATTGTCATACGCATGATTTTCGAGGGTTCTGAATACAGAATCTCGATACCCTCGGCACTGTGGTCTTCGAGGGCACTGGAGAATTGCCTGAGTTGTTCGTTATCAGATGCCATAGCTACTGGTCCACAAGCGGAAGTAGTTCAAGTTTAGCCTGCCTCAGCGAAGGTTTCAGCACCATTTGCAACTCTGTCAGTGATTGACGCTGCAACCTGACCTCGTTACTTATTTCGTCATGCAGTTCGATCCATTCAGTTGTGTTATCAACCTTGAGCAGCATATTGATCTCCATCGCCCGAACCATGGATTCACTGGCCGTCGTCAGCTCTGATGCGCGTTGACGATAGGTTTTCGAAACCCCGGCTTCCAAACGATGCTGACCGCGAATACCGCCAGCTGCCTGGTATTGCTTCCACGAATGTTCTGCTTTGCCAAACAGCTGTTTGGCCTCATCCAGCGCCTTGCTTCGATGCACCTTGAACTCTTGTTCCACACTGCCAATGAAATAATCATCCTCGACCGGATCCAGCGTTCGGTAGAATTCCAGCAAGCGTCGATCATAGCCGGACTTGTCCCTGGCCTGCTCCAGCTGACGGAAATCCCCGAGCACCTGCTGGTAATGTGCCAGTCGGCGTTTTGCAACCTCACCCCAGCGCTCCCGGGTCAACGGTTCAAGCGTGGCGATGGCGGCTTCACTGTCGCCCTGACGCCATTCCATCTGTGCCTGCTGATAGCTGTCCAGCGTGGCCTGCGGTGGCAGCTGTTGCTCTCTGACACGCTGCATGCGGTCAGCAAATAACGGCGTCTCAAACTGAGTTTCAGTTGCGAGCTGATGCGCTTCCAACCAGTAGTTACCCTTTAGCTTGTTGGCAATCTGCAGGTATTTTTCGAGATCGCCATGCAGTTTCCCAATGCCTTTGATACGCGGGTAGGTCTTTTCAAATTCCTCCAACACCGGCTGCAGCGATGCTGCCGTACCGTTTTCGAGGGCCGACTCCACTTCCGCCACAAGGCGCTCTATCGCGGCTACAGACAGTGACTGCTGATTCTGCAGTGCTCGCAAATGGCTGAAGACCTGTTCACGCAGCGCGACAAATTCCGGCACTTGCTGAGCCAATGTTGCCAGCGAACGGCGATGTGCTTTCGGATCTTGTTCCCATTGATTGACCAGTGTGTTTATCTGCTCTTCTTCCATAAACATAATGACCGGCTTTTCCACTCCGTTACGATCCGAAACAAATCGTTCCAGTGCAGTGACCCAAACCAGCTCATTGAAAATTTCCTCACCATCCGGATTGGCGTAACTTAGACGCTTGCCACGTTCAATCGTTTGCAGAGCTGCGTCGAAATCACCCGCCGCCAACTGCTTCACCCAGCCTGGCACCACTTCCTTGAGTACCGCCTCGGTGGCAATATCGCGAATTTCCTCGCTATCCCTATGATCCTCCAGGTATCGATTCGCCGCTGCCGCCGCGGCAGCATACTCTGCATTATCCATGAACTGGTGAATTTCACGTTTTGACGTGCTGCCCAGATAGAGACCTGCCAACACTATACCGGCCACTAGGCAGGCCGCCAGCCAGAACTTGCCCGTGCCGCCCTTTTTATCACTGGCGAAAGCAGTTTTGATTTCACCAAGGAATACTCGAGGGCCTTGTAACAGCCCCTTGTTCGCCTTGGTGCCAGAGTCAACCGCGCCCCCCGGGGAATCAGATCCACCATGCGCACCGCTTTCGGCCTCCGCGCTATCCTCCTCCACACAAAAAATATCCAGAAATGAATTAGCCGAAGTAACAAACGTCGTCCGGGTCGCATCTTCAAGGGTATGCGAAGTTGACGTGAGTATTTCGGCAGCTTCCTCAGGTGTACTCGTCGCCTCACTTTCGATGTGTAGCAACCCAACCCGATAAACGAGCTGATCCCCGCCGAAGGCGATCAAATCGCCTTCGTTAAGCTTTCGGCAATGTTCCTCGAGGCGCTCTCCGGAAACAAAGGTTCCGTTGGTACTGCCCAGGTCCTCGACGTAAACGTCGCTACCTTTCAGAAACAGGTGGGCATGCCGGCGTGAGATATAGCTGATCTCTTTTGACAATGTATCCTTGTAACGCGTAAAAACATCACTGGATTTATTGATCAGAAAGGGAAACTGCGTAACGACTATGGGCTCCAGCCCCAACTTCGAATGCTCTGGCGTGAGCACAACCTGCACTGGCACGGCCGGTTCATCAACCGGGCGATTGGCAGCGGCTCCCAGTATTTCAATTTCGTAGCAAAGAGCAGCGGTAAAACAGATCTGATCCCCGCGTTTAAGACGGACTGGCAAGCTATCGACACTCGTCTCATTGACCGTGGTGCCGTTAAGGCTGCCCAGGTCTGCAATATAAACAACCCCGTCCTGTTCAAAAATGCGCGCATGCCGCCTCGAGAGCTTCTCAACGAAGCCCGGATCATAATCGGCAAAAGGCCGCTCAAGACGACCTATGGGAAACAGATCGTCCTTGATAATGATCTCACCCAACTCGGGGTGAATCACCGGTTTTAGAATGACTTGCATTAGTGAGTTATATTGGCCACAACTTCGGTTGGCCACCCTCCTCCCAGGGCCTTGTAGAGATTTACGGTATCATTCAGTATCTGCCAGTGATTGGCCAGCCCCTCCTGCTCGGCATCCAGCAGCGTACGCTCAACCTCGAATACTTCGAGCTGGCTGACCATACCTTCTGCCAGCTGCGCATAGATCTGCTTGGATACCGTATCCAGTTTCTGGCGGCGGCTTTCAAATTCAGCCATCTGCTGCTTGTGGCTGTCGAGATTGGTAAGCGAGTTCTCCACCTCCTCGAAAGCGCCAACCACGGTACGCCGGTATTCTTCCTCTGCCACCCTGGTCTGGGCCTCACTGACCTTTATCCTGGCCTGAACATTTGGGTCGAATATCGGAATTGATACCAGCGAGGAAAACCCGTATGTCCAGGTCTTGAGGAGATCAACCAGATCAAAACTGGCAGACCCGGCCTTCCCGGTCAGACTCACTGATGGCAGGCGTGCCAGACGTGCCTGGCCTTGGAGATCGTGAGCCTGTAACACGCGATACTCAGCCGCGATGATATCCGGGCGCCGCGCTACCAGGTCGGATGGCAAACCGGCCGGCACATCGATGATCTTGACGGAACGGATATCCGCTGCAGATACCCTGAGGCTGTCAGCCGGCATGCCCAGCAAGGTAGCCAGACCATTTTCCGTCAGCTTACGTAATCTTTGCAGATCCATGAGACCTATCTGAAGCCGGTTGATCTCAGCCTGCTGCTGCATCACCTGGGTTTGAGGTATCAGACCCTCGCCATGCATATGTTCATAGATATCGAGGAGCTGCCGGTTGCGGTCCAGGGTTTTCTGCTGTTGGCGTATCTGCTCATCAAACTGACGTATC
>JBHPFC010000072.1:0-15035 GCA_042576405.1 Pseudomonadota bacterium | reverse complement strand
CAAACTGTTGTGGCGGAAATTTACGGGCCTGATGAAGCAACACGGCGTCAGACGGCCCGCGATATGGAAGCGATGTTCCAGGAAGTGGAAGGTCTGGTAGACGTCGATACTTATATGGCTGACTCGTATACCTACCTGCAGTTTGAAATCGATCGCGAGAAAGCTACCCGGATGGGTGTGAGTGTCGCAACTATCAACCGTAACCTGGGCATGGTGATGGGCGTGCTGCGCCGCTTGAGCCTACCTATATCGTTTTGCAGGCACCACTGGCGGTGCGTTCACAAATAACGCGGTTGTTGAATCTGCCGATTCCAACCGAAGATGGCCAGACCATTCCGCTGGGCGAACTTGGTCGTTTCACCGCGCACCAGGAAGACCCCATTATCTATCATAAAGACCTGCGCCCGATGGAATATGTTACTGGCGAAATGACGGGGCGTCTTGGTGCGCCGATCTACGGCATGTATGGCGTCGAGGATCTGCTTGAAAACTACACGGCACCAGACGGCGTGCAGATTTCCGGTATGCCGATGGGTCTTCTTGGTCCCCCGGATACCGATATGCAGTCCGGTTTCGAATGGGGTGGTGAATGGACAGTGACCTACGAGACGTTCCGTGACATGGGATTGGCGTTCTGTGCAGCCATGCTGTTGATTTATGGACTCATCGTACTGGAGTTCCGTGATTACGCCATCGCGGGCCTGATTATGGCGCCAATCCCGCTGACCTTGATCGGGATCATCCCCGGGCACTGGATTATGGGTGCAGAATTTACCGCAACATCCATGATCGGAATGATCGCACTGGGTGGCATTATCGTGCGCGTTTCTATACTGATAGTTGAGTTTGTAAAGATTGAAGTCAGTAAAGGAAAGGATATTCGCGAAGCCGCAGTAGAAGCTGCAAAAACCAGGTTACGACCGATCCTGATTACCTCGTTGACGTTGATGGCGGGTGCCGGGGCGATCATAACTGACCCTATCTTTAACGGCATGGCGGTTACCCTGATGTTCGGTACCGGTGTGGCGACGCTGTTCACCATGGTCGTTATTCCCATGGGCTGTATCAGCGCAGAGAAACGCTTCAAGCCACATGGCTGTGATGCACTCGAAGAAAAAATAAAAGAGGAAGATCAGGCGGCAGGAAAGCAAGTCTGACGGGGCGGAATAGACACAGGACCTTATGAAAACAGTAACTGTCTCGATATAGCGCATGGCGCGGAGGATATAAAGTGACTAATACATTGAATACAGATATTTCGAAAACCTGGCGCCGCACACTACTGGCGGCAACCATGTCTGGTGCATTGTTAAGCCCGACTGTACAGGCGGAGCCAGATGCTCCCGCTGCTGCGCCACCACCCCCGCCCGGGCCGTACTCATCGGGCATGGCTCCTCCACCGCAGTTTCGTCCCGACTCGGAACTTGGTGGTGCAGCCGGTGCTTATCCCCAGGGTATGCCGCAGAATTTTCCGGACAGGCAGCAGGGTGCTCTGACTCGTCACCAGTTTATGAACGAGCAGGAAGCGCGCCGCAAGGAAATGGAACAGGCCTTCAAGGAGCACCAGGCAGAAATGGAAAAGCAGGCCGCCGATATGCAGAAACGAATGGATGAGCAACAGGCCCAGGCCGAAGCGGAGTTCAAGCAGCAGCAGGCTGCAATGCCGAGCCATCCGGGGCAGCAGCAGGTGCCGAGCCGGGAAGAAAGGCAGCAGCAGTGGGAACAACGCAAGGCTGAACAGGACAAGGCATGGGAACAGCAGAAGGCCGAACAGTCCAAGCGCTGGGAACAACAGAAAGCTGAACGTGAAAAACGGATGGAACAGATGACTGCGGAACGCGAACAACGCCGTCAGCAGATGGAGGCCGAGCGCAAGCAGTTTGAGCAACAGCGGCCGCAGTTCAGACCGGAAACCGAAACAGCTGCAGTAGAAGTGGCCCCGGTACAGCAAGCGCAGCCGGCTGCGGTTCAGCCCCAGGTGCCGGCCTACGGTTATCCGCAACCGCCGCAGGGTTACGGTTACGGATACCCGCCACCGCCTTATGGTTACGGAGCACCCGGATGGGCCTATCCGGGTTATCCACCGCGCTAACAGGTATGCGCCGACAGACTCGTTATGAACGCACCAGAGACACATGTGAGGCCGACCGAATCCGGTAGTGATACCACTACCGGAACGGCGCCGCCTCCACCGCCACCGCCACCACCAGCAGGGTTCTGGAAACTGCATCATCTGGTGATCGGGTTGGTTGTACTGGTAGTCCTGGTGATGATGATACGTGGCTGCGGCAGTGATGAGGATGAATCCGAGGCTGTGTCATCAGTTGAGAATGAGCAACCCCGGCAAGCGATAGTGGTGCGAGTTCCCTCGAGTCAATTGGCTCCACAGCAGTCAGTAGATCCGCGGACAGATCTACGGTCGCAACAGCAGCATTATGGTTATGCGCCGCAGGTCGCACCACAGGTGCTGCAGCCACCGCCGCCTGCCGCACCCAGCAGTAATCCGTGGTCGACGCGGACACATCCGCAGAGCTATGGCAGTCCTCAGCCTCAACATTGGGGTCAGCCGCAGCGAAGTCGACCGCAGACGTATGCGCAGCCACCGGGAGCCAGTTCGCAGTACCGGCCGCTTGAGCAGCCGCAAGTAGCGGCACCTGCACCGGTACCGGTACCGGTACGTCCCGCGCCTCAGACGCAGTACTACCCGGTGGCGCCTTACGACAGTTTGTCCGGCAGTAGTTTTGGTGCACCGGCCTATCCGTATGGCGGCGCATACCCCGGGCAGTATGGTGCAGGCATGTACGGGGTGCCGGGTGGTGTTTACGCACCGGGTGGCGTACCGGGTATCGGCTGGCCCGGGTACTACAGGTAACGTGGTGAAGATAAAGCAGTAACAGTTACGAAAGTTATGTACGTGCTTACGAAGAACGTTGTTCCCCTCGTTTTTCGTGGCCTTGGCAACAAAACAGGGGAGCAACTGGATGTGCGGATGGTCCGTACTTCGTTTTTCAGTTCAGATCGAGAGGACACTGAGATGATTAAATTTAACAAAACCGTTCTTGCAGCAATGCTTGCTGGTGCTACGGCACTGTCAATGAGTTCCGCACAGGCCTGGTGGGGCCCCTGGAACAACAATGGCTATGGCGACAGAGGCTGGGGTAACAATGGCTGGGGCGACGGCATGGGTGACATGTTCGGCGACGGCGATTTCGACATGAGCTTCAGCGGTCGTGGTTCCGGTCGTGGTACCGGTCGCGGTTATGGTCGTGGTTATAACGACTACTACAACCGTGGCGGCTACGGCGGTTACGGCTACCCCTATGGTGGTTATGGACCTGGCTATGGTGGTCCTGGCTATGGTTATGGTGGTCCTGGCTATGGCGCGCCTTATGGCGGCGCACCTTATGGCGCACCTTATGGCGCACCTTATGGCGCCCCGGGGGCTCCTGCAGCACCAGCTGCACCTGCCAAGTAAGTTTGGCTTCCGGGGGACCGGTCTGCGCTCCGGCGCAGGTCTGTCCACCCGGACATTTTCAGATCTTTGTGGAGATTCGCTCATGAAACGGGCTGCAGGGATGGTCTGCGCGATAGGTATTTGCCTGTCTGCTGCGGCTTCCGGCGACTCAAATGTGCAGTTTTCCGCAAAGGCGGTCCAATCCGCACCTGATGGAAAGTCCCGACAGGCAAGCATGTATGTCGGTGACAACCAGGTGCGAATGGAACACAAGCGAGGCGATGCTGACATGATTCAGATTTATGACATGAAGTCCAAGCGCGTCCTGGTGTTGGTGCCGCAACAAAAAGTCTATATGCAACGCGACTTGCCTGAAGGCGCAGCGGTCAATCCAATGCTGCCACAGGAGAAACATAATCCTTGCGCTACATTTCCGGATGCCAGTTGCAAGCAGCTGGGTAGCGAATCAGTTTACGGCCGATCCGTCTCAAAGTGGGAGGTTGCTGTAGTACGAGAAGGCAAGACCCTGCGCAGCCTTCACTGGATCGATGACGAGCGCGCCATGTCATTGCGAGACGTCTGGCCGGATAGCTCGGTAAGTGAATTGAACCTTACCGGTATGGAAGTTCTTGACGGACGTAATACAGAGCGTTGGCAGAGAACCATGACCGATGCGGAAGGGAAGCAGACTACGTCGAAACAATGGTATGACCCGGAGCTGCGGATTATTACCCGCGAAGAGCTGCCGGGTGGTTTTTACCGGGAGTTGAAGAGTATTAAGGTGGCACCGCAACCGCCAGCGCTGTTTACTGTGCCGGCTGATTATAAACGCGTTGAAGCTCCCGCACCCGGACAACAGTGAGACAGATGATGAAAATGCTTCAGAAAATTCTCAGTCATGGTTTGTTGATCGCGGTTATCGTGGCGGCATTCTTTCTTTACACCAATCGAGCCGAGCTGTTACCAGAATGGTTTGGCAAGGCCGAGACAGCACAGACGGCCCGTATAGATGAGCGCGCCTCGGTGCAGCCCGTTGAGCCGGGTGTAACGACTCCGGTGACCAGCGCCGGGGGCGCTACTAATCTGACGGATGATAAAGCGGCAGCCGTGTCTGTGGAGCCTGCAGTTTCTGCTGCCAGGCAAGCAGCGATTGAGCCGGAGCCAGTTTCTGCACTGGAGCCTGCAGCGGTCACCACTTTCCGACCCCTGGATTCCGGAGAGCAGGATGCCGGTGCTGCGGGCATCAAGGCGGCCGATATGCCAGAAACAGGGGCGGCTCCCACGTATCGTCCCCTGCCGAATGAAGAAGTTGATAAAAACGTTGTAGCAGCCGGCGAAGCCGATACTGGCGTTAGTGAAGTGTCTGCAGAACCGGTGCAGCCAGCAGAGCAGTTTGCAGATTCGAAGCTGACAGATCAGGAGCCGGTTCCATCGGAACAAGCGGCTGCCCCGGAAATCTCCGATGTTGCAGCAGTGAATGCCTCCAGCGACAAGCCAGGAGGAAAAACGGTGCAGCAACAACTGGAAGAGGCACGGCAGCTCTACTGGCAGAAAGATGTCAGTGCGGCCACAGAGGCTTATGAGGCGTTAGGCCGCGACTATCCCCGAGATGCAGATATCTGGGGTGAGATCGGTAACTTTTATTACAGTATTCAGCAGTCGCAGCCGGCAGGTATGGCGTACTACCGTACTGTTTCGTTATTGATAGACAAGGGCGACACAACGAAAGCACGCCAGTTGCTGGGCGTGCTCTACGAGCTGGATGCCGACCGTGGCCGTGAACTGGACGCGCGTTTGCAGCAGTCGGCCAACTGACCCGCACCATAAACAAGAGCATATTGGAGTATTGCTAGGTGGCGGAACAAAAAGACAATCAGAATGCGGATAGCGAGAGCCCGGAGGGCGAGGCTACCGTTAAGGAAGCTGCGCTAGAGGCCGAACACCGCGTCGCAACCGATATGGCCATGTATATGAGCCAGTTTGCGCGCAGCTTTGAAGCCAGTGCGCGTCGGTGGGAGCTGGTGGTTTATCCGTCTATGCTGGCCTTTATTATTCTGGCGGCATATGGCTTCTTCCTGATCTACAAGCTGACCGATGATATCGGCAAGATCACGGTGCAGATGGGGGATATCCAGCACAGTATGGTGAATATAAACAAGAACTTTTCATCGACCACGAATAACATGAACACTGTCGCCAAGAACATGGTGAAGATGACCGGTTACATGAAACAGATGAGTCAGGATATCAAGGAGCAAAATGCCGCTATGGGAGCCATCGTGATAACCATTAGGGATATGAATGAGTCGGTGGACTCCATGGCCTACACCATGCATAACATGAGTTACGACACGCGGGTCATGGGCCGGAATATGGAGGATGTCTCCGGCCCGATGCGTTTTATGAATGACTTTATGCCCTGGTGACGGGGCCTAAGAGATACAATCATGCCTAGACCGGACAAGACCGTAAGAAAACGACTAAAGAGTCTCGAGCTGCACCTTAAGGAAGAGAATCCGGTGCTCGTTTCAGCTATCGATGGATTTCGGCGGCTGTCGGGTATTGGCTACGCCACGGGCCTGCTTGATACCAGTGAATCCTACGCCACCCAGATATCCTGGTGGCCACTGATTTCGGTGCTGGGTACTTTCTCGGCTGGCAAGTCGACTTTTATCAATCAGTTCCTTACGTTCCCGTTACAGGATACTGGCAACCAGGCCGTGGATGACAAGTTCACCGTGGTTTGTTACAGCGGTGAGCGCGACGCGCGTACCTTGCCTGGGCTGGCCCTGGATGCCGATCCACGGTTTCCCTTCTACCGAACCAGTGAAGAACTCGAAAAGGTCGAGACCGGCCAGGGTAATCGTATCGATGCGTATTTGCAGCTGAAAACCTGCAATAGTGAAAATCTCAAAGGTCGCATCGTAATCGATTCTCCCGGATTTGACGCCGATGAACAGCGTTCAGCTACCCTGCGCCTGACCAATCACATTATTGATTTGTCCGATCTGGTGCTGGTGTTATTCGATGCCCGCCACCCGGAGCCAGGCGCCATGAGTGATACCCTGGCTCACCTTGTTGGTGCCACCAAGGATCGCGCCGACAGCAGCAAGTTCATGTACATCCTTAACCAGATCGATACCACCGCGCGTGAAGACAATCCGGAAGAGGTGGTCGGTGCCTGGCAGCGTGCGTTGGCGAGAGAAGGTCTTACGGCCGGACGTTTCTACAGTATTTATGACCCCGAAGCTTCTGTGCCAATTGATGATGAAGCCTTGCGCCGGCGCTTTGAATGGAAACGCGACCAGGATCTCAGCGAGATTCTCAACCGTATAGACCAGGTCAGTGTTGAGCGGGCCTATCGGATTATCGGTGCGTTGGAGAAGCGTGCTGAGGAAATTGAAGAGTACTACATTCCCCAGATCCGCGAACTGATCGCCCGCTGGCGAAAACGGGTATTGATCTGGGACGGAGTCTGGCTGGCGCTCGCGGCTGTCCTCGCTGTTGGCAGCCGTTTTTTACCGCCATCGGCGCTGGCCAGCATAGATGCAGCCATCAGCAAACTATCAACAGATACCTTGCTGGCTATAGGTGCTGGCGTTATTGCTGTTGGACTGGCGTTATATCTGCATTTTCGTTCACGTCGCTGGGCAGCCGACCAGGTTCTGCGGGAAATTCCCCGTGATTATGTCGGTGAGGAGTCGGATCGACTGACACGCGCCTTTAAGCGGAATATTCGCGTCTGGCGGAGTATTTTTGATCCGGATCCTGCTGGCTGGAATGGGCGTAGCCGTCGGGCGCTCAAGCAGATTATCAGCGGTGCCAATCGTCTCGTGCAAACGCTTAATGACACCTTCACAGATCCTTCCGGCAAACGGCCACGTGTGGAGGTGGCCCAAGAAGTTGTGGAAGCAAGGCCCGCGGTAGTCAGCGGCGAAGTGATCCCGCGCGGGGAAACCGTCTGAGGTGGCCCATGAGCTGTCGTCCATGGTTACGAGTACTGCTGCTGACAGGGGCGCTGATTCTCCCCGGCCTGGTGTCTGTTAACGCCGCTGCCTGGGTCACCAGCCCCGCTGGGGTGCCTATGCGGCAGGACTTGCCCAATGGCATTGATCTGCTGGAATCGAGTCTTTACTGGTTACAGGACATGTCAGGCGTCGACGACCCTCGCGATCCTGCGGCCATTATCAGCCTCATGGAAGACCAGGCGGCGCGGTTTTTCGATTTCTCTTACATGGCCTACCTGGTTGCCGGCCCGAGTTATACCCGCTTGAATGTGCTGGAGCGCAGTCATTTCCAGAACCGCATCCGTGACCGGTTGTTCTCCGGGCTGGCCTATAAAATGGGTATGCAAAGTTCGCGCTTGCCGCGTTTCCGCCCGGTCATGCCGGTGCAGACCAGCCTGTGGAGCTGGACCGCCGGCGGCGAGTTCTATCACCGGGGCGGCCCCAATATCCGCCTCATCTTTCACTTCTACATGACACCGCGTGGCTGGCGTATTTACGATGTCACCAGCAATGGTATGAGTGCTGTGGCTGGACTGCGGCGCAGCTATTTCGCCAACCTGTTCGATAAATAGGGTCTTCGAGCCACCTTTTTGTGAACCGAGGCGCGGGTAGGCTGCACTTCCAGGGTCTCTATCAATGGTCTCGCCGCATAGGCAGCCGCGCCGGTTCCGGCTACAATGCGCGCTTCATTTCCGGCCCCGACGAAGGAAGTCATGACCGTTCGTACCCGCTTTGCCCCCAGCCCCACCGGCTACCTGCATATTGGCGGCGCCCGCACCGCGCTGTTTTCCTGGCTGTATGCGCGTAAACACGGTGGTCAGTTCGTTTTGCGTATCGAAGATACCGACCTGGAGCGCTCCACGGCCGAATCGGTTAACGCCATACTCGAAGGCATGACCTGGCTGGGCCTGGACTACGACGAGGGGCCGTTCTACCAGACCGAACGCTTTGACCGCTATGCGGAGGTTATCCAGCAGTTGATGGATAACGGGCATGCCTACAAGTGTTACTGCTCGAAGGAGCGGCTGGAAAAATTACGCGAACAGCAGATGGCCAACAAGGACAAGCCCCGCTATGACGGTTGTTGCCGGGATGGCGCTGAAGCGCCAACGCCCGATGCGCCGTTCGTGATCCGTTTCCGCAATCCACAGGACGGTGAAATAGTGGTCGATGACCAGGTCCGCGGCCGGGTGGTGTTTCAGAACAGCGAACTGGATGATCTGATTATTGCGCGCAGCGACGGTTCGCCTACCTACAACCTGACAGTGGTCGTTGATGACAGCGACATGAACATCACCCATGTGATACGCGGTGACGATCATCTCAACAATACGCCACGCCAGGTCAATATCCTCAGGGCGCTGGGTCTGGATGTTCCAACCTACGCGCATGTACCCATGATTCTCGGCAGCGACGGCAAGCGCCTGTCAAAGCGCCATGGTGCAGTTAGCGTAGTCCAGTACCGCGATGAGGGTTACCTGCCTGAAGCGCTATTGAACTACCTGGTGCGTCTCGGTTGGTCGCATGGTGATCAGGAAGTGTTCTCTATCGATGAAATGGTCGGGCTGTTTGATATTGATGCCGTCAACAGGGCAGCTTCGGTGTTCAACGACGAAAAGCTGCTGTGGTTGAGTCAGCAGTACATCATTAACAGCAATCCCGAGCACATTGCCAGGCATTTGGGCCACCAGCTTGGATTGTTGGGGATAGATCCGACTGACGGACCGGACATACTGGAAGTTGTAGCCGCGCAGCGCGAGCGTGCATCAACCCTGGTGGAAATGGCCAGTATCAGCGAATTTATCTACCGGGATTTTGAAGAGTTTGATGAAAAAGCGGCCAAGAAAAACTTGCGTGCCGCAGCCAGGGAACCACTGGAGAAGCTGCGTGCCGGTCTGGCCTCGGTTGAGCACTGGTCACCTGAAACTGCATACCAGGTTGTAAAGGATGTCGCCGCAGAACTCGATCTTAAAATGGGTAAAGTGGCGCAGCCCCTGCGGGTAGCGATTGTCGGACGTGCCGCTTCACCCAGCATCGATGTCACGCTGAACCTGGTAGGGCAGGCCGCCAGCCTGCGGCGCATTGACAAGGCATTGGCTTACATTGATCAGCGTGAGGCACAGGGATAAACCACATGAGCGAAGAAGTTACGCCACAGCCGTCGAACTTTATCCGCGGAATTATCGATACCGATCTTGCGGCAGGGAAAAATGAAGGTCGGGTAGCGACGCGTTTTCCCCCTGAGCCCAACGGTTATCTTCACATCGGTCATGCCAAGTCGATTTGCCTGAACTTCGGTATTGCCAATGACTACCAGGGACATTGCAATCTGCGTTTCGACGATACCAACCCGCACAAGGAAAATATCGAATTCGTTGAGTCTATCCAGCAGGATGTACGCTGGCTGGGCTACGAATGGGGCGAACAGGTGTATTACGCCTCGGACTATTTTGAAAAACTCCATGACTGTGCCGTCGAGCTGATCAGGCAGGGCAAGGCGTATGTCTGTGACCTTAATGCCGAACAAACACGCGCCTACCGTGGCACATTGAAAGAAGCGGGCAAGAACAGCCCGTTCCGTGACCGAAGCGTAGAGGAAAACCTGGACCTGTTTGCACGCATGCGCCAGGGCGAGTACCAGGACGGAGATAAAATACTGCGCGCAAAAATCGACATGGCATCACCCAACATGAACCTGCGTGATCCTGCCATTTACCGGATACGTCATGGCGTCGTGCATCACCAGACCGGTGAAGCCTGGTGTATTTACCCGATGTACGATTTTACGCATTGCCTGTCAGATGCCTTTGAAGCTATCACGCACTCGCTATGCACACTGGAGTTTGAAGATCACCGGCCCCTGTACGACTGGTTTCTCGACCAGCTCGATGTGGGTTGCCACCCGCAACAGATCGAGTTTTCCCGGCTGGAATTGCAGTACACCGTTACCAGCAAGCGCAAGCTGACACAGCTGGTAGAAGAGGGTTTTGTTGAAGACTGGGATGATCCGCGTATGCCGACCATCGCAGGCATGCGCCGCCGTGGTTACATGCCTGCCTCGTTGCGCGAATTCTGTTCACGCATCGGCGTGACAAAGTCGTATAACAATATAGAAATGGGTGTCCTGGAAGACTGTGTGCGTGAAGATCTCAACAAGCACGCACCGAGACGTATGGCGGTACTGCACCCGCTGAAGGTTGTGATTACCAATCTGCCCGAAGGCACGACGGAAGAATTGCAGGCGGCCAATCACCCGCAGGACGAATCCATGGGTACGCGCAAGGTACCGTTCACCCGGGAGATCTTCATCGACCGTGAAGACTTTCGTGAAGAAGCCTCGAAAAAATTCAAACGGCTGGTCACTGATGGCAACGTGCGTTTGCGCAATGCCTATGTGATTCACTGTGACGAAGTGATCAAGGGTGCAGATGGAGAAGTTATTGAACTGCACTGCAGCTACAACCCCGATACCCTGGTCAATAATCCGGAAGGTCAGAAGGTCCGTGGTGTTATCCACTGGGTGTCAGCCGAACACGGTATTCCCGCCGAGGTAAGGCTCTACGATCGCCTGTTTGTCCACCCCAACCCGGACAAGGCAGAGGAGGGCGAGACGTTTACCGATTTCATCAATCCGGAGTCCCTGCGCACCCTGACGCACTGCGTGCTCGAAAGTAACCTGGCCGAGGCAGCAGCAGGCGAGCAGTTCCAGTTCGAACGGGAAGGGTATTTCTGTGTAGATCCGGATCACAGCCGCGACCGGCCCATCTTCAATCGCACCGTAACCCTGCGTGATTCCTGGGCCAAGCTGGAAAAGCAAAAGGTCTGATAAATTATCCAATTAGACCATGTTAGCCGGTATTAATATTGACAGTGAATTGCCGCTCGGGTAAAGTCCGCGGCTTCGCTTTTGGGGCTATAGCTCAGCTGGGAGAGCACTTGCATGGCATGCAAGGGGTCGGCGGTTCGATCCCGCCTAGCTCCACCAGATTCGCGGGTCGCGGCCCGCGAAAAGCCGGTGAAATGAAATGGCGCGCGTGGGTCGTTACACGGTCTACTTCGGGATCATACTGATCGCAGCTGGATTGATTGGTGGGTTCCTGGCGCTGTTTCGAGACGCCGATAGCCTGGCTGTGAATATTTTGATTCTGGTACCGCTGGGGTTTGTCGCCCTGTTAACCGGTACCGTAATTGCGCAGCTGGCAACACCGCGAGACAAGCAGTAAAACTTGTCCCCATCGTCTAGAGGCCTAGGACACCGGGTTTTCATCCCGGCAACAGGGGTTCGACTCCCCTTGGGGACGCCATGTAAAGAAGGGCCAGCTGCATTCATCTGGCCCTTTTTCTTTTTGTCTGCAGTCGTACGTATTCGCCTTCAACGAAACGCTTCATGATCACTAGTGGACTACCGCTTCAGTTCTCGACCCTACCAGGCATCAAAGCGCTCTGTCAGGGCCGGACGGAGGAGGCGGCCGAGGCAACATAAGAATGGCTCTGCAAATCCAAATCGAGTCTTACCGCACTTTGCTGATCAGGGCACTGTCGGCGCAGATTTGCCGTCAAGATTGGCTTTGACCAGTGTGCCCAGAAAGTCAGCGAAAGGCACGATATCTTCGCCGACACTAGCTGCTTCGAGAGCGGCCATATAGTCGTTACGCTCCTCGACGGGTATAACCGTCCAGGGGTAGCCGCCAGCTGCCAGCATTACATTCATGAGGAAACGTCCTATCCGCCCGTTACCATCCATATACGGGTGGATATACACGAACATGAAATGCCCCAGTACGACACGAACGGCGCGGTCCGGCTCATTGGTAAGAAGGTCGAAGAACGCGGGCATCAAATCACGCACTGCTTCCCGGTTTGGCGGTGTATGCATGGACCGACGGATATAGACCGGACCATTGCGGTAGCCTGCGAGGTCTGCAGGTTGCATTAGACCAGCCGTGATGCCCGGCGCAAACAACTCCCGATACCAGGTACGGTGATCGTCATCGACGACGGGTCCTGGATTCTTGCCCTTAAGTACTTTTGTGACACTGTCTCGGACAACCTGAAAGGCTTGATAGTACCCGCGTGCCGCCAGGGCATTGCGATGCCCACTGTCCTCTTCATTATTATCCGGATTCCAGTTCTGATTGCGTACGCGTTCAATTAACTCAGCACTGACACGGTAACCTTCGATCGACAGGGAGTGGTAAGCATCGGTGACATAAACACCGTCAACATGCCGCATATATCCTTCGATGTCTTTGGTCAAACCAGGTGATTTCGGGAAGCGTTCGATGACAGGCTCGCGCATCGCCTGCCAGAGAAGGCGCATGCGCGTGACATAAGGCGATTGCTCTCTATCACTTAGGATGACAGGTGGCTTCGTTTCGAACGGATCGGATTCCCTCACGTCATAACTGGCTGCGCGCATAGTTGCAACGATGTCGTCGGCTATCCGCTCCCGGTCAAGATTTCGGAAAGCTCCTGCCAGTCGCCCTGCAATAGTCGTATGGCCGCCCTCCAGCAATTTTGCCAAGAGTTCTGAGGCATCTGTTATCGTGGCAAGAGTCGCGCGAATGTCAGTCGGCTTTTGCTGGAAGAATCTTGGCGAACAGTCAATCAAGGCCGGAACCAGTGCATAGAGACAAAGGCCATTTATGATTTCAATGTCCCGTAGTTCTGGCATGTTATACCGGACGCTTAAAAGCGACGTGCCATGCGGAAGTTCCGTGATCTTGTTATCGCCTTTCGGTGATCGGACCAGGAGCTGAGGAGGGACCGTCCGGTTTCCGGCATGAAGGGAGATCGACTGCTCAGGAGAAAGGCACCAATCTGTGCCAAAGCGCTCGTTCAGATACGAGGCGCAGAAATCCCAAAAAGACGCATACCACGCGGTGCTTTCGCCGGCAGTTTCGTCCGGTCGGGACGGGATGTACCATCCTTTGATTACTGCCTGCAGGAAACCGTTTGCGACAAGGCGCTCCCGGTCGATGCGTCCCAGGTCGCTTGAACGAATTGCAACAACGTCGCGGTCCTGGAGGTCTTTCAAGGCTTCAAGAGATCGTGCCAGTTTTTCTGAGGGAGCCGCCATGCTCTTAACTCTCTTTTAGAGGATCTTGTGTTGTGCTAACTCCAGGTTATTAGGCTGGTCTAATCCTAGGTAATTATGTTGTAGCATTTATAGGCTATTGTGTCGAGCGAAAAACAGGTTTTCTTGCGTAACTGGTGGAGATGGTGTAATTAATTACTTGCTGCCTTAAAATAAGCCATTATATAACAAGCACTTGTATATTTTATTGCGCCCGCGACAAATAGGCGTGTCTGTTGGGAACGTCCGGAAAATTTGCCTATAAGATCTATGCATGCAAATGGGGTTCGCATACCCCGTTCGACGCCGCACTATTCCACGATGTCAGCTACAGCGGACGAGGTGCTTTCGCTTATAGGGAAGGTTGCGCTCAGGAACAAGTCTGTCTAAGTGATGGTTTTCCGGTGACAACCACGAATTCGCCACCCACACGTCTTTCTCAGGGCCGCCAGCCGAGCCGACTAGCGGTTTCTCTCGCCCGCCGCGGTATATCGCTTGCGACAAAGTGCTGATGAAGGATCTGGACACCGAGCAGGTGATTGATGCTGGCATCCAGTTGTACCTGCGTTGCGGTTCCGGATTCGGGTGCCTCGTGCAGCTTGAACAGCGCGGTAACACCGGCATGGTCCAGTACGCCGGCGTCGGCTATTGCTGACGGGGTAAGGTGGCGAGCGGCCAGGTCTTGCACAGCGGCCCATTTCTTGGGATCCGTATGCGCAGGGGGCGCCATGAAGGCGAACTTCTCACGCTTGTATAACACTTCGGGTAACAGACCCTTCATGGCTTCACGCAGGACGTACTTTTCCGTGCGACCGTGAATGCGCATTGACGGCGGTATGCGCGCGGCGTACTCGGCCAGGTGGTGGTCGAGAAACGGCGGGCGCGCCTCCATCGAATTGGCCATGTCCACGCGGTCACCGCCCCAGGTGAGGATCTGGCCTTCCAGCATGGTCTTGATCCACACGTACTGGGCCTTGTCCAGCGGGTGGCGGTCCTGCAGCATGTTGCGGTCGAACTGTTCAGCAATTGCCGCGCCAGGGTCATAGTCACCGAGTTCGCGCGCCAGATCCGCATTCAGCAATGCAGGGACATGCCGGGCTGCCGCCAGCCAGGGTTGCAGGCAGGATGGGGTGAAGCCGATCCGGTCCGTGAGTGCGGCATTTTCGACGGCGTTCTCGGCCAGCATGGCACCCTTGAAAAGTTTGTTGCTCTCGGCCAGCAGTGCCTCCCATTCACGGCGTTCCTGCGGCTGCAGGTGGTCGAGTCCGTGCAGAAACATGTCGCGGCGAAACGCCGGGTACCCGCCGAACAGTTCGTCGGAACCTTCGCCGGTGAGGACCACTTTGTAATTGACGTCGCGCACGTGACGGCTCATCAGGAATTTGGCCACGCCCAGCGTGTTGTAGATGGTGCGCTCGGTGTGCCACAGGGTTTCCTCGAAATGGTCGTACAGGTGGTCGGCGTTGAGCCGCAGGATATCCTGGTCGGCGCCGGTGGC
>JBHPFC010000071.1:0-15134 GCA_042576405.1 Pseudomonadota bacterium | reverse complement strand
AATCACCGATAGCCCGTCACCGTCAGTGAACACGCCTAATTGTTCGAGTGGTTCACTGGTGGCATTCAGGCTCAGGCCAGGTGCGTATCGCAGCGGGATGGCAGGGCTTTCCACCACACTGAGCAGACCCAGCGGACTGGATCTTTCTGCGATAATGCGGGTGTCCTTGACCAGTAGTGTTTGGCGGAGGCCTTTGTAAGGCGATATTTCCAGCGTGCTCCAGCTGGTTGGTATCAGTAGCAGTACAGCCGCCAGTGGCAGTAGCCAGACAGCAGTCTTTGGTTGCCTTAACTCCCAAGTGGAAAGCAGTGCTGCACAGATACCTGACAGGCCAAGCACTATCAGTGCCTGAGGCGGGTGGACTACAAACAATAGTGCCAGGATGGCGATACTTCCAAGTCCGGCGCCGACCAGATCAGCTGCGTATACGCGCGATAGCCGGGCCCGGTAGTGAATCAGTGCCAGTCCGATAGCGTTGGCGGCGAAAAAAAAAGGTATCGCGAGCAGCAGGTAGGTATACAGCAGCCAGACAGTCTGCCGCGCATCCCAGAGCACTTCTTCAGCATTGAAGGGAACGTGCTGGGCAATGATAAAGCAGCTGACCGAACTCACGCCGAACAATGCGAGGTTGACGGTGTAGCTGGTGGCAAAGCGCTGCAACAGTGGGCGCTGAAAAAGCATGAGAAAAGCGCCGCTGACACCGTAGCCGAGTAGCGCCAGGCTGATCATCATGTAGGCGAAGTGGTGCCACTGGATGATCGAGAACAGGCGCATGAGCAGCACTTCGTACGCCAGCGCGGTTGCCGAAACGAGGGCGATGGACAGCCATGGTAATCGTTGTTGGCTAATCGTGTTCCCCGGTGAGTGGTACGAATTTTACCGGCAAAATTTGCCGGGTAATGAGTTCCCCGCCCGGTAGCTTCTCGATCAGTACCAGTTGCTGGGTGAGAAAGCGGCTCCCGACCGGGATGACCATGAGTCCACCGGGCTTCAGTTGTGCCACCAGCGGCGGTGGCACGTGGCTGGCCGCGGCCGTGACTACGATGGCATCGAAGGGGGCCTGCTCTTCCCAGCCGTAATAGCCATCGCCGATGCGTACGGTTACATTGTCATACCCCAGTTCAGACAGGCGCTCGGCTGCCTGCTTGCCCAGTGCCTCGATGATCTCAATGCTATAAACCTGTCCGGTGAGCTCGGCCAGTATGGCGGCCTGGTAGCCTGAGCCGGTACCGATTTCCAGTACGCGGTCATCAGGCTGTGGTTTAATCAGGTCGCTCATCAGGGCGACGATGTAGGGCTGTGAAATCGTTTGTCCGTACCCGATTGGCAGCGGCCGATTTGTATAGGCGCGATTGCGCTGTGCGGCCGGGACAAACTCGTGCCGTGGTACTTTGCCAATCGCTGCCATCACGCGTGGATCCAGCGCCTCCTGGTCGAGGTAGAGGCTGGTTTTGCGCACATCCTGCTCAATAATTTCAACCAGATGCTGGCGGGCCTGCGTATACTCATCTCCCAGTGCCGCAGTCGCCAGCAAAAATGGCAATATAAAGCCAATCCGAAATGCCTGACGCCGGTATAACATCTTAATTCCTGTTGTAACCTGATTGATGTAATAAGTGTAGACGATGGCCTGCAAATCGGGAGAGAGACGAGTGGCATATTGCCAGGCATAGCCGGATGCAGTGTTTGGTCAGGGGAGATCACCCCTCCCGTTTTGGGAAAGGCTGGTAGGGACGGGGTAGTTACAAAAATCATTGTGACCCGGTCCAACAGGTCTACTTGTACTGTTGGCTGCAAGTGGATCGAGAACACGTGCCTTTCGCTGCAACACTACTTCCATGCGCTTGCGTGTTGCTGGCTGGACAGGATGATTTCTGCAACCACACCGCGATGATCGGAAATCTCGTTTCCGATAACTTCGTGAGAATGGAACTCAAGGCCGGATGATATCAGGATCCAGTCCAGACGCTCCCCCAGGGCAGGAAATGTTGCCAATTCCGTGCTCTCCGGTTGAAATGCTGTAAGCCCGAGTTTCTCTGCCAGGTATTGTGCTGCAGAGTCCTGTTGCTGCCATTCAGTATTCAGATCCCCCATAACAATCACGTGATTGTTTCTGGCGCGTAATACCTTGACCAGCTCTTCCGCCTGTTTGCCTCGAATCGACTTGCTCATGAAATCCAGATGTACAGATATCACATCAATGTCGATATCCTTGTTTCCCGGCCAGTTGATTGTCGATACGACGAAACCCTTTGGTACCGGTGAAAGCGATGGATCGAAAGTTACGGCCTGTGGATTGGACAGATCAATGCGTGACATCAGTGCCGTGCCATAGGAAAGGCCCATGCCATCAACATGTGATGCTTGTACAGAATGAGAAAACTCGCTACGGCTGCCAAGGTATTCCACGTGGTTGAAATTACCACTCCAGAACGAAGGACCATCGGCTTCCTGAAGGGCAATGATATCCGGTGCAGTATCCTTCAGCAGTGTTGCAATGTTATCGAGGTTCTCCCTGGTCTCGTCCGGGTGCTGCAGAAGTTGATGAAAACCGGTGCCACGGCCATGAGCAACATTCAGAGTCATGACTCTCAGGCCGGGTTGGTCGGAGTCCTTAGCCTTCTGGCCATAAGGTTGAGGGCCCTGGAAGGACTGTACTGAAGGCGTCGAATGCAGATTAACCGTTGCGCAGGAAGATAGCAGCAGGAGCAGAAGTAGCAACCCGCCAGTGAACTGAAGGCTTCTGGTAAAGATGCGCCTCATTTAGCGAACTCCAGCGGTGGCGCTATTGCGGTATGCGTTCAACTCGGTGGTCAGCCATTCACTGGTGTTGACTATTTCGCCGTGTTTATTTATGACCTGGTAGGGCTTCCCGCTAAGCAGGCTGCGTGTCGCACATAACTCGATAAACTCTTCGGGGGTATCTATTTCATCCCTGAAATGCTCGAATTTCTTTTGCATGTGTTCCGAAGCTTCCTGCGCGGTATATCGTCCGGAGTTACGGAGAAAGGTCAGGTCTGAACGGGCAACATATTCAAGCAGGTACTGAATGGTTTCATCAACCGGTTCTGTCTGCCTGGCATCGCTGAATGATGGGGGCAGGAACAAAAATGCCATAACCAGGGCGGTCAGTATAGAAACCATCTGCTTGTGACAATACCTGGTAACCATGTAAAAAAGCCTCACGATGCTGCTTCGCCCAGCATGCCAGAATATCAGGTGCCAGGCCTAATCTTTGTGCGACATTTGCTTGTCTTCCGCTACCGAACTGGCACAAATCAAGTATATCCTGTTCCGGTGGTAGTCAGGTAGGCGGTGGGGTGTGATTCTTGCCTAAAAACAACGTTTTCTACTATCTTGTTACCGAAGACAACCTTCTCTACTCTATTCACCCATGAAGAATCTTGTACTGTTAGTTGTCTGCCTGCTGTTCGCTGGATGCGCGACAACTATTCCCAGGGATCAGGAACGACCTGTCTCCACGGCATTTTCCGAACCGGGTGAGACTGTGCTGGGCCAGTTCTTCCAGACCGAGATAGCGGCCCACCCCGGACAGTCCGGAATGGCCCTGCTAACAACGGGGGAGTGGGGTTTCCGTGCCCGTGCCGGCCTTCTGAATCAAGCCCAAAAGTCTATAGACGTTCAGTACTATATCTGGGAAGTGGACACTGCGGGAAGCGTCCTTGCAGAACGGGTTCTGCGCGCGGCTGACCGTGGAGTGCGGGTGCGCATGCTGCTTGACCACGTCACGACCAAGGACACCGATTTCAAGTTCGCGCGGATGGATTTTCATCCCAATATCGAAATTCGCGTGTTTAATCCGTTCGCGAATCGCAGCTTCCGCTCGCTTGAATTCATATTTGACCTCGAACGTCTCAATCACAGAATGCACAACAAGGCCTTCATTATTGACAATGCGATTGCTGTCGTGGGTGGACGCAATATCGGCGATAACTATTTCGGCGTCGATGCTGCTTCGAATTTCAGGGATCTGGACATGACGATGGTAGGGCCGGTTGTGGAGGATGTTTCGCAAAGCTTTGACCGATACTGGAACAGTGAATTTGCCATACCCATCAGCGCAATTGTCGATGAGCGGTTAACTGAACAGGAATTTCAGGAAAGGAAAGCAAAGCTCTATCGCTGGGTTGAAGAGGTGAAGGATTATCCGTATCCCATCGATACTACCAGCGATGTTGTGATGGCCAAGCTGGATGAGGTCCGCGGCGAGTTCATCTGGGCCCCTGCCAGGGCGTTATATGATGAGCCGGATAAGCTGGAGACCAAAGAGGAGGGGGTTGCGGATCATCTGCTCCAGTTGGGCGAGGACAAGGATCATGAAGTCATGATAGAGGCCGCGTACGTGATCCCCGGGCCTGAAGGAGTGGAAAGAAGCCGTTTAAACAAGGAAAGGGGTATCCGGCAACGATTGCTAACCAACTCTCTGGCAACCAACGATGTCGCTGCAGCACATGCCGGCTATGCAAAATATCGCCGCGACCTGATCAGGAACGGAGTGGAGCTCTACGAGCTTCAGCCTAAAGCAACCACGGTCAGGGATAACTGGTCGGCACTGGCTGGCAGGTCGAAGGCGAGTCTGCACACCAAGGCCTTTGTGGTGGACAGAAGTCTTGTTGTGATTGGTTCATTCAACGTGGATCCCCGTTCCATAGCCCTGAATACAGAGATTGTTATCCTGGTAGAAAGTGAGGAACTTGCAGCGCAAGTGCTGGAATTCATGGAAGAGGGTATTCGGCCTGACAACAGCTACCGGGTGATACTCGAGACTGATACGGAAACGGGAAGCGAACGCCTGGTCTGGATTGCCGAAGTTGATGGCGAGGAAGTCCGATATTACTCCGATCCGGGGGTCGGTTTATGGCGCCGCTTGAATGTCTGGTTTATGGGTTTGCTTCCTTTGGAAGACCATCTCTAGTGTTTTCCTGAGCTGGAAATCATCCCTCCATCCAGTGCGGTTTTAAATTCTTGATCGCCGGTAGGGGCGGGCTATATTTAGGGTGTAGACAGGGTTCAGTACAGAGAGCCAGGTGGGTTGTGCGTTGCCTGAACTGGTTATCCGGATAGAGTGTCCTGGAGATATTCGAATGGAGTGCGTTGCACAGAATCGAGAGGTCAGCCTGCTTCAGGCTATGCCGATCTTTGGCGGTATGCGTGAGGATACGCTGGATTTTCTATTGGGTATGGCCGGGCGTGTGTGCCTGCCGGCAGGTGAGTACTTTTACCATGAAGGTGACCCGGCGAATTCATTGTTTGTCCTTGATAGCGGTAAAGTGCAACTACTAAAATGCTGGCAAGGGCATGATTTCAGTTTGAAACCCCTGGATGTGGGCGATTGCTTCGGGCAGGTGGCATTGATCGACCTGCAGCCGCGCAATACCTCATCACTTGCCGTTGAGCCATCCTGTGCCATTGAAATTTCCGATATAAATCTCTACCAGCTTTACCAGTATGACATTGAACAGTTAACGCTCCTGCGCATGAATATGGCGCGCGAAGTATGTCGACGTCTGCGCGAGGCCGATCATCGAGCCTTTGCTGCCGATGTGCAGGCACGAAAAATGCCGAATCTGGTGTTATCAGGCTAAAAAGCCAGGCAGGCTCAGGTGCTGAGCAGCTACCGCGGATCCGGTAATAACCCGGTATGCTAGACTCACTGCCCCACTGTAAATTCAGGAATATAATTTTGACGGCTCCAGCACAGTACCAACTGGTCGAAACCCGCTTGCAGGAAAAGCTGGAAAACGGCACCACGCGATGTCATCTCTGCCTCTGGCGCTGCAAAATCGGCCATGGTCAGCGCGGTTTCTGCCAGGCGCACGTCAATCGCAACGGCACGCTGTACAACTTGTCCTATGGTATTTTATCGTCCATCGATATAGATGCGATTGAAGACAAGCCCGTGCGGCACTATCGTCCTGGTACCCGCGTGATGTCAGTAGGCAGTTACGGGTGCAGCTTTCGTTGTGGTGGATGCCATAACCTGGAGATTTCCTGGGGTGTGAACGCACTCGACGAGCTGGCGCGTGGTGAGTCCTACGAAGCCTGGGTTCCGGCTCAGTCACTGGTAGATACGGCTGTGCGCGCAGGAGTTCAGGGTATCGCATTTACATATTCCGAACCGGCGGTATGGCTGGAGTACGTTATCGATGTGGCCGAACTTGCTCATCAGGCGGGTCTGTATACCGTCTATGTATCAAACAGTTTTATTACCGATGAAGCGCTGGAGCTGGCGGCTCCGCATATTGATGTGCTGTGCTCGGATATCAAAAGTCTGAGCGACGAGTTCTACAAGGATATTTGCCGGCCTGCCAGGGTTAAGCAGGTATTGCATTCGATAAAGACAGCGCAGGAACTTGGCATTCACGTGGAAACGCGTACCAATATCATTCCGGGTAAAAACGATGACCCGGAAGAGCATTATGCGATTGCTTGCTGGGTGCGTGACAACCTCGGTAAGGCCAGCCCCTGGCACATTACCCGGTTTTTCCCTGCCTACAAACTCAGTGATGTGCCACCGACACCTGAAGAAACGCTGTTCGCAGCGAGGGATGCTGCCGAGCGTGCCGGGCTTGAAAATGTTTACGTGTATAATGACAAGGGTTGCGACTGCGCAAAGGAGAACCGGCCCATCGAGTTCTACCTCGACGCCAGTAGTGACGAGGTTCACCAGGTCAAGAAATGTGCCGCAAGTTGCTGCGGTGAAGAAGGCGTGTTGCTGAAAAAATACGAACAGCACACGGCCGTTAAACCATAAACACAGGTTTGTGATGATGAGAAAAGTGCAGTGCGTGGTATTGAAAGTCGAATCGGAAGGTCTGGAAAAGCCGCCACACCCGGGTGAACTGGGAATGCGTATATACGAGAATGTGTCCAGGGAAGGCTGGAAGCAGTGGCTTGAGCGGTTGACGACCATTATTAACGAGAATGGACTGAGCACTGCTGATCCGCAGAGCATGGAACTGATCGAAAAACATATGAAAGGGTTTTTCTTCAGTGAGGGTGATTTTGGCCAGGCACCGGCTGGCTTCCAGGCCGGTGGCGGCGGAAAGAAATAGCGCTAAAAACCCGTTATGGTTTGATGCCGGCTGTCGCCGAGCGGCTTGTTCAGTCTGCCATCAACGTGGTTCAGTAGTCCGTAGAAGTACCCGCTAGCCCGGCGCTTTTACCGGGAACAATATTGACGCAGGTAGCCCTCGTGGTCGCTACGCTGTTGATGCAGCTTTTCGCCCTCCTTGATGTTATAACCTCGTCGCAGTTTTGCTTTTACCGCATCCAAACGCGCTTTTCTGGACCCGCAAGCTTTGGTTTCGCCACCTGTTTTCAGGTTATCAGCCTGTGGTTTTCGTTTCTGCACTGCATCCCTTTTCTGGTAGTCGCCCAGTAACGCCTGTTCACCGGTGCGTAAGCCCGACCAGCCAGTTCGGCTGTGGTTGATCGCCATGGGTTTGCTGTCCTGGTGGCAACGAATCTGCTGATAACTGATGTGACCATCATTTTTCACGCAGCGATACACTTCGGCGCGGAGTGTGGAAATGGAGCAGCATGCTGCTAGAAGAGTGGTGGCTATTGCAAGGCGGTTCGATGAGCGCATTGTTTCCTCCATGAAACAATATTCCTGACCAGTAGTGTAACTGTGTGAATGACCTGATGTAAGCTCCTCCAATTAGAGCCCCGGCAAAACCAAATGGCAATCAACGCAGCTTCCGTCGGCGAAGCCGCTCTGTTCCCTTCGATTTCAGATTAAAAAACACTACCCTGCCTCCCTCGGGAAGCAGGGCTGAAACTCGGCACTTCCCTTGCCGATATCTTTTCCAGGCGCGGTCTTACTCGATCTTCACCGCGTGACGCTTGTTTTCTTCAACCTTGGGCAGCACGACTTCCAGCATCCCGTGCTTGAAGGTTGCCTTGGCGTTGCTGTCATCAACGAAGCAGGGCAGGCGGACGGTGCGCAGAAAATCTTCCGTGCGAATCTCACGGTGATAGTACTCACCTTCCTCCTCCTTGTGTTCCTCCTGAGCCTTGCCGCGAATGGTTATAGTGTTATCGGTAGCGGATACCTCGATGTCATCCTTGTTGAAACCTGGAACCGCAGCACGAACAACAACTTCCGCCTCGCGATCAAGCAGGTCGACCTTTGGTCCAAACTCGGCGGCGCTGCGATTGAAGTGGAAGGGCTCAGCCCATCTTTCGGGTAACATTCCTTCCATCCAGCGTTCCATTTCTTCAAACATGCTTGGTGGCCGCATCAACCCACCGGCACGTGATTGACGGGATTTCTTTACCGGAACTTGAGTTGCCATCACACACCTCCTTGCTCGTAAAAGAGCGTTCCGCTTTAAGATAGCATCCCTGCCACAAACTCGACTTCTTCCCTCACTACCTTTGTACCAGATTCTGTTGAATTTGCATTGACAATGATCAAAATATTAAGGGGGCTTGTGTTTGATGCGGCGATATATTTACACGGCTATTGTCGAGATGGAGCGGCATGCTGGTTGCAGTGTAGTGGCTAGTCACTTGTTGTCAGAGTGTACGGGTACTGATACATGTCGATGAATGATGGCACCATAAAACCCCCTGGTTCCCTGTCAGACTGTATGCCAGTTACCGTCGGGTGCTATCAAATTCAAGTAATACAGACATGCGCACCAGTTCTGGCAGGGAAGTTGCCGCCATTTTTGCCATTACCCTGGATCGATGTACCTCGATTGTTCGATCGCTGACGCCCAATAGTGCCGCCATTCGCTTGTTCGATACTCCATCCACGACGTACCCCATTACCTCCTGCTCGCGTGGGGTCAGGGTTTCCAGTTTCTCTGTCAGTGCCGATTTTATCGAGTTCAGTTCGTTTTTCTCCGCCTCTTTCTTGAAGGTATAACGGATACTTGCAAGAAGCTCCTCGTTGTCGAAAGGTTTCTCAATAAAGTCTGCGGCACCTTCTTTCATTGCTGACACGGAACTCTGTATATTTCCGTGGCCGCTTATAAATATGATCGGTAGATAGATGTCGCGTGATTTTAGTTCAGTCTGAAGCTCAAGGCCTGACATTCCGTTCATTCGAATATCCAGAACCAGCAGACTGGCGTATTTTTTTTCGACCATTTCGAGCAAGGCTTCAGCTGACGGGTAGTCATAGACAACAAAATTCTCGCGCTCAAGATACAGTTTCAGCGCGTGACGAACTGCATCATCATCATCCACGAGAAATATTCTGTCAGCTTGTTTCACGTGTTTCGTCAATTACAGGTAGCTCAACACAAAACGAACTTCCATCCTTGCAAGATTCATTTAACCAGATTTTCCCCTTGTGGGCCTGTATGATAGAACGTCCAATCGATAGACCCATCCCCATTCCGCTTTCCTTGCTGGTCTGGAAGGGCTCGAATAAACGCTTGCGCATCTCGACGGCGATACCAGGTCCATTGTCGGTCACTGTTATTTGTACAGAGTTGCCTGCAATCAGTCTTGTTTTCAGGATAAGGCGTCCATTGCTGATCCCGGCATTCTGAATAGCTTCCAGGCTGTTACGAATAAGATTGAGCAGTACCTGCTCAATCTGGACACTGTTAGCCGATATTTTGCGGCCTTGTGCGTCCATGTCAAGATCAATATTTACCTTGTTGTTCCGCAGTTCCCATTCAAGAAAATCGAACATTTCGATGATGAGTTTATCAATGTCGATAAACCCTTTGTTGGTGCTGCCTTTGCTGACGAAACGCCGGATGTGATTAATGATTTCACTGGCCCGGTGAGCTTGCTCCGCGATACGGTCCAACAATCCAACAAGATCTTTTGGAGCAGATGGAAGTTCGCTTAGTATCGAACGCGCTGTTCCACAATAACTGGTCATGGCTGCCAAGGGCTGATTCAGTTCATGCGCCATGCCTGCTGCCA
Organism: Pseudomonadota bacterium; assembly: GCA_042576405.1. Classification (GTDB taxonomy): domain Bacteria; phylum Pseudomonadota; class Gammaproteobacteria; order DSM-19610; family DSM-19610; genus Thiogranum. Next base: position 5,219 of record JBHPFC010000071.1, on the reverse strand, counting down.
TTTCACCCATGAGACTCAGGCGCATGAAATGTGCGGATTCGCGCTGGTGACGCCGTACCTCTTCTTCAGCTTGCTTGCGTTCGGTGATATCCCTGCCTTCGGGAATAATGAGGACTGTTTCCCCGTGCTCGTTCTTGACCGGTTTTAGTGAAAAATCTACCGAGAAAATTTTACCGTCTGCACCTGAATTTGTTGTTTCGTAACGGACCAGGTGACCCTGGGACGCTTTTTGAATAGCCTCTTTCAGGCGTTTCTGCTCGCGTGCAGAACCAGACCACCAGGTGGTTTCCCAGAACGGCTTGCCAACGACGTCGTCATTAGTGACGCCGGCAAAATCCAGTGCTGCCTGGTTTGCCTCCAGCAATGTACCTTCGGGATCCAATAAGCCGATGAACTGAAAGGTGGAATTGAAAATGGCCCGGAATCGCCGCTCGCTGTCCGCCAGAGCTTCTGCCGAGCGTTTTCGTTCGGTTACGTCGCGCTGTATTATCAGAAAGCTGGTGAACTCGTTGTTTTTATCGGGTATGCCGGTTGCCGAACATTCCATCTGCAGAATGCGACCATCCTTGCAGACAAACTCAATTTCGGCACGATTGTGGCCCCGTTCCCTCAGTCCTGGAAAATTACAGTCACAAATATGCTTTGACTCTTCGGTGAAAAAGTCCTTGATGCTTCGTCCAATAAGCTCGTCCTGCTCGTAACAGGACTGATCAGACACATAGCGATTGGTCAGCATGATCCTGCCCTCTGGATCGATGACGAAAATAAACTCGGCCGCCGAATCGAACAGGGTTTGAAACCGGATTTCGCTTTCCTGCAGCGCGGAGTCCGCTTTTCTGCGGCGGGTGAAATTCGGGATCTGGTCAGACGAGGTGTCTACTGGCTGGTGATTGTGGCTTGATGCGGCCATAACAACACAGCTTGTTTCCTCGGATGGATCAGATATCCACTGGTTATTCCAGCGTACCAGCGTGTGCTCGCCGCTTTTGGTCTGCATTTTCAGGGTGCACTGCTTCGCAGGAATCGAGGTATAGTGCCTCCGGGCGGTGTTCACGCAATCCGGTACGATCAGGTTCTCCCATAACAGGGAGCCCTTCAGTTCTTCGTTGGAAAACCCAAACAGCGTTTCACCTGCCTCATTGAGCCAGATAATTCTCGCGTGCAGATCCATGACGAGAACGGGGGAATCAATCGCCTGCAGGAAAGGGAAGGCGGAGTTAGCCAAGGTGTTTTGCGCCTTTATGCATCAACAATCCGTGGTGCTTTTTGTCAGGGGCACCGGTCAAATTGCGTCGTTGTCGTGACATCCCGGATGAGCCAGTTATTTTGTTAAGTAACCATTTCACATAGATATTTGTTTAGCTATACGGGAATCCCGATACAAAAGCACCGAATTTATTGAAAATAAGTGAATTAATCCATGATTTCAGGTCATTTTGCGCCATTTTCAGGCATGGGGGGGCGGCGCTGTTTTTAATGGGCATTGAACGTCCGAACGGAAGCCGCCAATTGTACCGATAAGTTTGGATTAGAGAATTAGATCTGAAATGGTTTAAATTGGTCGAGTAAAAGAAAAAACAATTGTTTAATCGCTATTTCGACAGTAATGATGTATCGCAGCATTGTGAATTATAGGCATTCGAGAACTTTATGAATTATGTGTAAACGACGTCCTGAATTTTTTACTGGTTTGCTTGCCCTGGGGGCAAGCGTCTTGACTGTTAGTGTGGTTACTGCTGATCAATCTGTGGGGAACATTCTGCCACCACCTGAAAAACTGTCAGAACATGTGTATGCCTGGATTGGTCCGCTGGATGGGCCGAGCAAAGAGAATCAGGGTTACCGCATGAACCTGGCCTTCGTGGTCGGGGCTGAGGCCGTTGCTGTGCTGGATACCGGCTATACCAGGGATATGGGCGAGGAAATATTGCTGCATATTAGTAAAGTCACTGACAAGCCGGTTAAGTATGCAATTAACACCAACTCTCAACCACATCGCTTCATGGGCAACCCGGCGTTTCGCGAGGCCGGTGCCACCATTATTGCGCATTCAAGCAGTGCTGAACGCATGGCAGCACAAAGCGGTAACTTCGCAGGTGCTATCGAGAGAATTCTGGAATTACCTGAGGGTGCTGTCACGTTGCCACAAACACCAGACCAGCTTATCAGCGAAAAAACCCAGCTGGATCTTGGTGGCGTAAGTATCAAGCTGGACAGTTACGCTGCCGCACACACCCCGGCATCATTGGTAGTCGAAATCCCTGCAGACAAAATAGTTTATGCAGGTGATATCCTCTATTCCGGGAGACTTCTGGCGGTCACTCCCGATAGTGATATCAAGTCCTGGATCGGAGTATTTGACCAGCTCAGTCGATATGGTGATGCCACTCTCATACCAGGTCATGGCCAGCCGGGCCCGCTAACAGATTTTGACTTTCCTACCCGCCAATACCTCAATCTGCTGCTTACCCACATGGATAAAATGGTAGATGAAGGCGTCGACGCACAGGATGCAATAGACCAACTGGATCAATCGCGTTTTTCTAAACTGTCCAATTTCGATCAACTGGCTGGTCGCAATGCCAGTTGGGCCTATCTGGAACGGGAAGCAGCGGCCTTTGAGTAGTGCGCCAATCGCCGGGTTGCTTGCGATAGGTAAAACTCCGCCGGCGATATTTGGATGTCGATTCGATTGGTTCCTGTGTTTTCCTGGTGCGAGTGCGCGCTTTTGGGGCATGCGGCCGCATGCATATCATGCGCTTAAAAATAAATTCCCTATTTAAAACAACTGCTTATCGACTTCTGCGGAACTGGCCTGAATGATGCCTGCTTAATCGGGAAAGCGGACAGGCAACTGCCAAACAACTCCGTGCACGGCCAAGCAAGAGCAGTCGGGAAAGAAAGCGGATATACCTTTCCCATCGCTCCTGATGACATCCGATGCTGTCGTTAATCAGGTAACAGGAAAATATCATGAGGCCTCCCAGTAAGAAAAAAATCGCTGCGAAAAAAAAGACCAGGAAAAAAACGACTAAGGAAAAGGTATCCAAGAAAGTAATTTCCAGAAAAAAGATCGCGAAGAAAAGGGTAGCCAGTGCCAGGAATGCCTCCAAGGACGAGGTAGCAAAAAAAACTGCGAAAACCCCTGGTCCAGGCATATCGTCGCTTGACATTACGCTAGAGGAGCGTTTGCAGATGATAGCTGTGGCTGCCTACCACAAAGCTGAAAAAAGGGGTTTTGCTCCAGGGAACGAGTTGCAGGACTGGACTGAGGCAGAGCAGGAGATTTATGAGCTTATGCTTGTGTGATCGAAAAGTTCGCGTAACTGTTAGCGGCGACTACGGTAAAATTGATTTTCGTGTCCTCTCACGCGGACGTGTCGGCTGCACGATGCATTTTAATCACCGGGGCGACAATAAACTTCAATCGGCCGTGCGCTGTGTGTAATGCGGTGACAACCTCATCCGGTGTATCGGCGCGCGCGAACAGGTAGCCCGGGTACTGGTTGCCCTCCGGCAGTGGCACCAGCTCATGGCCTTCGCGGATAATAATGTCGACCTTCTCGATGTGTGTCACCCGGCCTGCAGCGAGAGTACCTTCAACACGCCTCAGAATTCCGCCTTGTTCAATCGGTAGCATCATGACGCCACGTGCGCCTTCGAGTGACCTGGGCTCAACCGGCTGGTCGATAGCCAGGGCTATAGTCAGTGCTTCAAGGTTAAGTTCACCGCTGCTATCCAGCGTGCGTGCGCAGTCACCGCCAATGGTGCGGGCAGCGACCTCGAGAATCCAGGCATCATCGTCATTGACGCGCAGTTCGGCGTGTACCGGGCCGGTTGTGAGTCCATAGGCATGACAGGCTTCGGCAACGCGTTGCGTAATGAGAGCCTGGGTTTTCGGCGTCAGGCGGGAAGGCGTAACGTAAATGGTTTCCTCGAAGTAAGGGCCTTGCAATGGCTCGGGTTTGTCGAACAGGGCCAGTGTATTCAGCGTGCCCTGGTGCAGGTAACCTTCGTAGGCGACTTCGATACCGTCAATGTAGTCTTCAACCAGGAGGTGGCGGCGTTCAAAATCATCGCCGTACTCTCCGGCAATCGGCCGGATACGATGACATGCTTGCTTGAACTCTGCCGGGTTATCGGCGCGGATTACACCACGGCTGGCCGACATATGCAGCGGTTTTAGTACGCAGGGCCAGGGCAGGCCGTCCATTTGCGGCTGAAGTGGTTTTTCCACATCGATAAGGCAGTGTATCGGCACCGGACAGCCGGCCAGCGCCAGGTGCGCGCGCGCCAGGTCCTTGCGCCGCGACAGGCGCGCCGCTTCTGGCGGGTTATGTGGCAGGCCAAGTTGCCTGGCCGCATCGGCAGCCAGTTCTACAGTGCTGTCATCGCTGCCAAGAATACCGGTGAATGGTGTGTGCCGGTCAGCGGCGAGGATGCGCTGGAGCGCAGCGTCATGATTGTCGAGATCGACGTGCAGGCCTTCGCTGATTTCGGTGGTTAGTGAATGTTGGCCGCGAGAGGCGATGAGCACCTCCAGGCCCATGTTGCGGGCGGCCTGGAGGTAAGGTGCAATACGGTAACTGCCGGGCTGGGCGACCAGCAGCAGGCGAGCTTTACTCAGGCGCAGCCACCGCCGGCTGAACCGCAGGCACCACAGGTGCCGGCTCCACCGGTATTGGCAAATACATTTTTGAAGACGAAGCTTTTGTTCATGCCCTCGTCCTTGTAGTCGATTTCCACGCCTTCAAGGAAGCCGAGTGCTACGGCGTCAATATAGACATTAATACCGTCCTGTTCGAGGACGCAGTCGGTCGGGAGAGGCTCCTCGACAAACGTCATGCCGTAGGACATGCCGCCGCAGCCACCGCCGGAGACAAAAATACGTACCCCTGTAATACCGAATTCATTCTCGGTCAGGGCAGTCAACTGCTTTACAGCTTCGGGTGAAACTGTGATCTCGTTACTGAGTTGTGGCTGGAATTCAACTGCGGACATGGTCATCACCTTAATATTGAATTGGGGTTCCAATGCCGGTAATTCTAGCATGGATAGCTGATGGCTCAACAGGAACCCCGAATTCACTGATGAAATAGAGATAGGTGTTTGTGTCTGATCGAACTCAGGTTTATCAAACCATTAAAAAAAGCGGAGGCCTTACGGCCTCCGCTGACGTGCCCGATCAGGGCAGGGGGTTTGCCGCTTGGGGCAAGGGG
>JBHPFC010000070.1:0-15246 GCA_042576405.1 Pseudomonadota bacterium | reverse complement strand
GATGGATTATGTAAACAACATAGGCTGAGAGAATAGCCGCAAAGAAACACCATATTGAGACAAAGGCATCAGCAAAGAAGACCGCGCTTACTGCAACCGAAACAAAAATCAGGATCCCAAAATTCCTCAAGGTTGCAACCGTTGAAAACAGGAGAGGCACAGCAACAATAATTGCATAGAAAACTCGCACTACCGTCCTGGATACAATCCCATCGTATATCAATACGCTCTGTACAAAATCGAGCCTTTTTCTGTCACTACCGATACCCACTCGGGATATATCAGCAAAGGTACGTAAAGCGACGTCCCAAACAGAAAACCAGTAATACTGAAAATCTTGAATATTGATCTTCTTACGGTGTTTTTCTCCACGAGGAGAGCCGCCAAAGGCACAAAAAACGGCTATAGAAAATAAGCAAAGAGAAGATATCCTTTTGCTGTCGTTTCAATGCTTATGTCAGCACGCTGTTCAAGCGCGAGCCACAACCCGCCTTCTATTATTTGCTGTACAGTGAAAAAAGGGGGAAAAGCCGCCAGCGCGAGATAATGTTTATTACCCTGATATGCCTTTGCCAGGCTATAAATCCCTGTAGGTACAAGAATGACCCCGGCAGTAAAACATGCAGTCGCAGAAAAACACATATCAATTTACGCTACTGAAATAAGTATTAAGAAATTATGCAGGTCAACAAAAATCGATATTGTGGGTGCTGCTATATCCTGGCCTGAATGAAAAGTCAGAGCCCAATCGCCACTTGTTTAACGCAAGCACGGCACAAGACCGGCTCGGGAAACCACGGGCATTGAACCGGGTATCGCTTGATCTCCCTTACGGATCGCTCAAGTCAACACTTGTATGATTCAGCGTAGACTCGGCACGCGCTTTCAGACTGATCAGTTCCTTGCGGAAATTTGCAATCGAATCGAGGAAATTGTCATAGTCATCCTCTGCCATCATACCCATCGCCCGGTATTTCAGGCAGGAATCGCGTGTATTCGCATGCATTAACCGATGCAAATCATCGATCCTTCTGAACATCGGCAATTGACGCAGGTGCAGATTCGCCTGTCCGTAAAACCATTTTCCGAAATCGCAACATTTATGCGCATCAGCGTCAATTACCGAGTCTGGTAAGGGGCGCTTGCATATCAGCCAACGTACCAGGTTTTCGTGCCAGATCACGTGCATGCGCAGCGACTTCTCTATTACTGCGACAACTTTTTTCAGGTTATCCACTTCCGATCGTTCCAAGATCTCTACCCTCCTCCACCAGGCCAATAGGCGACAGACCCCAATTAATTTCCCTCTGTCCCCTTTTACGAACTTTAGAATAATTGCGTAACATACGCTACAGGTAGCCTATGGCCCCGGAATCAGCCATGACAGACAAACCTCCCAAACCACCCGCCACACCCTGGCAACTGACGCTCATGTGGCAGGCACTGCAACTGACATCCGTGTGAATGTTTTCCGGCTGTCTGGTAGATACTGGAGCGTATGGACGGCGGCATACTACAAGGGCGCTGAAGGCGCCCTTGTAATATCTCCTGGTAAACAGTGCTTACAGGTCGGCCCAGGCGGCCGCCAGGGTTTGGTCTACGTTGCCGTCACCGTCCTGATCGACTTCCAGCTGGACATTGATTGAATCCACTGCGATGAGTGTCACGCTGGTATTACCGGCACCCACACAGGTGATCTGGCCGGCATCTGGATCAAGTGAACCGACGCCGGTAAGAACAGCATCGGTTGTCACGGTGACAGAACCACCCAGGCTTGGACTGGTTATGGTTGCGTTGATCGAAATCGAGTAGGCGCCGGTCGCCTGGTTCTCGGTTTCCTGTATGTTGTAGTTCGTCAAGGTCAGGCTCTCACTTCCGGCGGCAATTTCAATGCCGTTACCCGTAAAGGAAGAAGTAAAGCTAATACCATCACTGCTTGACTCACCGATGGTGCCACCGCCTCTCATGACCACTGTTTCACCACTGACCGTTACCGAGAAATCGGTAGCCTGCAGGGTAAACTGCATTGAATAAGGCGGGGACAGCTCATCACCGCTAACCACAACATTATTCATGCTCATGCTGCCATTCATGGTCACGCCGCTGAAGGTACAGCCATTGGCAGTAATACTGACACTGTCACCTGTTGACAGCGTCAGGTCGTTATCATTGTCGTTGAAGCTGCCGCTGATCGAGCCGGTGTCGCAATTCTGGCTCAACGACTGAACAGCCGCTGGTGACACACGGGAAGACTCAGCGGGGAATAACTGCGGCGCCTTCTTGATCTGCCCGAGGATGGTATCGACCACATTGATCTGTGCGGACCTCGAATGGCCCACTGCAGCGGGGAACAGGCCGACCGCTCCTTCGGTGTTACCGGTGAGACCATCGGCTGCATCCAGCGTAGCACCTGCCACGCTACCGGCGTTGGCCGCGGCAATCGTTACCGGGTCACCGGCTGTAATCCCGGCGGAGCTTCCACCACCACCGCCACCACCACAGGCGCCTAAAACAGCCGTCGCCGAAAGTAAAAGTATCGTTTTAAACACGCCATTTGAACTGGGCATCATCATCCCCCATTGAAACCAATATCAAGCCGCCGTATATCACTGAACGCGGCCAACTGAAGCCGGGCAAGGTGCTACCATGCGTTTTTTAACCCGGAATTTTCCTGAAATAATCAGGACATGGTGGCGGTTTTGGCCAAACATGCTCTCGTCATTAGCGACTCAATTCATATACGCTGAAGGAACGGGTTCACAATTTGGGAAAATAGGTGTGAAAATAGGGGTCAGAGAACAATTAATTCTATAAATAGGGGACAGACCACAGTTTCCTGTCTAAATCGCGTGTAACCCTGACCTACCCATTTTGGCTTTTTACCCCTCCGCCGTTTAACTATACTGTTCAGGTAGCAATCGGCCTGCCTGACCACGGCCCCGGTCAGGCACTGTGTGGGAACAGCTCCATGATCGATACACGACCCGACAAACATCCGCCCGGCCTCCTGGCCAGGTTCCGCCGCCTGCCGCCCAGCAAAAAAGTTATCCTGATCGTGTTTTTGATCTGGTTTGCTCAGGCCGTGCCGAAGTGGACAGCAGCTATTACCGCCGATGGCGAACTCGCCGGCAAAATCATGAAACTGTTTGTTACCCCTCGCTGATGCGGTCAAGGGAGAATCAAGTACACTGACCCCGTGTATTTCGGGAGACCACAATGACTGAAACCATTCTTATCACGGGTAGCAACCGGGGCATCGGTCTGGAACTCGCGCACCAGTATGCGGCGCAGGGATGGCGGGTGCTAGCCTGCTGCCGACATCCTGATCAAGCAACCGCGCTTAACCGACTTGGCGATAAGTTCCCTAACATCACCCTTCACACGCTCGATGTTGCGCAGCAAGACCAGGTGCAGAAACTCGCCGCCCAGCTTCAGGACTGCCCCATCGACATCCTGTTCAATAACGCGGGGATCTACGGGCCCGATGATGCCGTCTTCGGTAACACCGACGAAGCCCGGTGGCTGGAGTGTCTGCACGTCAATGTCATTGCGCCAATGAAGATGATGGAAGCATTTGTGACTCAGGTGGCCGCAAGCAAACACAAGCTGGTCGCTGCCATGAGCAGTAAAATGGGCAGCATGGCGGATAACGGCTCCGGGGGAAGTTACATCTATCGTTCATCGAAGGCGGCACTCAATGCCGTTATGAAGAGTGCCGCCATTGATCTCGCACCCAGGGGGGTGAAAGTGGCCATCCTCCATCCCGGGTGGGTGCAGACCGACATGGGCGGCCCCAACGCGGAGATTTCCGTTGCGGAAAGCGTCGGCCGGATGCGGGAAACTCTTGGCACGATGACGCCCGGGAACTCCGGCACGTTCTTTGATATTGATGGGAGCGTTATTCCCTGGTGATATTGAACTAAAAGGGGACGGAGGGATTAAATTATATTCCCTCCGTCTCCTTCATAGGGAAATGCCCCGCTATCAAATCGACCTTGATTAATAGAGACAGATCACGGTTTCTCACAATTATCTAATTATCTTTCGGTCACCTTTTTAAGCCGAAAGGACGGCAAACGCCCGCTTGTGTTAAACTTTCGCGAAGCTGTTCTGCCGACTCACGGGAAAAGGTAAGCCTGTGCTGGTTCACGATGCCCGGATCGACCTGATAGAAATCAGTATTGAAACTATAAAACCGAGTGTAATGGGAATATGACCAGGCACGCCCGATTAATTATCATTGACGCTCCTGGGCCTATCGGGATTCCTGGCTGTTAAATGTTCAAACTCCTCAGGGAATGGCGGCAGCAGCGAATTATCAAGCGCAGCACTATCTCCTCCAGCAGCTGGGATATTGCGCTCCGGCAGTTACCACTGCTCGATCATTTGTCTGAAGAGGAACGAAATCGTCTGCGCCGTCTTGCGATTTTATTCCTGCATGAAAAGTCATTCGTCGGCGCAAATGATCTCGAGGTCAGCGAGGAAATGCGGCTTCTCATTGCGCTGCAAGCCTGCTTACCCATCCTGAATCTCGGCATTGACTGGTACTCGGGATGGACAAGCATCATTGTCTATCCAGCCGGCTTTGCACCGAAAAGGGAAATGGTTGACGAATACGGCCTGGTGCATACCGTCGAAAGTGAACTGATCGGTGAAGCATGGCAACGTGGTCCGGTTATCCTGTCATGGGAGGATACCGAAACCGCGGGTACACGGGATGGGCAGAACGTGGTCATCCACGAGTTTATCCATAAGCTGGATATGCTGAACGGCGCAGCAGATGGTTTCCCTCCCCAGCATAAGCGCTCGCACGCCATTGCCTGGTCCGAAATATTTGCCACGGCGTATGCGGATTTTCAGAAAAACCCGAAACCGGGGCTGAGCCGCTACGGCGCAACCGCGCCGGCCGAGTTTCTTGCCGTACTGAGTGAAGTCTTTTTCGAAAACCCCGGGCTACTTAATAACATCTATCCGAAGGTGTACGAGGCACTCAGTCTGTTTTTCAAGCAGAACCCGATCAAGGAGACGTCGAGGGCTACTCCCTGACCCCTCGATGCCTTATCCATGATAATTTTATGAGAACCAAGCGATCAGCTGCTTGAGGAATCCTGGCTTCTCGCATTCTGTTGGATCATCCTCGCGATATGCCCATGCGAGGCAAACATTGTCACTTTTCCCCTGTCCCTGCTGGCTGGCTAATTCTACCAACCGTCCTGCATAGTCTTGATCAACGGCAGTTCCGTCAGTTCCCGCAAATAGTTGCTCTACGTCTACCTGATCCCAAAACCCGTCACTACAGAGTAGAAAGAAGTCACCTGCCGACACTCTCGATGCGTAAAATTCAGGTGTTAGCTCATTGTTTCCACCAAGGCACATATAGAGCTGATTCTGTGGCGCTGAATGCCCGGCTTCATCCTTAAGATCGCTCTCATGTTCCTTCATCAATTGTGCAATAGAGTGATCTGATGTCTTATGGATAAGCATGCCGCTATGGAACTGATAAAGTCGACTATCGCCTACGTGTACGCAGTAGGCTTGACTATGCGTTAGATATGCAATCACACAGGTGCTACCTGGTGCAGATGTGCGGTTTTCCGATAACGTCAGGATGGCGTCATGTGCATCCAGGCAGATATTTTCCAGGAACTTCCTGGGATCATCTATCGTACTTTGGTTAAATCGGCTAGAGGCAATGTCTATAACGGTTTGCGCTGCTGCCGCACCGTCTTTGTGACCACCCATGCCATCTGCTACTACAAGTAAGTGTTCCTCTCTATCCTCTAAGTGGAAAATGGCGGCACGATCCTGTTGTTCTTCTCGATCGCCAATCGTCAGCGCCGAGGCATATTGCCAGGTCATAGGAAGGAATTCTTGATATGAGAGGTCTTGACTATCATATGCGCAATTCCTTATTGGCTGTTGATCATCCGGTGAAAGAACCGCATAGACAGATTTTTAACACGTAGACTGTCTCCATCCATGAGTTTGACGGGTTGTGTTAACGGCTCTTCATTTCTCATCACACGACCCCACCTTTGCGGTAGCAGGTAGTAGCCATCAGTGTCTCGCTGAATCTCCGCGGCCAGACCAAAAGACAGCCATCCAGAAGTGCGAATATCACAGTCTTTTGATCTGCCGATCTTGAAGTTCTGCTCCTTGAGTAAGAATCTGGATTGATTGCCTTTAGCATCCAGTACTTCCACATACGCTGTTTTCTTTTTTTCTCTCAGCTTAAGAAGCTCTTGAACGTCGGATATATTCACCTCCATGGTGCCGGTCTGGGACTGATCTCCATCCTGCGCAATATCCGGGTCGGCAATTCCGTGGAGTCCGCGCGATGCCATATACTTCAGAACATAGTTGTATATCTGTATCTCATCGCGGTATTCGAGCCTGTGCTGGTCGATCTTGTTTCCGTTGACAAATACGCCATTACTACTGTCGTTATCAGCTATGTCGTATCCACCTGCCCCCTTTTGAATGCGCGCATGATGTGAGGAGACGCCCGCATTATCAAGAACAATATCACTATCAGCACTTCGTCCGATGGTCATTTGATCCTTATTCAGTTCAACCTGATCCATCAGCACATCGTTGAGGTATATTCGCATGTAGGACATGTCAGTTATCCACTGGTTATTTTATTAGGCTCATGAGAATGGCGATTTGATTTTTTTCCAAAGCCTTCCCGGTGCATCTCGAAATGCGTTTGTGTTTTTCTGCAGCGCTTGCAATCTGGCATTGTCCGGCTGAATCTTTAGCCCTCGATGCAAATACTGCTTTGCAGCTACATAATTGAACTTATCCAGCTTGCTTTCGGCAAGGTCTGCGTAAGCATCAGCGATTCCAGTAATGCCTTTAAGCGCTTGTTTGTGCTTCGGCTGCAATTCAAGAATACGCTGATAGTAGTAGTAGGCATTGTTATTCTTGGGCCGTGTAAGCCGTTGTTCTTTAAGCGCCGTGTCGGCCTGCGCCAATAATCGCCCAATGTTTGTTTTTTTCTGCAGCGCTTGTAGCCGATGATTTGTCGGCTGAATGGTTAGCCCTCGATGTATATGGCGCTTGGCGGCTTCGTAATCGTACTGATCCAGCTTTCTTTCTGCGAGATCCGCATAGGCATCAGCAATTCTATTATCACCCCTAATCGCTTCTTCGTGCTGCGGATGCAATTCAAGGATCTGTTGGTAGTAGTGATAGGCATTGTTATCGATTGGTTTTGTGAGCCGGAATTCTTTAAGTGCTGCGGCAGCCTGCGACAAAAGTATCTCAACCTGTTGTTCGTTATTGCTAGTGGCAACAGGTGTTTCTTTTACCGCATCACTGGGTTCTGGTGACAGCTTTTCGACAATAGCCGGGGGACTTTCGGAGATTACTGCTTCGCTTGTCGTCATGCCTGGAGTCGCCGGATGCTCGTTGCGCTCGGGAATGATCGATTGCCCTATCAATACGGCGCCACCTATTCCAAGAATTGTCGCAAGAGCTCCAGCGGGTACCCATGTCATTCGCCGTGCCTTCTTTACCGGCTTTCTTAACTGCTGGACAAAGTGCACCATTTTCGCAGCGCTTGTTCCACCGAATATCGCAAGAGCTCCAGTGGATGCCCATGTCATTCGCCGCGCCTTCTTTACTGGCTTTCGTAATTGCTGGACAAAGCGCACCATTTCTGCGGCGTTTGTGAATCGATCATCAGGAGTTTTCGCTATCATTTTACTAATCAAGGTGCGATAGCGATGCAGCTCAGGCGGAAGGACGGGGAGCGGATCCGACATATGAGCGACTATAGTTTCAATATGGGAGTCGCCTTTATAAGGTTTATTCCCCGTTAGCATTTCGTACAGGACGATTCCAAGACTATAGATATCGGTACGTCTATCCAGCTTTTTTGAGGCGGCCTGCTCCGGGCTGATATAGTAAGGACTCCCAAAAGCACGACCATCCATTGTCAGCTTGGCGTCGGATTCCTGTTGTTTGGCGGTCCCAAAATCAGTAAGAATCGGTGTGCCGTCTTTGTGAAATAGTATATTGCCTGGTTTGATGTCCCTGTGGATGATGCCCTTTTGGTGGACGAAATCCAGGCAGTTACCAATCGCTTCCAGCCATTGCAATGCATCCTCCGGGGCCACCTTTTTCGGAATTCGTGCATCGAGATCTCCGCCCTCAAGATACTCCATGGAGATATATGGTCGCCCAACATCAGTCACACCAATATCATGAATATTGATGACGTTACGATGATTTAATGACGCGATTATCCGGCCTTCATTGAGGAAACGCGTTAATTGCTCTGGACTATCGAATTTTCTTAGCAGTTTTATGGCGACATACCGCCGCAGGGATTCCTGGATAGCCAGGTAAACGGAGGCCGTACCTCCCTCGGCTATTAGGTGTTCTATTTTGTAACCCGGTATCGTAATTTTCACAGCTGCAGCGCTTGGATGGATACTGTTGGTTCAAAGTGTAGTGGGTACAACATCATCTGCCTGACGCGTACATGGGGTGCTTTTACATTAATCCCATGCCCAGTAATAAGCTCTTCTGGCTTATTTACTTTGTGTAATCCGTCAGCTCCATCCCATCTTAATTCTGCCGTTTTACTGAGCCGGAAAGCGGAAAACCTGGACATGATACTTGCCTCTATTCACTTGATGGCTATCCTTCCCAAGAAAGTTGTAAGCTGTCCCCGGCTCGAGAGAAACTATCGCGCTGTTAATCGTCAGTAAGCGCAGAACGCTTAATGGTGTATTTAGTGTCGGTACCTATCACTTATGAAAGGCCATTGAATACCCTTACATTATCGTCATTGATCAGAGAAGCTTTAGATAGTGTTACCGAAATCGGATTGCTGTAACTGGTTGCGATAACTACAAAAAATAGGTTCTGGAATGAAATTGGCCGCCAAATTGGCATTTCAGGAATCGGGATGTTTTTGTCCGCAGCCTGATCGACTACTGGCATGAACGCTACACCTTGACGGTCACTGACTTCCTCGATGACTATCAGGGGTCTGCAAAGGAAAGTCGGTAAGCTTATGAGCCAAACCAAGCCACAGGTGGCCGCAAGCAAACACAAGATGATCGCTGCCATGAGCAGTAAAATGGGCAGCATGGCGGATAACGGCTCTGGGGGAAGTTACATCTATCGTTCAGAGTGCCGCCATCGATCTCGCACCCAGGGGGAGGTGAAAGTGGCCATCCTCCATCCCGGGTGGGTGCAGACCGACATGGGTGGCCCCAATGCGGAGATTTCCGTTGCGGAGAGCGTCGGCCGGATGCGGGAAATTCTTGGCACGATCACCCTTGGGAACTCCGGCACGTTCTTTGATAACGGTGGCAGCGTCATTCCCTGGTGATATGGGTACCGACCCCTTATTCCTTAGTCCTTATTCCGCAGCGCAAGTTATTTATTCAGACAAAAACATGGATGGTTATATACAGGCATCTGAGTACGAAAACCTGGTAACAAAAGGCATTTTCTACGAATCAAAACCTAAATTCTCAGGAGTAAAGAGTAAAGGGGTCAGTACCCTTTTATGTACCTTGTTCCGGAAAAGGGTACTGACCCCTTTAATTCCTTTAATTCCTGACCCCTTTAATTCTTTAATTACCTTTAATTAGTTAGCGTGTATCACGTTGCTAACCAGCACCAGAACAAAAAATAGCGGTTTTAGCAGGGTTCTCATAACTATACCTCCTGTCAATAAAATGGACGGAAGGACTAAATTTTAACCCCTCCGCCCTCTTCCAACCGGGCTTACATCATATCCAGTAGCGAGTATGCTTAGTGCCTGTTGACTGTAGGTTATTCGGGTGGAAATTCTCGTAATCCGTTGTACATGCCGCTACCGTATGCGGGCGCTACTGCTTCTGTGCCTGGTGCCATTCGGTATCGCCACTGCGATCGAACCCCGCGCAGAAATAATGGAACCGGCTTACTACCTTGACCAACTTGCCCTCGGCCTGAAGGATGCGCCCGGCCCCGTACGAGCGGACCTGGCCTATGTCGCTATTTCCGAACTGGCTGCGGCTTATGCGTTGGAATCCAGACTGGCGCGTCAGGAAACGGGCCACCAACCGGGACAACGCAAACTGAGACGTTGGGCCGTCGCCGTAGAAAATCTGGCATCTGAGCTGGATGAACTCGCGCAGACAGTGACACCACAATCGTCTGTACGCACCGGTTTCGGCCCCGGAAACAGCCTCTATCTTATCGTGGATGATAAACCGGTGGTGGTAAGCGGCCCTAGAACGGACGACCAGGCCGACCTGGAAAAGCGTATTGTTTCACGTTTCTGCAGCCTGCATCCCTGCACACAGCTGATACCTCTGCCCCAACTGTCCAATGCGGAGCCGGTGGTGAGCACCCGGGCCACAAAGACACAGTGGAGTTTCAGCGAAGATGCGGGCCCGATATGTAGTACCGACGATGGCCTGGTATTCCAGTTCGAAAACGCCAGCGATCTGAGACGGAAACGGGAAGCCTGCGCGCGTGTTGTCGCCGAGTTACACCTCCTCGCTGTGGAGATAATCGAGCGCAAGAAACAAGGCACGCGTGTGAACTGGAAAACGATGAAAATTGTAACGCTACCCCTCAGGCTCCACCATGAGATTCAACTAAACAATGACGGCGATGTCCTGATCCTGTACGTACCCGCTCTGGCGGCCGCACCGGACCTTTTCATGTTACTTCGCCCCTGGTTAGCAGCAAATGTCAGCGGTGCTCAGCATCGTGTGTTGATCAGCGATGCTGAAATCCTTTTGCCGCCAGTCGGTTTTATGGGCCAGTAAGAAACATGCCGCCCCGAGGACCACTTGAAGGTCTTCTAACAGCATATTCTCTAATATTATTTGATAATGTTTCTAATATTATGCTGTTTTCAGCAAGGCTAACAAGGTCTACGCTTTCATCCACTGGGTAATCAACTGGAGAAAGACCATGAAAGCTGTTGGCTATAGCAAATCCCTGCCTATCAATGACCCTGAGTCGTTAACCGATATCGAACTGCCTCAGCCGGTTGCCACCGGCTACGACTTACTCGTGAAGATCAAGGCAATTGCGGTTAATCCGGTGGATTACAAAATTCGGCAGAAAGTCTCTCCCGCCAAAGGTGACTACAAAGTGCTTGGCTGGGATGCCGTGGGTGAGGTTGTCGCGACTGGCGAGACGGCTACGCTATTCAAGCCTGGTGATGTGGTCTTTTATGCCGGCGATCTCAACCGCCAGGGCAGCAATGCCGAGTATCAGCTGGTTGACGAACGCCTTGTCGGCAACAAACCCAAAAGCCTGTCTGATGCTGAAGCCGCTGCACTACCACTGACATCAATCACCGCCTGGGAGTTGCTGTTTGAACATCTGTCTATTCACCAGCAAAGTCCGGATTCAAAAGAGACATCCAATGAGGTGATTCTGGTTATTGGTGCAGCCGGTGGGGTCGGCTCTATTTTAATTCAGATAGCCAAAGCCATCACCGGCGCCACGATTATCGCCACCGCATCACGCGAAAGCTCGCAAGCCTGGGTGAAAAAGCTGGGGGCGGATCATGTAGTTGATCACACCCAACCACTTCAACCACAGATCGAGGCCCTGGGTTTTGGTCAGGTGACGCACGTTGCCAGTCTGAACAATACTGAATCTTACTTCGAAAGCTATACAGAGCTGCTGGCGCCTTTTGGCAAGATTGCCATGATTGATGATCCTGCCAGGCCCCTGGACGTGATGAAGCTTAAGCTAAAGAGTCAGTCGTTACACATCGAGTTTATGTTTGCACGCTCCATGTTTAATGCAGCTGATATGGACGAGCAGGGTCGATTGCTTAACCGCGTATCGGATTTGGTTGACCTGGGTTATATCCAGACCACCTCTGGCAAAAACCTCGGCACGATCAATGCCGAAAATCTGAAGGCTGCGCACGAGGAACTGGAGTCCGGTAAAGCAATCGGAAAGATTGTCTTACAAGGTTTTTAATATTTGGGGTCAGAGTAAAAACTCCAATTTCGCCACTCAGTCCAACGTGTCGCGCAGGCGTTTGTAAGCCTTACCGATTTCCTCTGCAACCAGCCCCAGTGCGGCGCCGATATTATCAGCCGATTCGCTGGCCGTTTTGCGCGCCTCCGGCAAGCGTTGCTGCAGGTTCTGCCATTTATCTTCCAGCTCTTCCCATTCGTCCTTGGCTTCCGCCTTGGCCAGATGTATTTTCAACAACAGCTCGTCGCGTTGTTGCTCAAGTTCATCCACCAGCCTGTCAAAGTCGCTTTGCCTGCCCGTCATGGCAGCCCTCCGTCAGACACAGCCGGTCGGCTTGGGTAAGCCGCCGTACTTGGTAATCGGTTTCATGGGGCCGGTGTGCCACATCTTGAACATGCCTTTTTGATCTTCGCCCATGTACTTGGCGAACTTCCGGATCGGGGGCACCACGCTGAATTCATCGAAATACTCTCGAGCCTTCAGTATCTGGTTCCATTTTACTTCATCCAGTTCAACACCATCTGCTTCGGCCATTGCCCGACCGATCTCTGGTGTCCAGTCATTCATATCGACGAGATAACCATCTCCGTCGCGCGGTGGTAATTCCATAATTGTTTGACCTTTTTATTTACATAACAACAATAATGGGGGCGGAGGGAGTATTATTCAATCCCTCTGCCCCTCTTTTATCGGGCTTACAGCGTATCCGGTAGCGACTATGCTTAATGCTTGTTGACTGCAGATTATTCGGGAGGAGAGTCCAGTGATCCGCGACCCTGCATCACCCAGGCGACGCCGATTCCTGCGAGGGATCACCGGGCTGGCGGCGGCAAGCTTACTGTCGCCGGGTGTTGCCTTGCAGCAGACGATCCGCACCCGGGGGGTCCCGGTCAGCGATGAACAGGTGCCAGTCATCGGCATGGGTACCTCGCAGACCTTTGACGTGGGTGACGACCCGAAGCTGGTAACAGCGCGTGCCCTGGTCCTGAAGACCTTTTTTGACATGGGCGGCGGTATGGTCGACTCTTCGCCGATGTATAATTCCTCTGAGCAGGTGATCGGCGAGTGCCGGGGAATCCTCGGCGATGACGCGGGCCTGTTTTCGGCGACCAAGGTATGGACCCCCGGACGTTGGCTCGGCGTCAAGCAGATGCAACGCTCACAGCATTTGTGGGGTGTATCGCGCCTTGACCTCATGCAGATCCACAATATGCTGGATTGGGAAACCCATTTGGAAACGCTCAAAGCCTGGAAGGCCGACGGCAAGATTCGTTATATCGGCATCACTACGTCACATGGACGCCGACACGAAGCACTGGCGGCGGCGCTTGAGCGGGAAAACTTCGACTTCGTACAATTTACCTATAACATTCTTGACCGCGAGGCCGAACAACGCCTGTTGCCGCTGGCTGCGGAACGCGGCGTCGCGGTGATCATCAACCGGCCGTTTCGCCGCGGTGACCTGTTCGACCATGTGCGGGATAAGCCCTTACCGACATGGGCTGGTGAATTTGACTGCGCCAACTGGGCACAGTTTTTCCTCAAGTTCATTGTCTCGCATCCCGCGGTCACGGTCGCGATTCCGGCAACGACACGGGTCGACCACATGCGGGAAAATATGGGCGCCGGCTTTGGCCGCCTGCCCGAGCCGGCGATGCGCCAACGTATGATTCGTCACATGAAAGCCATCTGGAGCACCTGAGCATGCGAACCACCACCGTAATCGCGTACATCACCCTGGCAGTATTGCTTGCATCTTGCGATCAACGGCACCCCGCAGCTGATATCGACCCTGAACTGGGACTTGCATGCTTTGAGAGCCATCGTTCCTCACTACCGCCGGGAACACAGTATGAAGGCATCGAGAAACTTGATGACAATCGGCTCACGATAAAAATCATGAACGGCGTGGAGGTTGTGACGATGGATTGCACACTGAACCCGGATGGAAAGCTGAAATGAAACGCTGATATGCCTTATCGATGTACTGTACGTATCACCGTCCGATCGACCGCATGACCAGAGAGATACCTTGCAATTGAGAAAGATATCACGCCGGCGCAGTGAATCGTGTCACCGCAATCAGTAAATTTATGCCATACGATGCAAGTCCAGGTAGCCCGTTTGATGGCTGGTCAAGTGCGGGCAAAGGTATGAGGCAGGTTTAATGAATGCAGAAACAGATAACATAATCAAAGTTATCAACGAGGCGATACGAAAGGTGCCGCTAAGCGCTCCCGGCGCTGAACAGCTGTTACTTGCAATGCTACGCAGTGGCGCCCGGCAGGCCGAAGTCGAGCGTATGGCAAGGCAGCACGGCATTGAGAGCACTGATCTTCAGTGCAGCCTTCTGAATGCCGGCATATTGATAACTCAGCATGTATTACATCTTGCCGTCGAAAAAGGCGTCCCGCCTGTAACTGCGCTGGCTAGGTTGCAGAGTAATTCAGCGGTATACGAAAGCCTCATACTAAAGCGGGATGACTCGGCATTGTTCGCGTTGTTCGAACAGAGTGCGGATATTGCTGCATGAGGTTGTCTGCGCCGTTAATACGCCCTTTTCTGCTTTTCTGAAGCAAATAGGCAAATCAGGTCTGACCCCCTTTTATTATCTGGCATAGCACCTAATAAACCTTCACGACTGAATCAAGAAACCCGTTTTCGATAGTATTAACATACACGGGACGCGTCGCCCTGCCTTTTTTGTCTATACTGATTTTTGCCATGATCCCTTCGAAATTCTCCGTCGAGCGTATGGCCGTCTTAATGCACTGCTTATCCACCGCAGGCAGACACTGGTTCATGGCGTGCACCACGATGGCATACCCTTCCGCACCCAGGCTGGTGAAGGTGTTCTCCTTACCGCCAAACAGGTCGTCGAAGGACGCTTCAGCTGCCCGACCCAGGCGCTTGTGTCTTACGAAATCACCCCTGTCACTGAACAGGTCAGTTGCATAGATTCCATCAATATCGCCGGCCTGTTCAGGGAACTTGCCGAGAACGCTGGCCAGCAGACCATCACCGGCCATGATCTCCGGCGACCAGCCCATTTCATCCAGGATGGACTGAACTTGCAATACGGATTGCGCCGAGACTGGTAAATACAGGAGTTCGGTTTTCTGTTCCTGCAGGTGGCGCAGCAACAGCTCGCCCATCTCTGTCACGCTATGCGATCCGGTCAGTACGCCACCGGTATCGGTAAATTTCTTCTCGAATGCCGCTTGCAGGTATTTTGAATGGCGGTCAACGGGATGGCCAATCACCGCCGCACGCTTGATCAACAAC
>JBHPFC010000069.1:0-15699 GCA_042576405.1 Pseudomonadota bacterium | reverse complement strand
TTACGGCTACCGACTAAACTGACCAGGCATTTCTGGTTTTTACACAGTCTGGGCCACAAACGACATGTTAGCAATTTCTGCGAACGGTGGGTTCAGTACGGTTTCCGGACATTATGAATAGTAACGTGCTCCAGAGCCGACGACGCGATGAGTGATCGAATGTCCCAATAAGTGATCCATCGGCCCTGCGTCGACTGCTTCCCCGGAAAGATAGCTGTGTTCGCTGTCCCGTTCGAGCCATCCCTGCCGCTCAAGGAAACGGCTGACGCGCTGCGCGAGGGTATGGCTCAGGTGGTTCACCTCAGCACTCGTCGGTGCCTTCACCCACCGAAAACGCAGCGATCCATCAGGTCGCTCGACATACACGCCATCGAGAAACAGCATGTGGAAGGGAATGTTGAGGTTCAAAGGCGCTGCCGAAGCGCTGGATCAAGGTGACCGCGCCTGTCTGAGCCGTCTTGCAGGAAAACCCAGCCTTCTTGACCAGGTGCGTGGCGATGCATCGGTAAACGATGTCGAGCACCTGCCCCATGATGGTCGGTCGGCTGGCAAACAGGAACCGCAGCGGAAACGGGAAGCCGAGCACCCATTGACGTATGGGCTGTTCCAGCAACACCTCGTCCTCCAGTAACGCGGCGCTTTCGGCCATACGCCGTGCCCCAAAGCTGGGCAGAAGCCGCGGCGTTTGCAACTGAACGCCACCAGGTGTTCGGCGTGACAGCTGTCGCAGCGCACCCGCAGGAAGTCATGTTCAAGACGGCCGCATTTGAGGTAATCCTCGAATTCCCGCTCGACATATCCCGGCAACGCCGTACCCTCGGCTGCTAGCCGGGTCAGGAAAGACGGGTAGTATGCTTCGACAAGTTGGTAAAGAAGGGTTCGTTCCGGGCGATGGCGCACATACACGCGCGCCCCAACGTTCGCACTGGCTTCCCTGCCAGTCGGCAACGATAACATAATCGCATACTTGCGAGTCAGTCTTATGCTTCAGACTAGCAGCCGTACGGGCTGTCCGACAGCGTATCGACGCAACACTCTATCTCTATTGGTAAAAGGTGAGGTGTTGAACGATGGTTAATAGCATGATATACAGTTTATTCACGGTTCTGTGCTCGTAACTGCCATCTATTGCGACCTTGCTTACAGAATTTATAATTGCCGTGACAAACAGAACCGTCTCTTAAGATATAGCAGGGCTAACAAACGAATCGGCTATTCTGGAGGCCAAAATTATGCCGGATAAAACAAAAGAATCTGTAGTTGATCAGAACAAAGCTCAGGATGAATATCTCGGACATATCGAAGGCGCTATTAGAGATGGTCAAAGTATTACAGCAGACTGGGTGCCGCTGCAGGAACTCATCGATGGTGTTCAGTTACGTGAAGTCAAAAACGTAATCAAGAATCAAGGCGGAATTCTAACAGAAGTGTTTAGAAGTGATTGGGGACTTGATCACAATGTTATTGATCAGGTTTTTCAAAACGTCCTCAATCCCAAACAAATCTCTGGCTGGCATGTTCACGCAGAAACAACTGATAGAATCTTTATCAACCTGGGTTTAATGAAAGTTGTACTATTTGACGGCAGAAAAAACTCTCCTACCTATGGCGTAATTAACGAATTTATGTTGGGGGATATTCGCCCGGGACTGCTAATCGTTCCGCCCGGTATTTGGCATGCCGTGCAAAATATCAGTCACACTGCGAGTGCACTATTAAATCTCGTGGACAAAGCTTATCAATATGAAGGGCCGGACCATATCAGGTTACCTATAGACAGTCCTAAAATTCCATACGACCCGAATAAATGGAAGTAGCTGCAACCATAATCATGCCCACCTTTAATCATGGTGGGACAATTGAATATGCAGTTGCCAGCGTTCTGAATCAGACCATTTCTGATTTTGAATTATTTATTATAGGTGATGGCGTGCCTGAGTCATCCAAAGAGATGATTCAGGTGCTGGCCGACTCCGATCCACGTATCCGTTTTTTTGATAATCCAAAACACTCCAGGCGTGGTGAGCCCTATCGTCATCAGGCATTACAGGAAGCCCGAGGCAAAATTGTCTGCTATATATGTGACCGTGACCTGTGGCTACCCAACCATCTGGAATATATGCAGGCATTGCTACAAAATGCGGACTTTGCACATTGTCTTTCACTACATATTTTTACAGGGGACAAGTATCGTTTTTTCCCCATTGATCTTTCCAATCCGTTTTATAGGAAATATATGCAGGAACGACACGCCCATAACCGGGTTGCGTTTTCTTGCGCCGCACATACTATAGATATGTACAGGCGTTTACCCATTGGCTGGGAGACCACTCCGGAAAAGATCTTCACCGACTGGTATATGTTTAAAAAATTCCTGGCTGTCGAAGACTGCCGCTGTGTAAGTGGAACTTATCCCAGCGCTATCACCTTTCCCAGCCCTCCCCGCCTGAACTGTAGTCAGGAAGAACGAATTGCTGAACTGCAGCATTGGGCGAATAGAGTTTCTACTGCAGAGGGAAGAATGCAATACGTTATTGAGGCTTTAGAAAAGGCAGTTTCCTTACGTGATAAAGAGCTCGCATCTATGCTTAGATCCCAACGCGCCATGCGTTCCTCGACCTGGTGGCAACTGGGCCAACGCCTTAAAAAGGTTCCGGGTCTGAAAAAGCTCAGCGAACTTTACCGATTTATATTTTCCCGGAAGCAACAGCTTCGAGTATAAAAAAACGAGTCCCATTGCCATTATCGTTCTAATGTCCACTTTGCGCCTGCGATTTCAACCGGTCGACGCAACACATGCATTAAATCGTTCTGCCGGTGTTTCGTATTCCAGTGTCTTGCGTGGCCGTTCATTTAACCGCCGTGCCACAGCATTAAGCTTGGCCTGAGAGTGTACCGACAAGTCAGTGCCTTTTGGGAAGCACTGTCTCAGTAGCCGGTTGGTATTCTCATTGGAACCCCGTTGCCACGGACTCTGCGGATCGCAGAATTACACCTCGATATCTGTTGCGAGTGTAAATCGGCGGTGATCTGCCATCTCACTGCCTCGATCCCAGGTGAGCGACTTGCAAAGCTCACTGGGTAGCTTGTGGGCTTGCTTGATCAGTGCGTTAATCACGGTTTCAGTGTCTTTGCCGTTGGGCCTTGGCTAACATCACGTAGCGTGTATGACGTTCAACGAGTGTGGCGATCTGGCTGTTGTGGGTGCCGAAGATCAGGTCGCCTTCCCAATGGCCGGGGACTGCCCGGTCCTCAACCGAGGCCGGACGCTCACGGATGGAGATTGCGTTCGTGATTTTACCGAGTCCTTCACCTTTCAGACTGGCTTGCCTGGATCGGCGTATGGCACGCTGGCTCCTAAGGTGCTGTTGCAACTATTTTTTTAGTGCATCACGCGCCTGAATGAATAGACTTTTGTAGATGGTCTCGTGTGACACCTGATGGGACTCGTCGTCTGGGTGCTCGCGTTTAAGCCAGCCGGTTATTTGCTGCGGTGACCACTGCAAGCTGAGTTTTTCCGCCACCGTCCGACTCAAGGTTCGATGGCAGACCAGTTTACAGCGTTTTGGACGGCGTGCCCGGTCCCAGGCGGCTTGAACCGCTTTCACGGCTTGATAGTCTTCAGTACCGCCATTGCGGTGAAGTTCTTGGCTGATGGTTGAGGGTGAACGACCGAGTTGTGTGGCTATCGTGCGCAAGGACAGGCAGCGCGCAAGCCCTCGGGATATTTCCTCACGTTCTGCGAGCGTCAGTGCCAGGCGAGATCGCTGCCGAGGAGGCGGACGAATACCACCCGTCGGTGACAACATATTGAAGATTGACGAAGAAGGCCTATCAAATAATCGGCCAATCGAGGTTAGTGACTCTCCACGCTGCCAGCGATCCCAGATGTTTGCCTTCTGCGCGGCTGTGTATTTGATCCGTGTTCGGTAAACCATGGCTCACACTCCATCTTTTTGAGTAAAGATAAAGTGTTGCGCTCACCGGTTGAACCCGCCACCCAACTCAGACATTCATGGCTGTGCGTTTAGCTAAGTTACCAAGAAGCTAAAATCTGATGGGATCTCCATACTGCCGCCGCCCTATCGGGCGGGATCATCTTTTTAAATTGATCTATGCGCTGTGGTCTTGTTACGCTGGTTTTGTGAAAGCCCACAAGGAGGAAGACACGATGAGCAGTCTGGCCAAAGTGCTTTTCATTGGTATTGATGCGGCAGACAAGGATCTCATACTGCAGTGGTCCAGGGACGGTTACCTCCCAAATCTGAGCAAGCTTTTCGAAACTGCAGCGTGGGGTGTCACGCAAAGCCCTATCGGCCTTTATGTGGGTGCAATCTGGCCGTCTTTCTACACCGGTGTTTCTCCGGCCAAGCATGCGCGATATTGCTATGAGCAGCTTCAACCCGGGAGCTACGAGGTCAAAAGAGTATCTCCGCGAGACGTAAAAAATGAGCCGTTCTGGGAGGCTATGAATCGTCTGGGCAAGCGGGTTGCTGTCATTGACGTGCCTAAGACGTATCCCAGTCAGTTATCCAATGGCTTGCATATCGTGGATTGGGGCAGTCACGACCCCGATCCATCAGGGTTTTCCGTGTGGCCCGAATCGATGGCGCCGGATATCGAAAAACAGTTCGGTATCGATACCATGCACAACTGCAATGCATTCCGGACAACGGGTGAAGAATTCAGGGGTTTTCGCGATGACCTGATTGATCGCATCAGAAAAAAGACCGAGCTGAGCGCATATTACCTCGATCAAGGCAACTGGGATTGCTTTATGACCGTATACAGCGAGAGTCATTGTGTCGGCCACCAGTGCTGGCATCTTCATGACAATCAGCATCAGAAATATGACCCGCACTTTGTCGATGTCGCTGGTGATCCGATAAAAGAGGTATACATGGCGATTGATGAAGGCATCGGTGAATTGATCGGTAAGGCCGGGGATGAGGCGCATGTGATGGTGTTTGCCAGCCACGGTATGGGGCCACACTATGACGCGACGTTCATGCTCGATGATATTCTGCGCCGCCTTGAAGGTGATCCGCCACGTCAAAAACGCACTTCCCTAGTTCCGATAGCCACCGCGCTGTGGAAACTGCTGCCGCAGCACATTCGTAATATTGCAAAGCCCTTACGCAACAAGGCCAGGGTGAGCCTCGGCGTAGATAAGAGTTCCCGGCTTGGCACACGCAGAAGCTTTATAATACCTAATAACGATGCTTATGGCGGCATTAGGATAAATCTTGTTGGAAGGGAGCCCAAGGGGCTGGTGGCGCCCGGCAAGGAGTATGATGAATTTTGCGAGACGCTCAGCCGAGATCTGTTGGATTTTATTAATGTGACTACAGGGGAGCCACTCGTGAAGGCAGTATTGCGTAGCGCGGACCTTTATCAAGGGGACAATATGCGCTATCTCCCAGATCTGCTGGTCGAATGGAACCGGAGTGCCCCGGTTTCAGAGGTCTTCTCTCCGAAGACTGGCCGGATAGCGGGAACGTACACAAAATGCCGCACCGGAGACCACACCTCAGAGGGCCTGTTTTTCATCCGTGGGCCATCCATTGCATCAGGTCAGGTCCAAGCACAAGTATCGGTAATGGACTTGGCGCCGACAATCGCTTCGCTCACCGGTGTTGAGCTTGCCGATGTGGATGGCAAGTCGATCGCGCCGCTGATCGGGATTCAATAGAGGAAGGTCTTAATAGGACTGAAGCAATCAGTTATTAAATGAAAACAATAACGTGCCCCCCGCTCTAAGCAAGAAAATATGCATTGTTACGCCCGACCTGGTCGCTGGCGGAATGACGCGCGCCTACGCACTGGCTCAGGCACTTGCGCACGTCGGCTATGATGTGGAAATACTTGGTGTGAAGCTGAGCCGCGGGTCGCTTTACCCGGTGCCGCCATCGAATATAAAAGTCAAGGAAGTTGGCGGTTACAGCAGGCTGTACTCCCTGTTTAGACTAGCAGTGAAGCTCGACGGAGATATTATTTATGCCATTAAGCCCCGGCTGAGCAGCTACGGCGTCGCACTACTGAGAAGGTGGTTAAGTGGTTCACCGGTGATGCTTGACATCGACGACTGGGAAATGGCTGAACTGAGGGCGGCCAGGGACCGACAGGTGACTTCGCGCGCACATCGCCCACACAATGCAATCGACCTAGTCCGCCGACTCGCGGGTGGCGTGCGCAAAACCATGCGGAACTGCCGCTGCTGGCTTAACCCCGCCGATGCACGCTACATACGCTGGCTGGACAAGGCAATCTGTAAAGCTGACGCCATAACGGTTGATTCACGTCTGTTGCAGGCGCAGTACGGAGGCACCTATGTGCCGCAATGTAAGGACACTAGTATGTATGACCCGGACAAGTATGCGCCCGAGTGCAGTCGCGAGCGCTGCGGATTATCAGCCTATATAGTATTGATGTTCCCCGGTACAGCCAGACCGCATAAAGGGCTGGAAGATATTCTGATTGCCATGGACAAACTGCAGAATCCGAATGTGCGGCTGGTGATTGTCGGGGGACGAAGTTGTAGCGAAAGCTATATATCCGAACTCATGCAGCGATGGGCGCACTGGATTGTGCGGTTGCCGACCTTCCCGCAGGAGCAAATGCCCGAGGTCGTCGCTGCCGCTCATGCCATCGTGGTGCCGCAAAGAGATACAAGCATTGCACGCGCACAGTTTCCCATGAAGCTGACCGATGGTATGGCCATGGCCAAGCCGATAATAACGACAACGGTAGGCGACATTCCCGAGATACTGGGCAATTGCGGATACTTGGTCCCGCCGTCTAGTCCCAAACAACTGATGATAGTTCTCGAGGACATACTAAACAATCCGCAGGCGGCGCAGGACCACGGCAAGCAGGCGCGGGAACGATGTCTCAGGCGTTATAGCCTTGGCGCGGTGGGTCCGACACTGTCCGGCGTTATCGAGACACTAGGCTGAGCGGCAGGTGGCGTCCGTGAACAGGAATCTTGCCAAGATACTTTCGATATTGTCAGTGGATGATCGCAGGCAATTCTATTGGCTTGTCCTGGTTATGGTTGTGATGGGAGTTCTGGAGGTAGCCGGGATAGGTTCGATAATGCCGTTTATTGCTGCCATATCGAATATAGATGTCGTCCTTCAAAACAAGTATGCGCGCGAATTATATGATTTTCTCGAGTTCGGCAGCAGGGAGAGCTTCGTTATTTTCCTCGGCGGGTCGGTGCTGGCTTTACTGATTGCCAGAAACATATTCTTCGGGCTGTCCAACTGGCTGGTATCCCGCTTTACTTTGACGTGGAGACACAACCTGTCAGAGCGGTTGTTGAACAAGTACCTGATGCAACCGTACGCCTATTTTCTGTCAAGGAACACGCTCGAACTGAAAAGAAAGGTCTGCAATGAAACGGAACGCCTGGTTGGGGGAGTTATTTTGCCCGGGGTTCAGATATTAACCAGCGCGATCATATCGGCTTTCATCATATCCCTGCTGATTGCAATCGATCCCTACATCGCCGCTCTGGTGGCTACCACTCTGGGCGGCAGTTACCTGGTGCTGTACAGTCTTGTCTACAGAAAACTCGGCCGTCTGAGCCATAAGGCAGAGGAAGCCCGCCGGATACAATTCAAGATTGCCAGCGAGGCATTCGAAGGAATAAAGGAGCTGAAGCTGTTCGGCAAGGAAAGCGTTTTTGTCGACGGTTACTCCGCCCGATCGCGCAGAACCTCCACGTTGGAAACGACGCGTCGGGCCATATCCCAGCTTCCCAGGCATGGCATTGAAATGCTGGCGGTATCCGGCATTATGGTTTTTGTCCTTTATCTGGTGGCGACACAGCAGGATTTCTCGCTCTGGATGCCGATACTTTTAGTGTACGTCGCCGCTGGATACCGAATGCTGCCGGCCCTGCAACAGATATTTTCCAGCCTTACAACGATTAAGTACAATCTTCCGACGCTGGATGCCCTGTATACCGATCTTAGCTGCCTGTCCGCCGGCAGTGGCCGGCAGCTTGCCGAAACAGACAGGATGTGTGAATTTGGACGCATTGAAACCATAGCGCTGCGCGATATCGACTTTCGCTATCCCGAAGGCTCGTACTACGCCATTCGTAATCTCAACCTTTGCATAGGAAAGAACACCACAGTGGGCCTGGTGGGTCCGACTGGATCAGGCAAGACAACGCTTGTCGACATCCTCTTGGGTCTGTTAAAGCCTCTCTCAGGAGAATTAGCTATAAACGGTATTCCTGTTACCCTCGCGAATCTCAGTGACTGGCAAAAACACATCGGGTATGTACCGCAGCACATATTTCTCTTTGATGACACCGTCGCAAGGAATGTTGCCTTCGGTGTTCCAGACGCGGACATCGACTTCATGGCATTGGAGAACGCGCTCAGGATTGCTAATTTGTATGATTATGTTATGCATTCCTTGCCCGAAGGTTACAACACCATGCTTGGTCAGAGGGGTATACGCCTGAGTGGAGGCCAAAGACAACGAATCGGGATTGCCCGCGCCCTCTACCGCAATCCCGATATTCTTGTTCTGGATGAAGCCACAAACGCACTCGATAGTGTTACAGAGGGCATTGTGATGGATTCGATTCAGAAGCTCTCGCATAAACTGACAATTATCATGATTGCGCACCGCATGAACACCGTTCAGAATTGCGATGTCATTCACTACATCGATGAAGGTCGACTCGTTTCCTCGGGAAGCTATACAGATTTGGCGGGGTCATGTGAGTACTTTCAAGAAATGGTCAACCCCTAGAACTTTCCGTGCAAAGGATACGAAAGCCGTCGACTACGGGGTTGCTTTCTTCACGCGGGTGGCCGCGCGCAACGCGTACTCTCGGTATCAGGTCGGTATATCTTTCAGAGAGGGCTCGATTACTTGTCAAAGGCTGCAATTCGAATCTTCAGTAATGTGTATTCCTGGCCGGAAGGCGAAACTTACGCAGCGACTTTTGGGTCGCCGTTTTTCGTTTATGGGAAGGTCCGGTTATGGCCGGAAATCGTCGTTTAGTCATCGCTTATATAAGCACTAGCTAAACGAGAAAGAACGACCCAAGGCAGACGTTTAGCGTTTGGTGATATAGCCCTGTTAGATATAATAATCGTTTAACCAACCAAAACTAATTGTATGAAGAACATTATCCTTGCAATAGATTTCTCGGAGTCAACTCAGCGTATTCTCGATAATGCAATCGAGGTAGCCAAGGCATTTTCGGCACATCTTTACATCATTCACGTGGCCGCGCCGAATCCTGATTTTGTTGGTTATGAAGCAGGTCCGCAAAGCGAGCGAGATGCCGTAGCTGCGCACTATCACAAGGAACACCGGGAACTTGATGGATTTGCTGACAAGGCACGGCAGCAAGGTATAGATGCCACGGCGTTGCTGGTGCAGGGTTCTACGGTCGAGATGCTGGTTCTTGAGCGCGAGCGTCTTCAAGCAGACTTGATGGTGGTTGGCTCTCACGGTCGAAGCGCCATGTTTCAACTTGTGGTTGGCAGCACTAGTGAAGGGCTTATCCGGAAAGCGGGTGGTCCGGTAATGATAATCCCTTGCAGCGTGTCAGGTGGATAACGGGATACATTTGCCATTAGCGACTCAGTTGTTAAATGACGTGTATTGGCCGTAAGTCGTCGGTTAGCGGTCAAGAATATTAGCGCCAGGCCAAATACCGAGAACGACCCACTGTCGCCATTCATCCTGAATTCCGGAACGGTAACTAACGCGCGTATTTCGGACATTCAACTTCTTATCTCCAGGGCGTACTTGGATAATTCACGACAGGCCATGCGACATCGGTTGCAGACCCGGGAAGGCAAAGCGGTTTATTCGACACGGAAATACACTGTCGAAACGGTCTTTGGCATCATCAAACAGGTCTTGGGGTTCAGGCAATTTCTGCTCCGCGGCTTAGCCTGGGTCTAAAGTGAGTGGGGTTTGGTTTGTATTGGATGGAATTTGAAACGCTGGATGCCCTTGGTGGCTCGCATTTCAATGCCAAGTCCGACAGGCGCCTAGAATAGATGCGGAACTCGTCTTAGTAGGTATAAGAGATGTCTGACCACGGGGACCTGCCATTCTCGTCATACGTAGATTCCAGTATTTATTCTCTAGCGTCTCGAGTTCAGTATATCGACCCGTTTGAGCTTTATAAGCTATGTGAAAGCTCGATACCGAATGCTTATCAAAGCTTAAACACTATTCCAACTGCATAAGCAGAATCAGCCAGCAAGATTTGTGCGCTGAACCACGAATAACGGAGGAGAGGTTATGCCTACAGAAATAGCCATTACCAAATCGCGAGCCGTGGCATTTGCAGCATCTTTCATAGCCACTTTGTTACTACCTTTGACATTTGCTACCGCTCAGGCCCGCACGGCGGATAACATTCACTACTCGACCAGCGGCGATGCAGCGACCGTGGGGGCAAGCATTACCGCAGAGGGTGGTATCCCGGTCGCTGCCGGGGCCACCAGCACTGACATTCGCGACGCGCTGGGCTTGCTGCCAGCCGATGTGGTATCGATATCCACGAGCACCAGCGATCCCACTGGGTTCGAGGTCTTCAGCACTGCGGCGACGTTGTTCCCAACCCAGGGCTCGGACTATTTCGTGATGAGTACGGGCGCGACCGGGCTGGCTCTGACCGAGAATTCTGCTCCGGACACCTCTACCATATTGAACGGTTTAAACAACTCCCAAGGCGAGGACATGGTCCAGACCGTCCTGGTTCTTCAGCCTCCCGCGGCTGCCAGCTGTCTGGCCTTCGACTTCGCTTTCTACTCGGAAGAGTTCCCTGAATTCGTCGGCAGCGAGTTCAATGATGCCTTCATTGCGGAGATTGGTCAGAGTACGTTCCAGATAATAGGGAATCAGGTGATAGCGCCCGACAATTTTGCGTTCGACACCGAGGACAATGTCATCTCCGTCAACACGGTGTTTGGCGTTACCGCCGCAAATGCCGACGGAACGACCTACGACGGTGGCACTGCACTGCTAACCGCCAAGACACCACTCGAAAACCCGGGGCAACCTGTTACGGTTACGCTTTCTATCATGGATCTGGGTGATTCGATCTATGATTCCACCGCATTTATCGATAACTTCCGCTGGCTGTTTGGCGTGGCCTGTGAGCCGGGCGCGGATACCGATACTGACCGCGACGCTCTCCTCGACGGATGGGAAACGGACGGCATCGATTTCGATAATAACGGCACCGTGGATCTCGACCTGCCGGCCATGGGCGCCGATCCCAATCACAAGGACATCTTTGTCGAAATCGACTACATGGTTGACTCGAGCCTGTCGGGACATACGCATAAACCCAAGGCCGCCGCTCTGCAGACCGTGATCGACGCATTCGAGAATGCGCCGGTGAGTAACCCCGACGGCACCACCGGGATTCGTATCCACATCGATGCCGGGTCCGACACCATTATGAATCCCGTTACCAACGAGACCTGGGGGACGCGGAGCGAGTCCGATGCACTGGCCCATCAGAATAATCTCGGCACCTGCCCGCTTAATGCGGCAAACCAGCGTCCGTACAACTGGACCGAGTTCGACGGCATCAAGGGCGTGGGCTCACCGGGTAGCTTCTCGATCCAGCGTGCCGACGTATTCCATTACAACATCTGGGCCCATAGTTTATGCCCGGAGTATGGAACAGTGAGCGGCATATCGCGCGGTATACCCGCAAGTGACTTCCTGGTAACGCTGGGCGGCTGGTCCGGCGATGTGGGCACCGTGGCGCAGCAGGCCGGCACCCTGATGCATGAACTGGGGCATGGCCTCTCTTTCAGGCATGGCGGCGACGACCACGCAAACTATGAACCCAACTATCTGAGTGTCATGAACTACAGCTTCCAGACGCGCGGATTGCGGGTCGCGGCGGCGGACGGAAACTTCGACTATTCGCGGTTTGCCCTGCCGACGCTCGATGAGGCTCATCTCGACGAGACAGGCGCTATCATGGGCGTCGCGGAGGCCGCGAACTATGGTACGCGCTTCTATGATCCGAGCGTCACTGAGAGAATTGTGGACGACATCAACAACCCGATCGACTGGAACTGGGATGGAGATGTGGTTGACACTGATGTGAGCGTCAATATCAATAAGAGCGGTGGTCTTACTGTTCTCGACAATACCGACAACTGGGACGAGATCGTGTTCAACGGCGGCGCAGTCGGCCAGCTGGGTGAGCAGGTTGAGTTGCCGGTCGTGATTGAAGATCCAGAGAATACCCTGGTCGATATCACCGAACCGGAGGATGCCGGGATCTTCACGGAGATCGGCGTCAGCCTGACCGGCCCGTACACCGTATATCTCGCGCCGGGTAAATCTCTGGTCTATTCCTATCAAGTCACGAACAAGGGTGCTGTCGCGGAAACCTTCGAAATCGACGCAGTTTCAGTGAAGGGCTGGGCCGATCTCACTGTGGTGCCCGTGAGCGAGGAGATTCAGCCCGGTGAGTCGGCTAAGGTCGATATTCAGGTGACGGTGCCCGCTGGCACTCCAGCCGGGATGTCGGATGTGCTCACGGTGACAGTTCACAGCACCGCAAACACCGCGATAATGGATTCAATCGAGACCACCACTATCGCGAGCAGTGCCGCGATTGACATCAAACCGGGCAGCGACAAGAACCCGATCAACAAGAGCGCAAATCTTGTAACGGTCGCCATCCTCGGATCGGCAGACTTCGATGTCGCGAACGTGGACGTAACAACGCTCGCTTTCGGCCCGGGCGAGGCAGCTCCGTTACACATCAAGGATGGCGCATTAACAGGCCACTCTGAAGACGTAAACGGTGATGGTTTTACTGATCTGGTCACCCATTACTCGGTAGCTGCGTCTGGAATCGGGAGCAGCGATGTGCTGCAGGCCTGCCTTCTAGGTGAGAAGCAGGATGGTAGCCTCTTCGGTGATTGCGATCCCGTGAGCCATCCTGGCAAGAACTGATGTGATGTAAGCGATCTTTTAACCATAGAAATACGCAAGCCGCCTTCGGGCGGCTTCGCGTTTTAGACCGATTTAATATTAGATTTCTCTAACAGGCGGGAGTCGACCCGTTGCGGTCCTTCGAACAACATGCCCGAATGTCTGTTTTGCACCAGCAAAGCGGACATTTATTTTGTGAGGAAATACACGTCTAAGCATCAACTAGCCAGATATCGTTTCCTTCTGATGTTGTAGGAAACTGACCTCGGCCTCAGGGTTCAATAATGAAACCGGGTGGCGCCTTTTCCCATGGATAACCCTCCAGGGCCATCCGGTAACCGCGATCCAGGAGTTTTTTCATGTAAACCGGATCGAAGCCTTCAGTTGGCTCATCAGTAAAGTCAGACGGGATGTAGGCCAGATTGAAGTCGTTCCCGTCACGCCTGCACAGCGCATATATCTGGTAGATATCACCGATACCCTGCGTCCGGATGAGTGAATCAATGGTTCGCGATGCGATAGGCATGACATTGCGTTTCATACCCTGGTAATCCGGCTCCAGGAAGGAGTTGCGGATTACATAAACCTGAGGTTTGCCTTTTACCTTGAGTTTCCTGGTTACTATCCGCCAGTCTGCATCTGCCGGGTAGACGAACACCTGTGATCCGGTTCCGCCATCCACGTGCAACTCGTCATATTGTTTACCCGCGGCTTCCACAGGAATGATCACGGGCGGGAAAGCAACCGGTATTGCTGCTGACGCCCGGAGTAATTCATGGATCAACGTTGTCTTTTGCGGATAGTCACTGGCCGCAATGGCGCCGATATTCCAGATTACCGACCGGCCGGCATCAAGGTTTACGGTACCGACGAACAGGCGCCGGCCTCTCTTATGTTCCCGGGCAATGGCGTCGATCATTTCAGCATCAATGTACTTTGCGATCAGTTTCTGCAGAGGTGCTGTGTCAGTCATCGAATCGCTAAAGGCCGCAGCAATCAGATTACGTTTCACAGCAATGTCTTTGGTGGTCGTCGTCGTATACACCTCTTTCATCTCGTCATCATAGTCCGGACCCAGAAAAGCGAACGGCGCGGTTAAGGCACCCGTGCTGACCCCTGTCACCATGCTGAACTCAGGCCGTTCACCCATTGCAGTCCATCCGATGAGCAGTCCTGCGCCGAAAGCCCCGTTCGCACCCCCACCGGAGATGGCGAGGTAATTGTGTGGTTTGTCATAAATCCCGTCATATTCCCGTTGAAAATCGGCAACAGTAAATTCTTCGAACTTTTCCGCCGCGAAAGTCGGCCATTCGTCACCCCAGAATCGTGCCTCCGGAATACCCGGAATACCTGCTTTCAAAGTGTACTCGGGAGGAAGCGGATGGCGCTCAGGCATACTGGCACAACCCGTCAGTATGAGCAGTAGAGTAAGAGCACTCCACCGGCTTGCTTGCCTGAGTAATAGAGAAAACATTTGATACTCCTTCATTGTCATTTCATATTTTCGCCGAACTATACAGGGTATACATGC
This sequence comes from Pseudomonadota bacterium, assembly GCA_042576405.1. GTDB lineage: Bacteria > Pseudomonadota > Gammaproteobacteria > DSM-19610 > DSM-19610 > Thiogranum. The sequence goes on along the minus strand of JBHPFC010000069.1, from coordinate 1,211 downwards.
CGCCAGCGAACCGCAGCGTAAATGTCTGCTTTAAGTTGAACTTGTCGTTTGTTGGTTGCCCGTGTAGGGCAGAAGTTGGCCGAACTTCCCCGTACATACCAGCGCCAGGTTGAGGCACTCCCCGGACTTTGAACGGCAGGATTCCGATCAAACCCAGAGCTGGCAGACTGATTCCATATAAGCATCCGCTAACAGGCGGGAGACGACCCTTCTCAGACGTTTAACTGCCGCTTATATAGCTGAGGGCTTATGGGCGAAGAGCGGCCCAAATAAAACATGCCTCATACGACTTCGCGTTAGTAATTTCCACAATATATAAACCCTTTCCAGTTGACTAGCTTTAAACGAGCCCCAAAAAGAATTCATGCGCTGCCCTCTGAATGACAATGCTACGGTGAGATGTGGCGGTGTTTGGAGAGCCGTCATGGGGCACACTGCACGGTAGTGAACAGAGAAATTCCACCAAAAGAGGAGAGTGTCTAATGAGAAAATCAATTGTTGCCGGGTGCATCGCTACGTTTATGCTGGGAGCTTCAATGGGTGCTTATGCCAAAGATCAAGGGGGCGGTAAACACTACGTTTTAAATCTGATCGGTGCTGGTCCGATGTATGAGGACTTCGTACCGGATATCGATGGTGATGGTGCAGATGACCCCGCTATTTGTTTTGATGTCGATCTGATCGACATGAAAAATCAACAGACGATTGGAACAGCGACAGATTGTTTGTCGAACCTGACGCAGATCGGAACCGGTGTCGCCCTGGTGGGCACCACCTATTTCAACTTTTCTCAGGGTGAGTTGGTCGTTCGTGGTCAGACAACAGTGCAGCCTGCATTGCAACCCACCGTCAGTGCTTCGGGACAGGTAATGACACACATTACCGGCGCGGCATCACCGGATAATGCCGTTATCTCTGGTACGCGGCGGTTCGCAGGTGCCGAAGGTACAGCTCGGCTGTCAGGCATGGTGGATATGAGTGGGTTTGGCGGCAATGTTGGTGATCCCATCTATTTTGATTGCCTGTTTGTGATCGATCTTACGAACTAAATTGTTTGCGGCGGCCTTCGGTTTGAGGGTCGCCGTTTTCGTTGGGGCTGTATGTCCGAAGCTGCTGCACTGCTGACCTTTACGGAAACACGGGGAATGTCGCTTTGTGGCCCAGACTGTGTAAAAACGTGATATTCGATATACTCATACCATAGCTCTGGC
>JBHPFC010000068.1:0-15924 GCA_042576405.1 Pseudomonadota bacterium | reverse complement strand
CATTGATTTACTCCTTGCTCTTGAGTACTGCCACCATATCGAGATGGGCCAGGTTACGCCAGATCATAATCGCTGAAATTATCGCCGAAACAATCACCACCAGGGCAGCAAAAGCATACACATTGATACCCAGCACCAGCGGAATACGGTACAGGTCGGTATCAAAGCGGAACGCCAGGTAGCCACACAGGCCGTAACCGATAAGCATCCCCAGCGGAATCGCCAGCAGTGTCAGCAAGGCCAGTTCGCCGAGCAGAATATAGGCAACTTCAGCACGCTCGAAACCCAGCACGCGCAGGCTGGCCAGTTCGCGGTTGCGCTCCGACAGGGCAATGCGCATGCTGTTGTAAACCACGCCAAAGGCGATAGTACCCCCCAGCAGCGTGGTGATAAACGTAAAGAACAATATGGTTTCCGCCAGGGTATCGTAAAATGCCCTGATGGCCGATCGTTGCTCCACGACGCCGGCGATACGTGGCATATCCCTGAGCTCGGCATACACGTCACGCTGGTAATGCTCATCGACTTTCAACAAGGCACCGGAGATGGCGTTGCCTTCTTTCAACAGTCGGTTCAACGCCTCGCGCTGCATGTAGGCATTCACACCCAGGTACTCCCTGGCGGTACCGACCACCGGCACCCGTACCGTGGGGCGATGGCCTTCCAGCACTTCGACAGTGAGCATGTCACCGGGCTGGATATGCAGCAGTTCGGCAAGGTAGTCGGTGAGTACAACACCTTCCTCTGGCAGCTCGATGACATTCAGCTCTGTATCCAGCAGGCGCATCAACGTGCCTTCGGGCTCAATGCCCTGCACCGCAGTACGATAGGAGCGGTGTTCAAACTGTAACCTGGCCGGCACATTGCGGACGCCTTCCACATGCTCGACACCCTGCAGGCTGCGCAGCGAATAGAGTGCGCGCAGCGAGGTCGGCTCGGTAAAATTGGCGATCAGATCCTCGCGCTGACTCATGCTGTATTGCACCTCGACCATGTGATCGATAGCGCCTTCCTGAAAGCCGCCAATCATCATCACGCCGCAGGCCATCGCAATACCGAGGGTCGTCAACAGCGACTTTACCGGCCGGCGTTCAATATGCCGCAGAATCATACGCGTAGGCTGGGAGAACCAGCGTTGCAAACCCAGGCGTTCAACAATCGTGGCGCGATAAACAGCCGGTTGCTCGGGGCGCATGGCCTGGGCCGGGGGCAGTCTGGCAGCATTGCGCACCGCGTATAATGTGCCGAGAACAGCAACCCCCATGCTGATCAGCGTCGCTGCCATGATGACCTGTGGTTTGAGCACATAGATCATAAACGGCAGACTGTAGAGCCCCATATAGATGTTGCTCATGCCCTTGCCCATCCAGATGCCGAAGCCAATGCCTCCGAGGATGCCGAGCCCTACGATCATTAATACCAGCTTCGTATAATGCAGGCCGACCGCAATATTACTGTAGCCAAACGCCTTGAGGGTGGCGATCTGTTCGCGTTGCAGACTGATCAGGCGACTCACCACTACGTTGAGTAAAAATGCCGCCACACCGAGAAAAATAACCGGGAACACGGTGGCAATGGTTTTCTGTTGTTTGAGTTCTTCGGACAAAAAGCGGTTGGAGAGTTGATCCTTGCGTGCGTAGGCCCCAATTCCACCGTAGGATTTTAACAGGTCATCCAGGCGATCGATAACATCCTGCGGGTTACTCCCCTTGCTCAGGGTGACCGTGACATCGTTGAACGCGCCATCCATGTCATAGGCGGTAGCCAGCGGTTTGCGCGCCATCCATAACACGCCGTAACGCAGATAATCAGGGAACATGGCACCGGGGGCGATCTGGTAAATGTATTCCGGCGACAGGGCGAGGCCGACCACGGTGAGGGTTTTGCGTCGGCCATTGATAGTAGCGCGCAACGTGTCACCGGTCTGCAAACCATGTGCCCGGGCAAACTCTTCGCTGAGCAGCACTTCATTATCATGGCCCGGCTCAAGCAGGCGACCTTTGCGTAAATATATCTGGTTCAACAGTCCGGGGCTGTCATCCGGCAGGGACAGCAGATGGCCACTGACCGGGTCATCAAAACCGGTCACATCGAGATTCACGTAGGCGACCACCCGCGTCTCCACCTTGTCGACACCGGGAATGTTCCCGATACGCTGTTTCAACGCCAGCGGTGCACGCTTGAGCGACGCAAACACCTCGGCAAAGTGATGGTTGCGGTAGTAATTTTCACGGGTTTCATACAGCGAATCGAGCGTGCTCAGGGACATTATGAATATACTTACGCCGCCGACAATAACCATCGCAATCGCCAGCGCCTGCATGCGCATGTCCCACAGTTCGCGCCAGAGTTTTTTATCAATGGCTTTCAACGCGGCAGGTTCACCAACTGAGCTCGCCGGGAGCCAGCCTGCTCTGGTTGACATGCATCTGGCTGATACGGCCGTCGGCCAGATGAATCACTCGATCGGCCATTTGTGCTATGCCGGCATTATGGGTAATCACAGCAGTGGTGGTGCCCAACGTCTGGTTAACACGTTGCAAAGCTTCCAGCACCACGATACCGGTTTCGGAATCGAGCGCCCCGGTCGGTTCGTCGCATAACAATACGTCTGGATTCTTGGCAATGGCACGGGCGATGGCAACCCGCTGCTGTTCACCACCGGAAAGCTGGGCCGGAAAATGATCCATGCGCTCATCCAGGCCTACCAGCTGCAGCGCTTCAACCGGCTGCATGGGGGCTTTTGCAATTTCCGTCACCACGGCAACATTTTCCCGCGCCGTGAGACTGGGTATCAGGTTATAAAACTGAAACACAAAACCGACGTGATAACGCCGGTATTGGGTAAGCTCGCGCTCGGTAGCGCGGGTCAGATCACGTTCGCCATAAAAGACATGCCCCTCCGTCGGGGTATCCAGCCCACCGAGTATATTCAACAGCGTGGATTTACCACTGCCAGAGGCACCCAGCAGTACCGTGAACTCACCACGATATAAATCCAGATCCACCCCGCGCAGGGCGTGTACCTGCACCTCCCCCATCTGGTAAACCTTGGTGACGCCATGCACGTGAAACACGACTTTTTCATCGAGTGGTTCGTGCGTGGTTTGCTTGTCCCCGGGCATAAGGCTTCTCCATCAATCGTTGTGGACTATACCCGTCGTGAATACCGCGCCCTGGCGTCAAACCGGTCCATCGGCAGCGTTTCCACAGCTTTTGGATAGACCTCCGCGTTGAGATAGAGCATCTCCGCATCGACCTGATCTTCCGGGAGGTCTTTGTACCAGGCCTTGCGAACCCCCTCTCCACCCGGTGACCAGCGATAGCCACGCTGCTTGAGCTGGTCCTTTTTATTGAAAGGTGCGCGATCCGCCCAGACACGGACATCCATCCGACCGGCATTGTCCAGCAGGCGTTTCATGACCCGTTCACCACTGGGTAAGGTCTGGCTCAGCAGCTCGATCCCGGCCAGACAGTCGATGGTGGCCCGGTGCCCCTCGTAGAAGAAGCCGTACTTGTAGCCCAGGTACTCCAGTTTTACGCCCTCGAAGCCTTCCTCGTTCCAGTTGACGTCAGCGATGGAACACGCCCAGTCGACCTTTTCGAACCCCGGATAGAGCGACTCGACAAACGGCCTGTCGAAGCGAGCGTTGTGGGCAATCACCAGGGACGCCCCGGATAGAAAACGCGCGACCTCGTCCAGGTCAATGGCCTGCCCCGCCACCATCTCATCGGTGATACCGGTAATGCTGGTGATGAATGGCGGGATGGGAATACCGGGGTCCTGGAGGGCATTGTAGGCCGGGAGGATGCGATAGATGCGCCCCTCGGCATCATACTCAAAGGGAACCATGGCCAGTTCAATGACCTTTTCCAGGTCCGGGTTCAGGCCGGTGGCCTCGGTATCGAGGTAGACCCCGATCTGCTTTTCAGCGCCGGTGTCGTCGTGGTACCTGTCGACGGGCTTAAGGCGACGGATCACCTTGTAGTCCCCCGTCGCGGTTAACTGGTCGATGAGGTTCTGTTCAGTGGTCATGATCTGCCCTGCTGATCGCTATGCTGGGGGCGTAATCTACCAGATCACCAATGAAGTGGATATGCGGGTTTTATGCTGGCTACAGCAATGCAGTCCCAGTTAGCGGGCAGGCTCCTTACTTTGGGCAAAAGACCAGGCGAAAGCCGTAAAAACGCCCACGTTCAACTTGTCCTTGAACAAGGGGCTGTCGTCATTGGTGGCGCCGTTATGGATGCCGAGCCGGGTACCGAGAATCAGGCGAAACCGGCTGTTGAACCGCTTTGACACGCCAAGCGAGAGATTAGTCCCGAGATAACCGGCATCGGCATCATAAGCCGGGCGCGAAGGCGTAACGAATTCCGGGTCTACCGTATAAAAGTAGTCCATCAGTTTTTCAGTGGCGAAAATGGGGCCCACCCTGGTAGATACTTTCAGGTTCAGGTCGGTGACATGTTCGCGGGTATAACTCAGCTTCGGGTTAAACACATAACCACGAGTATCAATCGATGAAAAATCTGTCGAGTAAACCGCACGAGCCTGCAAATTAAAATTCAGCCTCTGGTCTGGCTCGTTGATTAACTTGAATATCAATTGCGGCCCGATACCAAAGAGAAAATCCAGATCGGGCATATCCCGACGGGCGTTATTGCTCCCTGAATCGACAGGAAAGGCGGCACTAAGGCTGAAATCGAATTCATATTTGTCGGTATTGAGAAAGCGGCCACTTACCGCTCCCCTGTTCTCTTCGCCACCCACACGCAAGATGTCACCACGATAGACAACGTAGGGAACGGCAAGTGCGCGAACGGTATTTTGTCCGGCTGCAGGATAGTCGGGTATCCAGCCCGCAAAGCCACCGGCACCGACTTCCCATAGCGGCTTCACATCGTTGAGAGGTTCTGTCTCTTCGCTTGCGGCGAAAACCTGTTCGACGCCGGAAACAATAAACACCAACAGGAATACATATCGGTAAAATGTGGGTTTTTCAGACTCGCGGTTCATACTGCCCGTTTGAAATTGTAGCGCCTTGCAACAGAGTAAAGACTAAAGCTGGTGGTTACAAATAATAAGGACTTATCACCTCAGAGGTTTAATTTCTCAATCCGGAAGTATCAGCGTTGCGTAGTCACCCAGTGCGGCGCGAATCTCCTGAATCGTTGGATACTCGGCAAAGGCCGGATCATCAAGTGCGCCTCCACACACCAGGTAGGAAACATTCGGTTGCTTTGCAGAATTCAACTCCATGAAATAAAAATATATCTGTCTGCTTTCACCATTGCCATCGCCATTTCCGCCACCGCCCGCGACAACAGTGTCACCCGTCGAGGCCAGGCGAATACGGTCATGGGAGACAATCTGGTCAAGCGCCCCGAACACATTGTCGATACTGAAAAGGTCAGCATGAACAGTTTGTTGTTGTTCTGAAATATCCCGAACCCTCAACTGACAGTGCGGCTCCAATTCATTGATTCCGTATAACAATCTGCCTTGCTGGAAAAACGTACGTGTGCGGTGGGGTGGAATGACGACGTCCTGGTGCAGCTCAATCATCCAGCCCTGGATGGGGATGTACGATTGTTTGGTCGCATCCTTGATCGTCATGGGTCCACAAGCCAACAACAGCCAGTGAAAGAAAAACAAGAACATGATTAAAGCCACACGCCTGTATCGCATCAGAATGCTCCATCATCACGTATACACGATCGCCCTGCCGCATGGACAACTATAGACCAAACGCGTAGCTTTCAGGTAACAGCACGTTCCTTTTAGGCTGGATGGCCTATGCTGACATAGCATTCCGTGAAGTAAGTCAATCTGCAATAAACGACAACATTGTCTGTAATACGAGGTATCAAGTGGGCGCAGGCGTAATACCCTTTACTGTGCGAGGCAACGGCGTCAGCTTCCTGTTTCAAACCACGTTTTCCGGGAGAAAGGTGGGCCACCTTATCGACTTCGGTGGCGGCCTGGGGCCGGGCGAAGGATACCGGGAGACAGCCGTACGGGAATTTGTCGAAGAAACCGAAACAATGTATTTCTCCGACAATGTGCAACAGGCCAGCCGCTCCGTTGAAAGCGTGAAGCAGCAGATCCCGATCGTTGCAGCTGTTTTTGAACAGACCCTGGCGACACACCCGGACTGGTGGTGTCAGCGCGCGCCGGGAAACCCGACCAGGCCCAAGCAGTGGAGAACATTCTTTATCGAATTTCCATACCGGGACGTTGAGGAAATGAACCGCGCATGGGCGGAAGACCAGGTCGGCAGGTTCAAGAAACGGCGAGAGCTGGTCTGGGTGCCAGCGGATGAATTGCTCGCCATCTATGCGAATGCCCCGGACATGTTATGGAAACGTGTTCGCCAACTGGAAAATGCCACGGACACGGTTAACTCGATACTGCGGAGCAAAACGCCCTGATTCAACCCGGAAGATCAACCAGCTCATCTTCGCCTCCACCTTGCTTAAAATATTCCATAATCGTCGTACACGGCCTGCGCGCCTGCCGGCCAGAGCGGTGCGACCGTCACGCGAGCTCTAAATAGCCCGGAATCAGCCTGTATTGCCCAGCAGACTGTCGATGAGGCATTCCATCTCCTCCCCGGTAATTTCATCCCTCTCACAGCTGGAGATACAAAGATTGGCCGCAGCGATGGGTTGTGGTGAATGCTTAAGAAACAGGTCAAGAGCAGGCCCCTCACCCGCAAGCATGTCCCTGATCACCATCGGGCTTAACATTCCCGCAGTCTCCAGAACCGGTAAATTGGCCACATTGTGCAACGCCGTTAATAACTTGGGGCCAATAAATTGCGGCGGTACCGGCCCCTGGTTCTGGGTCAGCAAACGCCGCGCAGTGTCGGCGTAGAAATCCAGAAAACTGTTACCCGTTCTAAACATCAGCAACGCATTGTGAATCTTTTTATACGTTTTCAAATTGCCCTGTTTGTCCTGCTGCACCCACACCTCGCGACCAAGCGCACAGGTTTCATCCGGAATTGAAAATGCCGATGGGTTAAAAATCAGAAAATCCGCGTCTATCCAGACAACCGTTTCATCCCCGCTTTCCAAAGCATTCTGAAGGGTCAGCAATCGCGCGAGATCAGTTGCGATAACCCGTTGATGCTGCGTTTTCTCAAGCAGTGTTGCGGGCAGGCAGTCAAAAAGCTCGTCGCCCATAAAACGATATTTATAGCCGTTCATCTCGCACCAGAGACGCACGGAATCAAGGCAGCGAGCTATCCAGGGCCAGGGTAACGGCGAACGGTGAGACTGTATGACGAGCGTGCTACCCATGAATAAATAGTCGAGCAGTACCTTGCTAGTATTCCGTATATTTCTTTGAACTTCCGCGAACCTTGTCTGCCGGGTACTTCGCTTCATTCAGAGCGATCTTTTTCTGGACAGCATCCAGCACATCAATACCGAGCTTGTCGGCAATTCTTATCAGGTAAATCTGGATATCTGCGATTTCCTGCTCAACTTCCAGCAACTTGTCGCTGGTTAGCTCATTGCTCTGCTTTTCAGTCAACCATTGAAAATGTTCCACCAGCTCTGCCGCCTCGGCAATCAGCGCCATCGACAGGTTCTTTGGTGAATGGAATTGATCCCAGTCACGCGCTTTAGCGAAATCACGTAATCGTTGTTTTAATTGCGTCAATTCATCAGTCATGGGTTTGCGGGTCGTTGACAATCATTCTCTGCTTTACGGCCTGTTTGAATAGGCCGCATCGAAAACCGCTTCTAACTCTGCATCGACGCCGCGCAAGCCATCTATCACTGCCCTGGCCCAATCGAAATATTCGCGACGTCGTTCCACACTCCAGTCCGGTGGCGGACAATTCGCAACATCACGCAAATTGGAAATCTTGTCCGCAAGCTTTACGAGCTTGGCCTTATCACTGATACCCGCAGCATGATTGATCTGGGCTTGCTTGCGTTCATGGCTGGGCAGGCTCTTGTCATCGGTAACTTCCATGACGATGTCACGGATCGCCCTACCGAATTCCGCCTCGAGTTCCTCCGGCTCGGTATCCGTGTCCTCTACTGTATCGTGCAACAGGGCACCGCAGATGACCTCAATGTCAGTGACGTGACCCTCGTTGCAGAGGACGTTAGCTAACGTAATCGGGTGATTGATATAGGGCGATGCCTCGACATCTTTCCGACGTTGATCCTTGTGCCTGGCGGCCGAAAATGTCAGTGCTTTCAGAAGTAGCTTCAGGTCGTTTTCGGCAAACATCACATGATGTCCTTCAATTTAACACCCGGGGATCAAATCCAAATCGCCCTAGGCCAGGCTCTTGATGATATACCCGCCCGACTTATCGTCGAGTACCAGTGTGATCAGCTTGCGCGCCTGGGCCTCTTCGAGCAACTGGCCGAAGGTACGGAAGCCATGATAAGTCTCGTCGAAACCCGGCTTGCGGCGCTTCAGGGTCTGCTTGACCATCGAGCCCCACACCTTCTCCTCTGCACCGCGTTCCTTGAACAGGGCTTCGATAGTCTCCACGACCAGGTCCAGCGCATCCTGCTGCTTGTCGTCCTCGGTCTTCACAGCATTCTTCTTGCCCACCTTCTTTGCGGAAGACTTGCGCCGGGCTCGGCGCGGCTTGCCGGACTCGCGCACCAGGTCATCGTAGAAGATAAACTCATCGCAGTTGGCAATCAGCAGGTCTGAGGTGGAATTCTTCACACCGACCCCGATGACGACCTTGTTGTTTTCACGCAGTTTGCTTACCAGGGGTGAAAAATCCGAATCACCGCTGATAATGACAAAGGTGTCGACATGCAGCTTGGTGTAACACAGATCCAGGGCATCGACGACCATGCGGATATCAGCCGAGTTCTTTCCGGACTGGCGCACATGGGGGATCTCGATCAACTCAAAAGCCGCCTCGTGCATGGGGGCCTTGAACTCCTTGTAACGATCCCAGTCGCAGTAGGCTTTCTTGACAACAATGTTGCCCTTGAGCAGCAGGCGCTCCAGCACCTTCTGGATGTCAAAGGCGTCGTATTTTTCGTCGCGCACACCGAGGGCAACATTCTCGAAATCGCAGAACAGCGCCATATTCCGGGTTTCTAATTTTTCGTTCATTCATGCTCCTTTTTCTCACCACCCATATTACACGAGCAAAAAGGGGTCAGTACCCTTTAACTTTTGAACTTCAGGGCCTTGAAAAGGGTACTGACCCCTTTAGCACGCTCGAGCTGACAGTCCCGTTCAGGTTCTGTTCAGGAAACCTTTCGTATATTCATACTCCAGAGGGTGCACCGTGTGTGCATCGAGGTCAATCCAGAATGCGTTACTGCAAAGAGGCATCCCAATGAAAACCAAAACGATTCATGACCGGGAGTACAAACAGAAATTTGTCAGACAGCTGATGGGCGGATGCCTGCTGTTCATGCCAATGGCCGTTTATGCGGGTTCGCAGGCACCAACAATCAAACTGTTTCCGACCACCGTGCTGGAAGAGATCAAGCATACGGGTAACGTTGCAGCGGAGATGGAAACCGGCCTGCAGGGAGTCATTGCCCGTCTCGATGAACAACAAACACTCTATGTAGAAAGCAAATGTGAAGGCAACGAGGGCGACCCCGGCTGTGAACAGATCGCCAGGCAAATGGGCAAGAGCTACCTCGAGATGTTGAACATCATGGGGGACAAGCTGCCGGAGATGGAAACAGCCGTCAACAGCACCTCTTCCAGCCTCGAGAAGCGTATACGCCGGGAGCTCGGTCAGAAAAAAACGTCCTGGGCCTTGCAGGAACTTCTGGTTGGTGCGCAATCCGAAAGCGGGGCCAATACCGACCGACCGGCGTTGCGCGGACGTTCCGGAATGCGACTCAGCGATCGATTCAATCAATATTACCAGCTGGTGGCCCGTTCCGGTGGCGAGGTCAACTCCTCGCTGGCAGTGATTGCGTCGGACATTTATCTCGACATGCAGGAAACCTCGAGCCTGATCGCGCGCACCCGGGAGGAGATCAGCCGAGCCACCCTGATGGAGCAGCTGAACCAGTCGTTCGGAACCATTACACCGGAAATGCAAGAGGTAGTTGCAGGCGTGAAGTCAATTCTGTTTGGCGAGGAACAGGCATTGATGCCGATGACGGCGCCGCCTGCCAGCCAGCCTCAGCAGGGCTATGAAAGCCCCCTCAAACTCTAACAACCAGCACACAGGGGAACACAGTTATGAACACATCGAGGACATCCATCATCGCTACAACCGCTGCCGTGGCAGTACTGGCAACCGCATTGACTGCCTGTAACAGCAACCCGTCGCGTGCCACCGCGTGCAGTCTGCCGGAGGGTCCCGACCTGGATCGCGCCATCAGCGCTGCCCGTTTCGACCTGGAGACCGGTTGCGAGCAACAGTTCGATCAATATTTCCAGCGACTGCTTACGATTGCCGAAGGCGATCCTAAAAAGGACAACAAGGCCGCTTTCAGCGAGTTCCTGATATGGGCTAATGAAGAAGGCCTGTTGAGCAAGCGCCAGGCGCGGGAAACCTACACCCGTTATTTCGGTGTTAAATATGTTTCCCTTATCAGTGATTACAGCGTCTGTGACCAGACCTGCCCACGCCAGGACGAAATCATGCGGGAAATGAACAAGGAGCTGGTAGATAAGGAACAGGGCCTGCTCAAGGTCAGCGCAGACAAACGCGAGTATTACCGGGCGAACCGCCTGTTTCAGGAGACCGAACTGGTCCTGGAGGCCACTTGCGAGGCCTGCGGGCCGATCGAGTAAGCCGCGATGAAGGCGCGGAACAGCCGCGGATTTCTGTCCGGTTTGCTGCTGGGCGTGGTACTCAGCCTGTTGGCCGGCCTGATCGGCGTGTACCTGCTGATCGTGCTGGACATCATTTCGGTGTCCGTAATCGATACGCCAGGGCTGCAGGCAGTAAGCGAGTGGACCCGGCGTAACCTGGGTTTGTCGGTGCTGCCGTTCGGCATCACCCTGGCGCTGTATCTTCACAGCCTGCGCGCACTGGCCAGGCGGCTCGATGACAACTCTCCACAGAATGAGATTGGCCAGCTTGAACATCTCACCGACGTCTGGACCAGCCTGTTCTTTGGCATCGGGGTGATCTGGACAGCAATCGGTATGCGCAGTGCGCTGCTTTATGCCATCGGTGATCCGGGTGTGGCAGCGCAATCAGGAGCCTTCGCTATTCTCACACGGCTGGTAGACGGCGGCATCCTGACAGCACTGACGACCACCATCGTGGGTGGTATCGGCGGTTATCTGATGCGCGTCATCAAGAGCTCATTTCTGGGTACAAAATTGAGCCGCTATTACGAAGAGCGGGAGCAACGCCAGGCCGCGCGGGTCGAACACCTGCTGCGCGATATCCGGGCGTCGATTGGCGGTCTTTCCGCAGGATCGCCAGCCGCGGCGTATGAACTGATCGAAGAACAATGATCCGGCCTGGTCGCAGCACGCGATACACCGCGACCGCAGGTAGCACGGGGAGCGATACCGATGCATTGCAAACAGATGTCATGCGCTTCATGTCCATCCTGGGTCTGTGCCTGATGGCCGTGTTTGCACTGGTACAAAGTATTCCGCTGCAGGAGGCAGACGCCGTCCGGCCGGAGCCGGAACGGGTGAAACTGCAGCAGGATATCGCGTTGCAGCAGGAACGCGCACGGGTCCTGCAGAATGACCTGAACCAACTGATGACACAGATTCGAAGCGCACAGGCGCACAAGGCCGATACTCAGCAGGTATTGTCATCAACGCGACAACAGCTGACCCTGATCGTCGATCAAACAGCTCAAGTCCGCGGCGAACGTGATAACTTGACCGCTGAGCTGGAAGTGCTGAAACGCCAGCTTGCGCAGGGCCGCGATGAATTGGCCCGGATTCAGCAGGCTGCACAGAAGCAGGAACACGCGCTACGCAAACTCCAGCCGAAACTCAGCGAGGAGCGGAACAAGCTTGCTGAAATCCGCGAACGGACCGATGTCCTGAACAAGCAGCGGGCAGCAACACCGCGCTCACCTGTCATCGAAAAACGTCTGTCGCCGGTAACCCGACCAGCGAAACAAGGTTTCACCCTGAGGTTTGCCTCTGCCGAGGCACTGCACCGCCTGGTGGCCAGCGGAACAGTCAGCCTGTATGGAATGGCTGACAAACAGGCCTGGCGTCTGTCACTGGGTAAAGGCAGCCCGGCCTTCGCACATGACGCGTTCCCGGGATGGTTTCACGAAATGGCACCGTCAACAGTACCGCCTGATTACGTGCGGACCCTGGAAAAGTCGGTGGGCCGACTCGCGCAGTCATCTGTCGTCTGGGGCGTGCAACTTCCCCCCGCAACAAAACAAGCAATAGCATCCCTGACCACTGGTCTACAGGGTGGCAGTCTGGTGATAGGTGCCGGCGGCCAGGTAACCCTGGAGGCAGAGTGACATGCTTGTGAGCAGACTCTTCACTCTCCTTGTCACCCTGACCGCGCTGCTTTCAGCTGGTTGCGCGCAGCACCCTGCCCGTCTGTCACAGGACGAGGATTCATCGCTGCAGCGCTGGCTCGACATCGAGCTTGCACCCTGGTTGGCAGACCAACTCAGCGAGCACCCAAGGTTCCGGGGCGAGCCCGTTATTCTGGTTAGACTCGATGGCTCTGACATTCAACCGGACATAGACGGTCTGACCCGCAGCATACGCGACCAGGTCATGGACAAACTGCTCGCTGACGCACGCGTACGCCTGCCCTGGCAACCGCAGCAGCAACAGGCCCAGCACCATCGCCGGCTTGACCAGGTGCAGTGCGGAAGAATACGTGATGCGAACTATTACATCGGCATCGAGATCACCCGCACCGCGACTGCGCAGTATCGGACCTCGGTGCGTGCCCTGGATGTGCGGGCCGGCGAATGGGTCAGCGGGTTCGGCAAGAGCTGGTCAGGATCCCTGACGTCCAACGAATTACGCGCCTTGCAGGAGCGTCGCACCGATGAGTCCCTGCGCGGTCTCAGAGTGCTGCCTTTCAATTCCGGACATCCGGACCTGGCGGCCACCTATCTTGCCAACAACCTGAGCTGCCTGCTGCGTCAGCAGGACGAGGAGGACCTGGTCATTTACGTGGAATCGCTGAAATCCGATCAACCCGGGTTGCGTACCCTGCTGAGCCTTATCGGTAACAACCTCTCGCGTTACCGCGAGGTACGTGTCACGGACACGAAAAAGGAATCGAATTTCCACCTGCGCGGTGAAGCCTACGAGATCCAGTCCGGTCTGTACCAGGTATGGGTGGTATTGCACCCGAAAAATTCGGGCGAACATCTCGTTGGCATGGACACCGCCACCTACGTCAGCATGCAACCGGCAGGTGGCCGCCTGGAGCCAAGGCGGCTGGAAAAGCAGGAGGTGCGCAACGGAAAGCCGGCTATTGCCGGAATGGAACTGGTACGCCGGTACAGCAGCAATGGCGACAGTATCCGTTGCACAACGCAACAGAGCGGTACACCACTGGTGGAGGGTTGCCCGGTGCTGGAGCTGAGCGTCGAACGGGCTGACCAGGTGTTCGTTTTCGTGCACGGGACCAAACACGGCATCAGCCGCCTGTCATCCGGGACCTGCGGTAATAGCCACGATTCAACCGCGGGCACATGGGCAAAGCGCAGCTATCTGTTCCCCGCCGCGCGTTTTTCCAACTCGGACTGGCCCACCGTCTACGCCATCGCTGTCAGCGGGTCGGAACTGGCGCAACAGTTCAATGGGCTCCTGCAGGTCCTGCCCGATGCCTGTGGAGATAGCACAGGCATGCACGCTGACAACAGCAGCATCGACCAGTGGCTGGGCAAGCTCGACCACCTGATAACCACCAACAGTAACCACGCAGTCTGGACCGCAAGGCGTATACCATGATGAGAATAACAGGATTCCTGGCCGGCGTTGGCCTGACCATCGCGGCCTTCCTGCTGGTCCTGGATATTCAGGAGGACCCGCAGCCGGAAACATTTACAGCAACCACCGGGAACCCCACAGCAGAAGAACTTTCAGCGATAGTTGATGCTATAGCCGAACAAGTGGATGTTGTGCCCGCAGAGGCTGAACCTGAAGTGCCGGTTCCGCCGAATCCTGAGTCCGTGACGGCCGCTGCTGAACCACAGAGCGGTTTCATGGAAGCTGCTGTAGACGACACACTGGAGGAACCTGCGGAGGCGTCCGCGGCCCTGGTCGCAGCAGCGGATGTGGTACAGCCCGGGCAGGAATCCGGCGTACCGGCTCCACCAGATCCTGTGGTCGCTACCGTCGATGATCAGCTGCAGAATGGTTTCGAAGCTTCCAGCATGGAGCTGGCCCACCTGCCGATCAATCAAAGCGGTAACGGTACCTATCTGTTCTGGAGTCCGTTCCGCAGCACGTGGGCGGCACAGGGTTTCGCGGGGCGCCTGACTTTGGCCACCCAGGTACCCGTGGATGTCATCAATACAGGACCGGGGAAATACCGGGTGGCATTCAGCTTCCGGAACGAAACAGAACGCCTGGCGAGGATCGAGCACATTGAAACCATCACCGGGCTGAAACTGGAATAGTCATGTTGCGACTCGAAGCTACCCTGATCCTGTGTCTTTCACTGCTTGTCGCTGCACCGGCAATCGCCAAAACTGGCGCGTCGATTGACGCCGGCGCACTGGAAAGCCGATGGCAGGCCTTCTCGAAGACCGCAGCGCAGACCCAACCGGCACTGCAGTTTCCCTATGCGCATTGTTTCAAGCGAGCCGCCGCAACCCATCAGTTGCCGGAAACCCTGTTACTGGCAGTCGCCCGCGGTGAAAGTGATTTCAAACCCGAAGCCCGGTCGCACGCCAACGCCTACGGACTGATGCAGATACTCTGGCCCGGCACGGCAAAGCACCTGGGGCTGAACCGATTGTCCGACCTGCTGGAACCGTGCACCAACGTCGAGGCCGGCACACGCTATCTCAAGGAACTGCTGGAACGCTACCAGGGAAACATGCACCGTGCGCTGGCGGCATACAACTACGGGCCATCCCGAATCCCGGTATCCGGCGGCAAGCTTCCTGATGGCGCCGTGTGGTACAGCAGCTATATTTCACGCCATCTTGACTACGTCCTGAACGGAAGCCGGAAACAACCACGCGGTGCAACCCCCAGCCCCTACTCGGATCAGGGCCGGTTGTTCATTATCCGTTTTTCCCGCCCCTACCGGGCAGCGGCTTTTGTCGACAGACTGCAGCCGGGCTTTGGTGATATCCGTCTGGACTGGTTCCGGCGACCGGACAAAGGCTTCGATGTTGTCATGCTGTATGCCGACCAAACAGAACTGGCGCGGGGGCAGCAACTGCTTGCAGCCATAGGGTTCCAGGAATCATGAAGCGGACATTGCACATACTTTTTTTGTTATACGCCTCGCATACGGCAAGTGCCGAAGCCTTCCAGACTTATGCAACCGTGGTGAACGTGCAGCCAATCATCGAGACAATCTACGCTCCGGTTACACGCAGGGTTTGCACCGATCCGGATAGCGCTGCGCGCGAGTTCACGTCGGTGTCAGCTACCATCGGCGAAGATATCCGCCAACAGAACCGACTCTGGCAGGCACAACGTTCCTGCAAAACCATTGTAGAAAAACAGCCCCGGGAGAAGGTGACTGCCTATCGGGTGACCTACAGCTATCGCGGTTACACATCCACCACGCGACTGTCCTATCACCCCGGTGACCGGATGCCGGTGAATGTCAGCCTGTCACCCCTGCCCTGACAGGCGCTTCACTTTGCCATTCGTTTAACTGACAGCGGTCAAATCAGAGCACAAGCCCCATGAGGTAATCAGGCACGAAAACCTGCCAGTGTTGTACCAGGTGAACTTGCCGTTCAATTATTTCTTCTTGCCTTTCTTGCCTTTCTTGCCTTTCTTGCCTTTCTTGCCTTTCTTGCCTT
>JBHPFC010000067.1:0-15979 GCA_042576405.1 Pseudomonadota bacterium | reverse complement strand
CTGCTTCGCAGAGCAAGAGTGCCGAGTCCTCGCTACTATCCGAGTTTGCTGTCAGCGACATGGGTTCGCTCAAGAGTGATGGTGAAGCCGATCCACTGGCTGAAGCTGATGTATACCTTGCTTATGGCCGTTTCCAGCAGGCCGAGGATCTGATCAAGGATGCTCTTGATAAAGACAGCGAGCGCGAAGATCTGAATCTCAAACTCCTTGAAGTATTCCTCGCGGGCAAGAATCAGTCAGCCTTTGACGGGCACGCCCAGACGATGCTGGCAAAGCTGGAAAACACCAGCTCACCTGCGTGGGCAAAAATTGCTGAGATGGGACGTGAACTCAGCCCGGACAATCCTCTGTACCAGGCTGAGGAAGCGCCGGAAGCCAGCGATAACATGGATGACATCGATGTCCTGTCTGAAGATCTGGACTTCAATATGGATGCCGGGGAGCCATCGGCTACCGAACCCGGCGATATCAGCGCTGAAGCAACTGACGAAGAAGGGCTCGATTTTGACATCGATCTGTCTTTCGAGCAGGCAAAGGAAGATGAACCTGACAGTGTTGAATTCACCCCGCCAGATGTAGTCGATGAGGCCACCGAGGTTAATGTTGATATGGACAGTGTCGAGCCAGACGTGCTCGATCAGGTCAGTCCGCTGGATATCGACCTTGAAGACTTCGATATGGAAGTCAGCGATAGTGCTGACGAAGAAGAAGTTCAGGGTGATGGCGAGCTGGCTGATATGGACGAGGTTTCCACCAAGCTGGATCTGGCGCGCGCCTATGTAGATATGGGTGACCCGGACGGAGCAAAAAGCATTCTGGACGAAGTCATGGAAGAGGGTAGCGAAGAGCAAAAGGAAGAGGCTCGGGGAATTCTCGGGCAAATGGCCTGAGCTCCATTACAGAAACCTGGAAAATCCCCGCTTTCGCGGGGATTTTTTTATGCGGGTACCGGTTATACTGCACTGACTGGAAGTAGGTTCGCTGGTCTGCAGGTTACCGTTTGGATTTTCCCGCCCATATATTTCCCAAAGCCCTGTTCTGGGTAGCCAATGCAGCATTATTCTTTGTGGTGCTGGCAGCACTCTGGCGTGTGCCGCTGAAACGGCTATGGAACAACGAGTTTCTACATGTCTTTCTCGGTGCCTGCGTGGTGGTGCTGTTGCTCTGGAACACCCGAGCCGGTGTTTTGCCGGCGTTGAACTTCCATGTGTTGGGCGTAACGGCGGTGACTTTGATGTTCGGTTGGGCCTATGCTGTGATTGCCGCGGTGCTTGTGACTGCCGGCTCAGTTATCGCCCAGGACGGCCAGTGGAGCACGCTGGGCCTGAATGCACTGGTAACAGGTTGTGTGCCGGTTCTGATTACCGAATTATTACTGCGCTTTGCCCGGCGAAGGTTGCCGTATAACTTCTTCGTTTATGTCTACGTCAACGGTTTTCTTGCTGCCGGGTTGTCGATTCTGGGTGTTAGTTTGCTGGGTGCCCTGATTATGCTTGGAGTTGATGCTGCCAGCAGCGAGTGGCTGGGCTACCAGTATTTACCCTATTTACCACTGATGTTTTTCGCAGAGGCTGTCATCAACGGTATGATTATGACCGCCATGGTGGCGCTGCGCCCGGGCTGGGTAGCCAGTTTTGATGACAACCTCTATATCAAAAATAAATAGCTGATCCGATGACACGTTGCGTTTGTACTGTTGAATATGACGGTACCGGTTTCTGCGGTTGGCAGCGGCAGGATCATGCGCCCTCGGTACAGGCCAGCGTCGAGCAGGCGTTATCGAAGGTGGCGGATCACCCTGTAAAGATCGTGTGTGCCGGCCGCACTGATACCGGCGTGCATGCAACCTGGCAGGTCATTCACTTCGATAGCGAGGTATCGCGCAGCAACCGTTCCTGGGTGCTGGGGACTAACTCCAATCTACCCGACAGTGTCGGTTTGTTGTCGGCGCAGCCAGTGGATGCCGAATTTCACGCCCGCTTTTCTGCACAATCCAGACGCTACCGCTATGTAATCCTGAATCGAAGCGTATCCAGTGCGTTGCTCCGTCATCGTGTCAGCTGGCAACATCGTCCCCTGGATGTCGGCTTGATGCAGCAGGGCGCCGATCTGTTAGTCGGTGAGCATGATTTCAGCTCATTCCGTGCCGTCGCCTGTCAGGCACGGAATCCGGTGCGCACTGTGCAACGGCTGGAGGTCAGGCGCAGCGGCGATTTTCTCTACCTGGATATTCAGGCCAATGCCTTCCTTCACCACATGGTACGTAACATTGCTGGCGTGCTGATGACGGTGGGCTGTGGCAAGCGACCCGTCGAATGGGTCAGTGAAATACTGGCGCTGCGCGATCGTACCCGGGGTGGGGTGACGGCTCCGGCCAGTGGCCTGTATCTGGTTGGTGTCAGCTATCCCGAAGCCTTTGGCGTGGCGCCAGCAGGGCTAGTTCCGGTCTACGGATAACCCGGTAATTGGCCACTAAATTCCCGGAACAGCTCCGATTCTGCTAGCATACCCCACCCTAAGTAACTGCCTAGCCCCAAGCTCTATGCGTACCCGAGTTAAAATCTGTGGAATTACCCGGGTCGAGGATGCGCAGGCGGCGTCAGGAGCCGGTGTGGACGCGATTGGGCTGGTGTTCTATGCAGCCAGCCCTCGCTATGTAGACGTGCAGCGGGCGCGGGAAATTTGTGCGGATTTACCGCCATTTGTCAGCGTTGTCGGGCTGTTTGTGAACGCGCCTCGCGAGCAGGTCGAAGCGGTGCTGAGCGAGGTTCCAATCGACCTGCTGCAGTTTCATGGTGGTGAGGACAGTGGGGTGTGCGAGGGCTATGGACGGCCGTATATCAAGGCTATTGGCATGCAAACAGGTGTGGATCCCGGGGCAATCATGCAGGTTCACCCACACGCCAGTGGATTTTTGCTGGATGCTTACCAGCCTGATATCCACGGTGGTGGCGGTTTGTCCTTTGACTGGGCTGGTTTTCCGCAAGCCGGTGAACGCCCGATGATTCTCGCCGGCGGACTGACGCCTGATAATGTGGCGCTTGCCATTGAACAGACGCAACCCTATGCGGTCGATGTTAGTAGTGGTGTGGAACAGCAGAAGGGCATTAAGTCCAGGGAAAAAATTCAAGCATTTATGCGAGGTGTAGAACGTGGTGATGCAAGCCGGGCGCGCAGCTGAATCTGTGCCGTTGACAGACCTGCCGGATGCCGGTGGACATTTTGGGCCTTATGGCGGCCGATTCGTGGCGGAAACCCTGATGGGGCCCCTTCAGGAGTTGACCCAGGCCTATGAAAAATACTGCCAGGACCCGTCCTTTCAGGCCGAACTCGATAAAGACCTGGCGCAGTTTGTGGGCCGGCCGTCGCCGTTGTATCACGCCGAGCGCTGGAGCCGGGAACTGGGTGGTGCGCAGATTTATTTGAAGCGCGAGGACCTGAACCACACCGGCGCCCACAAGGTGAATAACACCGTTGGTCAGGCCATGCTGGCACGTCGCATGGGCAAAAACCGCATCATAGCGGAAACAGGTGCCGGGCAGCATGGTGTCGCCTCGGCTACAGTGGCTGCGCGCTACGGTATGCAGTGTGTGGTGTATATGGGCGCCGAGGACATCCAGCGTCAGGCGATCAATGTGTACCGTATGCGTCTGCTGGGTGCCGAAGTCGTTTCCGTGGAATCCGGTTCAAAAACGCTGAAAGATGCGTTGAACGAAGCCATGCGCGACTGGGTTACCAATGTGGACGACACCTTCTATATTATTGGCACGGTTGCCGGGCCGCATCCCTATCCCGCCATGGTGCGTGATTTTCAGGCGGTGATCGGGCGGGAAGCCCGCGCCCAGGTTCTGGATCAGACGGGACGGCTGCCGGACGCATTAATCGCCTGTGTCGGTGGAGGGTCCAATGCCATTGGATTGTTTCATCCATTCCTGAATGATGACAGCGTAGCCATGTATGGTGTTGAAGGTGGCGGAGATGGTATCGAAAGCGGCCGCCATGCGGCACCGCTGTGTGCCGGCAAACCGGGTGTGTTGCACGGTAATCGCACTTACCTGATGGAAGACAGCGACGGCCAGATTACTGAGACACATTCGGTATCGGCGGGGCTTGATTACCCGGGTGTTGGTCCCGAGCACGCCTGGCTGAAAGACATTGGCCGAGCACAGTATGTGGCAGCAACGGATCAGGAAGCGCTGCAGGCATTTCACGAGCTGACGCGTACCGAAGGCATTATCCCTGCGCTGGAATCCAGCCATGCGCTTGCCTACACACGCAAGCTGGCACCGACCATGGACAAGGATCAGATTCTTGTTATCAATCTGTCCGGTCGCGGTGATAAGGATATTCATACCGTGGCAGCTATAGAAGGTATCAAGGTATGAGTCGCATCGCAGGTCGTTTTGACTCGCTGCGCACGCAGGGACGAACCGCACTGATTCCTTATATAACTGCGGGTGACCCGCAACTCACGGTGACCGTGCCGCTGATGCATGCGCTCGTCGATGCCGGCGCAGATATTCTTGAGCTGGGAGTGCCGTTTTCCGACCCCATGGCTGACGGTCCGACCATTCAGGCTGCCTGTGAACGTGCGTTGGTGCATCATGTCGGCTTGCACAATGTGCTGGACATGGTGCGCGAGTTCCGCGAGCGGGACAATGAAACGCCCGTTGTGCTTATGGGCTACCTCAATCCAGTGGAAGTGATGGGGTACGACGAGTTTTCGAGTGCCGCTTCGAGTGCCGGTGTAGACGGCGTATTGACCGTCGACCTGCCGCCTGAAGAAGGACATGACCTGGTCACCGCGCTGAAAGCACAGCAGCTGGATTCTATTTTTCTTGCAGCGCCAAACAGTAATGCAGAGCGCATTGCGTTAATGTCAGGGTGTGGTGGAGGTTTTCTTTACTATGTGTCCTTCAAGGGCGTGACCGGTGCAAACCGGCTGGATATCCAGTCAGTGGAAGACAAGTTAATTGAAATACGCCGCCATACTTCGCTGCCGGTCGGGGTGGGTTTCGGTATTCGTGATGCCGAGACAGCTGCGGCGATTAGCAGGTTCTCGGATGCGGTTGTGGTGGGTAGCGCGCTGATTAATCGCATTGCCGCCCTGGAGAACACGCCGGAGCGCATTGTCTCTGAAGCGCCGCAAGTGATCGCTGATATGCGTGCGGCTATGGATCAGACGGCTTCCATAGCCACTGACAAGCAGACAGGGTAGGAACTGAAATGAGCTGGTTTGAGAAGCTGATGCCGTCGCGCATCAGAACTGAAAGCAAGGACAAGCGCACTGTCCCGGAGGGACTATGGAGCAAATGCAGCGCCTGCGATGCTGTCCTGTATCGCACGGAGCTGGAGCGTAACCAGGATGTGTGTCCCAAGTGTGACCATCATATGCGCATCAGTGCGCGCCGGCGGCTTGACCTGTTTCTTGATGCGGAACCGCGTGAAGAAATAGGTGCGGGGCTTCAGCCTACCGACCCGCTGAAGTTTAAAGACAGCAAGAAATACACGGATCGTATCAAGCTGGCCCAGAAAACCTCGGGAGAGGATGATGCGCTGATTGTCATGCGTGGGCAGGTTGAGGGTGTGCCGCTGGTTGCAGCCGCTTTTGACTTTGGCTTTATGGGTGGCTCCATGGGATCAGTTGTCGGTGAGCGTTTCGTCCGTGCGGTTAATGCCAGCCTGGATCACAATGTGCCGTTGGTGTGTTTTTCTGCGAGTGGCGGTGCACGTATGCAGGAAGGGCTGTTTTCATTGATGCAGATGTCAAAGACAAGTGCTGCCCTGGCGCGCCTGTCGCGTGCGAGTATCCCGTTTGTTTCGGTGATGACTGATCCAACTATGGGTGGAGTGTCGGCGAGTCTGGCGATGCTGGGTGACATCAACATTGCTGAACCCAAAGCGTTGATCGGATTTGCCGGCCCGCGCGTTATCGAACAGACAGTGCGCGAAACGCTGCCCGAAGGTTTCCAGCGC
The DNA here is from genome assembly GCA_042576405.1 of Pseudomonadota bacterium. Lineage (GTDB taxonomy): Bacteria > Pseudomonadota > Gammaproteobacteria > DSM-19610 > DSM-19610 > Thiogranum. Next base: position 10,003 of record JBHPFC010000067.1, on the reverse strand, counting down.
AGTGAATTCCTGCTTGAGCATGGTGCTGTCGATTCGATTGTTGATCGCCGCGAAATGCGCGAACGTATTGCATCGATGCTGGCTATACTGACCCACCACGCACCACTCAACTGATGTCTCCCACTGGCTAGCAGGGGGCTTGCCGCTGATGGCGCAGGCTGCGCGATTCTCTCGTTTACAGGACTGGCTGGACTGGCAGGAAACCCTGCATCCTGAAAGCATTGAACTGGGGCTGGCGCGTGTCGGTACTGTGGCCGACCGGTTGGCCTGCCGTCAGCCGGCACCCCTGGTTATCAGCGTAGCCGGGACCAATGGCAAAGGTTCCAGTGTGGCGTTGCTGGAAGCCATACTGTTGCGTGCCGGCTACCGGGTGGGTGCCTATACTTCTCCACACCTGTTTAACTATAACGAGCGTGTGCGCCTCATGGGGGAGGCGGTTGAAGATGGTCTGCTCTGCGACGCATTTGCACGCGTTGATGCCCGGCGGGGCGACATCTCACTGACCTATTTTGAATTCGGAACGCTGGCCGCGCTGGATATCTTTTCGCAGCAAACTCTTGATATCGCCATACTTGAAGTCGGTCTTGGCGGGCGACTCGATGCAGTTAACATCGTAGATGCCGATGTCGCGTTGATTACCACTATTGGTATTGATCACACGGCCTGGCTTGGCGAAGACCGTGAAGCTATAGCGCGAGAAAAAGCCGGCATTATGCGGGCAGGTCGCCCCGTGGTCTGTTCGGACAGCCACTGTCCCGACGCGATTGAGCAGGAAGCACAGCGTGTGGGCGCGCCTCTGTACCGGCTTGGTCGCGAGTTCCGGTTGAGTCACAGCGGACGTCACTGGCACTGGCAGGGGGCGCAGTCCAGTTTTCGCGATCTACCGGTTCCGGCACTGCATGGAGGTCACCAGTTGGCGAATGCGGCTGGAGTGATGCAGGTGCTGGAATTGTTGGATAACAGTCTGCCGGTCGATCAAAAGACTCGAGCAGCCGGACTCAAATGGATGTCGCTTCCCGGCAGAATCCAGCGCATTTCCGGGTCGGTGGAACAGGTACTGGATGTGTCACATAATGCGCAGGCTGCAGAGGCACTGGCTGATGCGCTGCGGCTGACACCGGTTGCCGGACGCACTCATGCTGTTGTCGGCATGATGCGGGATAAAGAGGTAGCCCATTTTTTGACGCCCTTACTCGATCTTGTAGACGTATGGTACGCAACTGGTCTGTCGGTTGACCGGGCTTTTGCCGGCGACAAGCTGGCCGGGCTGATTCGTGATCATGTCAGTGGCCAGTCCGTGCATGTTTGTAAAATGCCCAGTGACGCCCTGGACTATTTGCGTCCTGCGGTGAAAGCTGGTGACCGCGTACTGGTCTGCGGCTCATTCCATACTGTGGCAGAATGGTCTGCGCTGAATCCAATGTTGAACTGAGAGGCAAGATGGACTTTCTGTTGAAACAGCGCCTGGTGGGCGCAGTTGTGCTGGTTGCTCTCGGGGTGATTTTTATACCGATGTTGCTTGAGGGGCCCAATAGTGAGCTCGTACCGGAGATGGAACCTCTCCCGGAGTTGACCGGGCAGCGTTCCAGCATGGAACTGGGTGACTTTCCCGATGCCGGTGATGTGCCTGTCGAGGCGGACGTGGCGGTGGTGCAGGCTGATATTGCCGTTCCACCAAACCCGGGTGACGAGTTGCAATCGCAGCCGAACGAGACGGCAGAGGTGGAGATTGCCGCTCCCGAGCCAAAAGTTGAGCCGTTGCCTGTGCCGCCAAAACCGGCCACCACGCCTGAACCCGCCAAGCCGGCAGGACCTTTGGGTAACTGGGTAGTGCAGATGGGAAGTTTTTCCAGTGAGCAGAATGCGCTGCGTCTGCGCGACAAGCTGCGCAAAGCAGGCTTTGTTACCCAGGTTGAAAAAGTGCGTGTCGATGCAAAGTCCCTCTATCGTGTGCGAGTCGGGCCTTATCTGGAGCGTGCCGAAGCGGATCGCGACCAGGCCAAACTGGACAAGCAGCTTAACCTGAAAGGGCGTGTGCTTTCCTATCCCTGATCCGCTGTTTATGACCACCATCTTCGAGTAAAATGCGCGGCATGCATTGGCTGGTAACGGGTGGCGCACCCTGGAATTGCGTGGAGCAGGCATTTGATCTGGATTGACTTTATCCTGCTCGGCATTATCGGGATTTCGGCGCTACTCAGTCTTTGGCGTGGTTTCGTTAAAGAAGCTGTGTCGCTGGCGAGCTGGATTGTGGCGCTGTGGGTGGCGATGCTGTTTTTCCATGACTTGTCCAACTGGCTGGCACGCTGGATCGATACTCCGTCGATTCGCGATGTTCTTGGATTTGCGATGTTGTTTATCGCCACGGTGTTGATCGGTGGGCTGATCGGTTACCTCGCCGGGCAGCTGGTTTCAAAGACAGGCTTGAGCGCAACAGACCGTGCATTGGGCATGGTGTTTGGTATTGCACGTGGAATTGTAATCGTGGCAGTTATGGTCATGTTGGCGGGTTTGACAACGTTGCCGGAAGACCCCTGGTGGAGAGAGTCACTATTATTGACCCACTTCCAGGACGTGGCGATATGGTTGAGGGGATTTCTCCCTCCCGATATCGCTGAAGATATCCATTTTTGAGGGTGACTTAGCCGTGTGTGGCATTGTTGGAATAGTATCCACTGAATCTGTTAATCAGGCAATCTACGATGCACTGACGGTGCTGCAGCATCGAGGTCAGGACGCTGCAGGCATTATGACCTGCGAAGGTAGCCAGTTGTACTTGCGCAAGAACAACGGTCTGGTGCGGGATGTGTTTCATACCCGTCATATGCTTCGCCTGCGCGGCAACATGGGTATCGGGCACGTACGCTATCCGACAGCAGGTTGTGAAAGCTCGGCGGAAGCCCAGCCTTTCTATGTTAATTCTCCCTACGGTATAACGCTTGCGCATAACGGCAACCTGGTGAATGCTGAGGAACTCAAACAAAATTTGTTTCGTGAAGACCTGCGCCATATCAATACCGAGTCGGATTCGGAAATATTGCTTAACGTATTTGCTCACGAGCTGCAGCGGCGGGGCAAGCTGGAAATAACCGAAGACGATGTGTTTGCTGCCGTTTCCGGCGTGCATAGACGTTGCCAGGGCGCTTATGCAACCGTCGCAATGATAACCGGCTTTGGTATTGTCGCGTTTCGCGATCCGAATGGTATAAGGCCGTTGGTGTATGGCAAGCGGGAAACTGATAATGGCACCGATTATATGGTGGCCTCGGAAAGTGTTGCGCTTGATCCGCAGGGTTTTGAGATCATCGATGATGTTCGCCCCGGGGAGGCTGTGTTTCTGGGCAGGGACGGTGGTCTGGCCAAACGGCAATGTGCCGAGAAGCCGGCTTATGCACCCTGTATTTTTGAGCACGTCTATCTGGCCAGGCCGGATTCCATCATAGACAACATTTCGGTTTACAAGGCACGCCTGCGTATGGGTGAAGTACTCGCAGACAAGATTTTGCGTGAACGGCCGGAACATGACATTGATGTGGTTATTCCCATCCCTGATACAAGTCGCACTTCCGCCTTGCAGCTGGCCTTTCGCCTGGGGGTCAAATACCGCGAGGGCTTTATCAAGAACCGCTATATAGGTCGGACCTTCATAATGCCTGGTCAGCAGCAGCGCAAGAAATCTGTCCGTCAGAAACTTAATGCGATCGATCTTGAATTCAAGGACAAGAATGTCATGCTGGTGGATGATTCCATAGTGCGTGGCACGACTTCGCAGCAGATCATCCAGATGGCGCGTGATGCCGGCGCCAGTAATGTCTATTTTGCCTCGGCAGCGCCACCGGTGCGGTATCCGAATGTTTATGGCATCGATATGCCAATCAAGGATGAGCTTATCGCGCATGGCCGCACAGTAGATGAAATCGCTGCCGCCATTGGCGCTGACTGGCTGATTTACCAGGATCTCGAGGATCTGGTGCAGGCCGTGCAAAAGGGTAATCCGGGAATCACAGCATTTGATTGTTCGGTATTTACCGGTGAGTATGTAACGGGTGGCGTCACGATTGATTACCTGGATCATCTTGAATATTTGCGCAGCGATGCGGCCAAGCAGGAAAGGCGCGCTTCGGATCATGAAGTAATTGAGCTGCACAATAATGCTTGACGCGGTCGGCAGGGCCGGTCTAGTCTTCAACCAATGCGCCGATTTGAGATGTCAGCTTGCGGGCGCTTAATAAATTCGGCTAAAGCGTTAGCACCTGCTTTCGTGATTGGTCGGAGGCGGGTTTTTTTGTGCCTGCTGTTTTCGTCTGAGTTTGTTTGACAGGGTGATCAATATGTCCGACCAGGAATTTCCTCTCGGGTTTGAAACTTTAGCGGTGCGCGCCGGCCAGCGGCGCACCGGTGAACATGAACATGCGGAACCGATTTTTCCCACATCCAGCTATGTATTCAGCAGTGCGGCGGATGCGGCTGCACGTTTTTCCGGTGAAAAACCGGGGAATATTTATTCGCGTTTTACTAATCCAACGGTGCGCACCTTTGAAGAGCGTCTGGCAGCGCTTGAAGGTGGTGAACGCTGCGTGGCGACGTCTTCCGGTATGGCGGCCATCTATGCAACTTGTGCGGGGCTGCTGTCTGCAGGCGCACATATTGTCTCTTCGCGCAGTATATTCGGCAGTACAACATTGTTGTTCAACAACTACTTGCAGAAGTTTGGTATTGAGACCAGCTTCGTAGCACAGCACGATCTGGGTGCATGGGAGCAGGCCATTCGCCCCGAGACCCGTCTGTTGTTCCTGGAGACACCCTCAAACCCGTTAACAGAAGTTGCTGATATCAGCGCGCTTGCGGAACTTGCACATAAACACGACTGTCTCCTGGTGGTGGATAACTGCTTCTGCACACCTGCCTTGCAGCGTCCACTGGAGCTGGGTGCAGATATCGTTATCCATTCTGCGACCAAATACCTGGACGGGCAGGGGCGTTGTGTTGGCGGGGCGGTGGTTGGCAGTGATGCTGTCGTTGGTGAGGGAGTATACGGTTTCCTGCGCACCTGTGGCCCGACCATGAGCCCTTTCAATGCGTGGGTTTTCCTGAAAGGGCTGGAGACCCTGTCGTTGCGTATGCGTGCGCACTGTGAATCTGCACAGCATGTTGCCGAATGGTTGCAAGATCAGGAACAGGTCAGTCGGGTGCACTATCCCGGCCTGGCTTCACACCCGCAGCATGAGTTGGCGGCCCGCCAGCAGCAGGGGTTTGGTGGCATTGTATCGTTTGAGCTGGATGGAGGGCAGGACGCGGCATGGCGGTTAATTGATGCAACCCGGGTGTGTTCGATTACTGCCAACCTTGGCGATACCAAGACCACTATTACGCACCCGGCGACGACAACACATGGGCGCCTGACACCCGGGCAGCTTGCCGAGTCAGGTATCACAGACGGCCTGGTCCGGGTAGCTGTTGGTCTCGAAACCGTGGACGATCTCTGTGCGGATCTGGCGCGTGGTTTGAAGGAGTAAAGTGATGAAGAAACGATTAGGACTGTTGCTGTTATGTGTGGCTCCGTTATCCGTTTGGTCGCCACTCGCCAGTGCTGACAAGGATAAAGTTGAGGACCAGGTCAACTTCCAGGTTGAGGCTGGCAGGGATGTTGATAATGATCGTGTCGTTGCCATACTCAGTGCGACAGCCGAAAACCGGGATCCCGCCAAGCTGGCCGAGCAGATTAATACCGACATGCACTGGGCTGTGCAACAGATGAAAAACCAAACAGCAATAAAGACGCAAAGTGGTAGTTACCAAACATACCCGGTATACGATGACAAAAAAATTGTTCGTTGGCGTGGGCGTCAGGATCTGCAGCTGGAATCGGGTGATGTAGACGTTTTAAGCAAAGTGTTGGGTGATTTGCAGGAACGCCTGCAAATACAGTCGCTGCAGTTTTCGGTGTCACCGGAAAAACTTGCGACTGTTGAATCTGCCTTGATCGAAGAGGCTCTGGCAGCATTCCGGAAACGTGCCACGCTAATCAGTCGTTCGCTGGATGCCGGGGATTACGGGTTGGTGGACATGTCGATACATACTGGTGGTGTGCGCCAGCCGATACCCATGCGGGCAGAAGCCGCTTCGCTGGTTAGTCGGGCGTCCTTATCTGCGCCGACGATTGAGCAGGGCACCAGCCGTGTAAACGTGCAGGTCAGTGGCCGGATTCAATTGCAGCGCGATTGAGCTCAGAAGGATGACAGGCTGATTTTACCGACCCCCCAGCGGACGAAATCTTCAAAGCTCAGGCGTTCGCCAGGATCCGGATTGAGTGCATGAATTACCCTGGAAATATTGACCGTACACGTGCTGGATACGGCCCGGTCTATTTTGTCACCGTTGTAGCGTGGCTGGATCAGAAGCAGTTCAACTTCTGCTGCGCCGATCTGGAACGGGTTTTCAACCTGTACCAGGTAGTACTCGTCGCGCATGGGGCCCGGCAGAACACTTACTCCGGCGGCGTGGATCGGATTGTCACCCTGGTAATCGTAGGGTTCGTAGACTTCGAGGACGTGCTCTTGTTTAGTCATTTTGGGTCGTCCCACGAATTGTAATGATTTCAGGATGGACTCTGTCCGTCCGGGTGTCAAAATAATCCTTTGAAAAATACCCGATTAAAATAATTTATCAGGCGATAACATTATGATTTATATAATAAATGACAGATATAAATAACAGCCTGTTTACACTGGCGGAATTGTGCATCAAGTGCGCTGATCCGGCGGAAAAGTGTGCCTTGACCGATGAGGTTTATGGCCGCCTGCTAAGTGGGGAGCTAAACCTTGACGAGAATAAACTGCCTGCGCCAATTGGTGAGCCCGGGAGACCGTCGCGGCCACACCTGGTAAAGCCGCGTGAATTACCCAGGCGAAGGCTGGGTACTGCAGAAGGCCGGGCTACCCTTTTACATGCGCTGGCGCATATCGAATTCAATGCCATTAATCTGGCCTGGGATGCGGTGTACCGTTTCCGTGGTTTACCCGCCGAATATTACCGTGACTGGTCCAGGGTAGCCCACGAAGAGTCGCTGCATTTCCGTTTGTTGTGTGAGCGGCTGGAAGATCTGGGCTATGTGTATGGAGAATTTGATGCGCATAATGGGCTCTGGGAGATGGCCTGCAAGACGGCACATGATCCGCTGGTGCGTATGGCGCTGGTACCGCGCGTACTTGAGGCGCGAGGGCTGGATGTCACTCCGGGGATCCTGAAACGTTTGCAGCAGGCTGGCGATAATGCAGCGGTAAAGGTCCTGGAAATTATCTTGCGTGACGAGATAGGCCACGTGGAAATCGGAAGCCGCTGGTATCGTTACCTGTGCGAACAGCGTGGCCAGGATCCGGAGGCAACATTTGCCGGTTTACTCGAAGAGTACGTACCGGGCCAGATCAAGAAACCGTTTCATTATGAGGCTCGCCTGAAGGCGGGATTTAACGAAAAGGAGATGCAGTACCTGGAGAAGCTTGGCGCTTCCAGAGACTGAATGATTGTGATTATATGACGATAAAATCAATTCTGTTGGGCTTGTTGATCATGCTGGCCTCAAGTGTGAGGGCAGACGGTGATAATGTTTCTGCAACGATACTCTGGTACGCGGAGCAGGAGCCGGGAGTTGATCCGTATCGTGTGAGGTATATTGTCACGCCGGATTTCCTGCGGTCTGATGACGGCGTTGATAGCGAAAATTTTCTGCTCTTCGACCGCAAGCGAAAAACTATTTACAGTGTGGTGGGCGAAAACCGTTCGATACTGCAGATTGATGGTGGGGTGGAAACCTACGCAGCTCCGCAGGAGCTGGCGATGCGAATAGAGAGGCGTGCGGATACGCAGGCGCCCAAAGTGGGTGGTCGGCCACCGGTTGCGCTTGAGCTGCTGGCTGGTGAAACGGTGTGTAAATCAGCTGTTATTGCTCCAGGTTTTCTTGACGATGAACGCAAGGTGTTTCGTGATTTCAGTCATGTGGTCGCGGCTCAGCAGGCCAGAACGATGAACAACACGCCGCCCGAGCTGCGCACGCACTGTTTCCTTGCGCGTTATCTGTACGCACATGACTTCCATCTCGCTGAGGGTATGTTGCTCGCAGAATGGAGTCCGAGTGGCGAGAGGCGTGAGTTGGTCGACATTGAAGAGCATGTCGCCGTTCCGTCGTCGCTATTCGTGATCCCGGATGACTATACTGTGGTGCGCACCAGCGAGTTCTGATCAGTCGGATCGTTGCCCGTTCAGCAAATAGGCAGGGTGCGCAGCTCGCAACGTTCGGCATCGACCTCCAGCACACTGCCCAGTTCATACCAGTCGCCAAGCACAATGCGCTGCAGGGTTCTTCCCTCGTGTTCAAATTCATGTACCCCGGGGCGATGAGTATGGCCATGGATCAGGCGTTCCGCACCACTGGCAGTCAATGTACGAAGCACCTCGCCCTGGTTAACATCCATAATGTATTCGTCCTTGTCGCGCGAGCTCAGTTCACTTAGTTCACGCGCTTCCAGCGCCAGCTGCAGGCGTTCCTCGACCGGTAATGAGAGCGCCTGGCGCTGCCATTCAGGGTCGCGCAAGCGGCCGCGCAGCTGCTGATATTCCTGGTCATCGGTGCATAGCGAATCACCATGCATCAGCAGTGTCCGGGTCCCATGGAGGTCCAGGAGCACGGGGTCTTCCAGCAATTTACAGCCGGTTTCGCGGGCAAAGGTTTCCCCAATCAGGAAATCACGGTTTCCATGCATGAGCAGGACTGGGGTGCCGCTGGCATTACATTGGGCAAGGGCTGTCTTTACCGGCAAAAAGGCTGCCTCCGGATGATCGTCGCCGACCCAGGCTTCAAACAGGTCACCGAGGATATACAGGGCCTGGGCTTGCCCCTGAATGGATTGCAGATAGGCGAGAAAGCCGTCGATAATATGCGGTCGCGAGGGGTGCAGGTGCAGGTCGGAGATAAAGAGATATGTCATCGTGCTGCGACTGCTTTACCTCTGTTCCGGATAATCAGGTTCGGAACAGAGGCTTTGGTCATTCTTCGATGACGACGCTCTCAATGATCACGTCGTCCTGCGGTACATCCTGGTGTCCGGCACGAGTGGTAGTCGCGACCTTTTCGATAGCCTGAAGCACGTCCAGTCCGTCAGTTACCTTGCCGAATACGCAATAGCCCCAGCCCTGCCCGGTGGGAGCGGTATGGTTAAGGAAACCATTATCTTTGGCATTAATGAAAAACTGCGCAGTCGCCGAGTGGGGGTCGTTTGTACGTGCCATGGCGATAGCGCCAAGATCGTTCTGCAGGCCGTTATCCGCTTCATTCTTGATCGGCTCCCGGCAGGTTTTCTGCGACATGCCAGGCTCAAAGCCGCCACCCTGGACCATGAAGCCGGGGATTACGCGATGGAAGATGGTGCCGTCGTAGAAACCCGAACGGGCGTATTCGAGAAAGTTTGCCACAGTCTCTGGTGCCTTGTCGGCATCCAGCTCCAGAACGATGGAGCCCATGTTGGTTTGCATGCGCACGGTCACGGTAATATCTCCTGTCATACGGTTCGGTCGCGTATCATAACGGTTTCCGCGCCACCAACCAATTTTTGATACTATGCGCAGGGTTTCTACCGGCCGAAATTTGAAAATTTAATGCACAACCCTTCCGTAAAGACCCGATTTGCACCCAGCCCGACGGGCGAAATTCACCTCGGCAATCTGCGCACAGCATTGTTTAATGCGCTCTATGCCAGGCGTGAGCAAGGCACTTTCCTGCTGCGCATCGAGAATACGGATGCCGAACGCAGCAAGCAGGAATTTGAACAGGCGCTGATGGATGACTTGCGCTGGCTGGGTCTTGACTGGCAAGAGGGCCCTGACGCTGGCGGTTCGCATGGTCCCTATCACCAGTCAGCGCGGTCAGAGATCTATGCCCGCTATTACCGGTCTCTGGAAGCTGAGGGTGCCTGTTATCCATGCTTTTGTGGCGAGACCCATTTAAAGC
>JBHPFC010000066.1:0-16138 GCA_042576405.1 Pseudomonadota bacterium | reverse complement strand
ATAAAGGGGGTTATCGAGTTTTTGCAGAAACCAGAGCAGAATACCGCATATCGACAGTGAAACCGGGAGGACAATGGCCAGCGACATGGCGCGGGCCCGTCCCTGGATATGTTGCGGGAGCACATTAAGAAAAATCGTTCGTACCGGGTTATGAAAGGCTGGCATTACCGATTCGATGTTTACGCTGGCGGCAACCGCAGTTGGTAAGCCCAGGTTGAAAATCATTCCCGCGAAACTCCCCAGCGAAGCCAGCGGATAAAACAGGTTGACGGCGGGGACACCGAAGCGACGAATCAGCCGGTTGGTGAGGAGTAGTTGCAACACCAAAGCCAGTGCGCTTGTCGAGATGGTCAGGAGCCCGAAAAAAGCGGTGAGCGAATCTACCGTTGCATAGGTGTCTGTATAGATGCGCTTAACACTGTAGCTGATTATATAGTACGTAATTACCATGAAAACCATGGCGACCGTGCTGGACCGCAGCAGTTCAGAATCTAAGGCGAATCGAAAGCCCTGCTGGATCTGTGCGGTCACGCGGCGCAGCCTGTGAGTGGATTTGCGCGCTGCGCGGAAATACGGTGATGGCCCTTTACGCCGGTGCCACAGCGCGACCATCAGCATGGCCGTCAGCAGCAGTGTCACCCACACCGCCAGAAGATTGCGTGTACCAAGCATGGGTGCATAAGCCGCCAGGAAAAGCCCGCCCATAATCGTACCGATCTGCAGGCCCGAGAAGATGATGGGTGACAGCCGTTTCGCCTGCAGCGTGTTGAGATTCTGATTCAGATACAAGGCGCTGTGGATGAGCAAGACTTCGGAAATGACTTCGTAAAAAAGAAAATAGGTGGGAAACAGGAACGGATCAGCGGTCAGCGAAATCAGCAGCCAGAATGCGAGCACGGTTGTGGCGAGCAGGGCGAACAGTATTTTGAAGAAACGCTCGGCCGGAATGAGATCGGCGACCCCAGCGTAAAGCAGGCTGGTGACAAAGCACGCACCACCCTGCACCAGGTATACCAGTGGCAAGTAGTCAATTCCGAAGCGCTTCAGGAAGAGGGCATTGGCGGTCGCGCGGCCAAGCGCCATACCGCACCCGATGACAAGTAGCAGGGCAAGAAAATAAAGGACCGTGCCAGCTTCATCCTCTTCGATAAGAAAGAGTTGGTGCAGATATTTCACTATAAGGGTCACCATTATTATTGGGCATTATGTTGCCGGGCAACTCTGTAATCCTGAGTGCTACAGTATAAATTTGTGATATACCTTACAAATATTGGTTGCCGGGCATTTATTTAACTCCTTGCCACAGGCCGCCATGTTTCTATATCCGGCTCAGTAGTGCTCCGGCAGCTTTTCATTGATCTGGATGCGTTTATTATCCACTGTTATATATTGTCCACTGACAAGGTCCTTCATGATGCGAGCCACCATTTCCCGGGAGGCGCCTACGCGGTTGGCGATGTCCTGTTGGGTGAGGCGCTCCGCGATGATGAGTTTGCCATCCTGTTCGTGGGCAAGGGATAAGAGCGTCTTTGCAACCCGGCCGTAGACATCGAGTAGCGCTAGATTCTTGACGTTTTCACTCAGCACACGGACCCTCGCGGCCAGATTGTTGATTAGCCTGAGTGCAATATCCGGGTGATCGGCCAGGATTTTGCTGAAATCCGCTTTGGAAATGGATGCTAGCCTGGTTTTTTCAACTGTCATCACGGATGCAGAGCGCGGGGCACTGTCGATCAGCGCGAGTTCTCCAAAATGTTCCCCCAGCCCCTGCATATTGACGACTATCTCTTTGCCTTCCTCGTTGCTCAGGAAAACCTTTACCTGTCCCGAAAGGATCACAAACAGGGTACTGGCATCATCGCCCTCATTTATTATCACGCTATTTCGAGGATAGGTGCGAATTGTGGCGTGCTGTTCCAGCACCTTCAATTCGCCGGGAAGAAGCTTCGCGAACAACGGCACGTTTTCAAATATTGCGGGTTCTGGTTTGTGTGCCATCGATTGTCTTGCCCGACCCATATCGGTTCTTAAAGGTAGTTACTATCAAGAATTAACCGAAAGAGTTCAAGGTTTAAAAAGCACATTTGTCTGGGGAGGGCTGTATAGGATGGCTAGCCCTCATGCTTTCTGTGCTCGCCAACCTCGTGCATCTGAATGTGAATATTTCACACTTTGACACCGTAATCCGGTACAGAGCTCGCAGGCCTTCCTGCGTAATCTGTAAACGTGGATTGGGAAGCGTAGAGACAATTTCCGAGGAGATTATCATGGATAGAATCAATTTACTGGTTATCGTATTCGCACTGGTGCTGGTGATTTCGGGATGGCAAAACAGTGCGCACGCTGAGGCGGAATCCTGGCAACTGGCGCATTTGTTTAATCCGACGCCCGCACAACTGGAAGTAGAAAGCAGAGGGCGAGTGATGATTTACCAAGGTTTGACGGATACCCAGGTAAATATAGCGCTGGACGAGCAATTTAACCGCGTAGAGTCGATGATGTTCACCGGTACCATCGTCACAGACGAAGCAGGCAGGCCGAAGCAGGATCCGGTAACCGGTCAGGTCGTGGTAGAAGACGACGGCTGCTAGTGGCGGCGGCAGGACAAGAATGAGAGTTTGTGTATTTGCGGCATAGAGTCGTGTGGCCCCCAGGCATTTCCCTTGCCAAATAACGGCAATGGGGATAACGTACTTAACTGTTGGCATATACATAGAAAAAGGTAGCCGAAACAATGAAGTTAAGGTTGGCACCGTGGATGGTACTGCTCACGCTCGTGTCCAGTTGCCCGGTTATTGCGGCGGCATCTGGTGTTGATAAGGAGATTGAGGACTGTATCAGAAAGAATGCGCCACAATCGACTGCCATCCAGCATATTCGCCTCAGCTCGATGGATGATATGTTCGAGGAGAAAATTCTCGACGCAACCGTTTACTGGAAGCAACTCCCCGACGGAAATTCCGATTTGCTTGCTGTTTTCGAGGAGCCATCGGATATCAGCGGATCGCGGTTACTGTTTCTGGAAAAGAAGCCTGATAAAGAAATTTATTTGTATATGCCAGCCTTTTTCAAGGTGCGGCGCATCACCTCAAGTCGTATCGCCTCATCGATGTACGGTATGGATTTTTCCTATGAAGACTTTCAGTGGTTGTACAACATGCTGGCAACCGCGACCTCCGAGCAAAGACCTGATGCGATTCTCGACGGGGAACCGGTATATGTACTCGCTGTCGTTCCTGTGGATGCATCCGGCTCAAAATATGAGGAAGTCGTTTCCTATTTTGAGAAGAAATCCTGTGTCATTCGCAAGGTGGAATTTTACGAAGACGGTCGAAAGTTGAGAAAAATACTGTCCGCGGCTCCCGGGGCCGTAAAGCAGGTAAGTGGAATGCTCATTCCCCATGTCTTTCAAATGAAAGATCTCAAAAAAAAGAGCGAGACCGAGTTGGTCATTACCTCAGTACGCCTGGACCCTGTGATTCCGGATTCGATTTTTGATCCCGCACAACTCAAGGAACCTCATGGCATTGAGTGACACCAAACGGTTGTCACGTTGCTCAGCATTGCCGGCAGTGATCTGTCGCTTCCCGGGCACCATGGTTACAGTAGTGCTGGTTCTGTTCATTATTGCTCTTACGCAACTCATTGACTTTCGCACTGGCGAATTACAGCTCAGCGTAGATCCGTCTGAAGAACGCTTGCTCGGATCTGATCATGAGAGCTGGCAGTTCTATCAGAATACCCGGCTTATCTTTGGCAACGATGAGACCATATTGATTGCTATTGAGGCAGATGACGTATTTGCGCCGCCGACTGTCGAACTTGTGTCGCGCCTGACTCACAGACTTGAAGTGGTGGCAGGTGTTCGAAACGTTGTTTCGCTTGCTAACGTGCTGGTAATTCGCAGTTCGGAGTACGGGCTGGATATCGTGCCGGCAATGGAAAAAATGCCGGAAGTGCCGGAGGAATACGAGGCGTTGCGCAGCGAGGTAATGGCGAACCCGCTGATTGCCGGCACACTGGTATCAAATGAAGGCGATGCTACGGCGATCCTTGTCAATCTTGATAACACACAGGGCCATGAATTCTTCAGTCAAATAAGTGCCGAGGTGGATGGGATTGTCAAAGAGGAGCGGGGTGGTGCGCAAATCTGGGTAACAGGGTCGTCACGGATAAAACTTGCGACCACCGAAATGGTGCTTGATGATCTTGTAAAGTTCCCGCCGCTGATTATCTTCGTAATGATGATTTTGCTATGGCTGCTGCTCCGCAGCCTGGTTAGTGTTCTGGTACCGCTAGCCACTATTATCATTTCGGTCGTCTGGACGATGGCAACCATAACAGCGATGGGTTATTCGCTGAATATAGTGACTGCCCTTGTGCCACCTCTCCTGATGATCGTGACACTTTCATATGCCATGTACGTCGTCTCGGACTTTCGGCTATCGGCGCGAGGGGAGCTGGCGGGGGAGGCGGAGACTGCTGAAATTCTGCAGAAGGTATCGCTGCCGATATTTCTTGCCGGCCTGACAACGGCCGTCGGGTTTTCATCCTTGTACCTGAGCGAGTTGGGTGCTATCCGGGAGTTTGGCCTTTTCTCGGTGATTGGCGTGATATATGCGACCATTATTACGCTTGTTTTTGCACCCTCGGCACTTCTGCTATTGCAGGGGCAATCACCAAAGACAGAAAGTCCGGTTCGCCAGGTCGAGGACACAGCGTTTGATCGTATTATTCGTCGCGTTGCGCGCTTTGATGCCAAACACCGAATGGCGATATTTTTTATCGCGGGCGCTGTATTTATCATTGCCATTGGGGGTATGACACAATTACGAGTCGGTACCGAGCACATCACAAACTTCAAGCCTGAATCAGAGATAAGGCAGGCGTTCGAGCATGCTAACGAGAAACTGAATGGTATTGTCCCGTTCAGTATTATCGTGCAGGCGAATTCTTCGAATGCTTTCAAGCAACCGGCGAATTTGAAGGAAATTGAGGGCTTGCAGAGCTGGCTTGAGTCGCAACCTGAAATCGGTGGTGTGACCTCTCTGGTTGATTACCTAAAATTTGTCAACAGGGCATTCAACGACAACGATCCCGACCATGAAGTAATCCCTGCCACGAAAAAAATGGTCGGGCAGCTGCTCTTTTTCGCTGAAAGTGATGATATCGAGCAGCTGGTGGATTCCAGCTACAGAACATTGAACGTCATCGTGCGCGGCAAGGTGATCGATTCCGACGATGTTAAAGATCTTGTTGAGCGCGTGAATGAAAGGCTGGAACAACTGCCAGTTCATCTGAGTGCGAGGGCAACTGGCAATCCCATACTGATGAATCAGGCGATAGACGGCATTATGTGGGGTCAGGTCGAAAGTGTGTTTACCACCCTGATCATTGTCTACGGGATTCTGGTAGGCCTGTTTCTGTCCTTTCGCATAGGGCTTATTGCGCTCATTCCCAACCTCCTGCCTGTTGTCGTGTACTTCGGAGCGCTGAGTATCACCGGCATCAGCCTGAATCCCAGTACCAGTCTGATTGCGCCAATGATAATTGGTGTGGCGATTGACGACACGATTCATTATTTTTCGCGACTCAACAGCTTTGCCAAGAGATACCCCGATCCGGATCAATCAACACTCATGACATTGGGGGCAGTTGGCCGGCCTATGACCTACACGTCTTTAGCGCTTTGTGTGGGTTTTCTGCTATTGACTACCAGCGAACTGCGAATGCAGGCACAGGTCGGCGTCATGGCAAGCTTCGCCCTGCTGGTTGCATGGCTGTCGGATATTTTTCTGACACCGGCGCTTTGCAGTAGGCTAAGGATTGCCACCTTGTGGGATGTTCTGACACTGGACCTGGGAAGCAGGCCTCAAGACACGATTCCGCTCTTCAGGGGGCTTTCCAATTTTCAGGCGCGCATCGTTGCTCGCATGGCAAGCGTCAGGGATGTCAAGCGTGGTGAACGAATTATACAGATTGGTCAGCCGGGCGAAGAAATGTATACGGTGATCGACGGCAAATTGCAGGCGTCGATTGAGAGGGACAGTGGCAATATCAACCTGGATGCACATGTTCGGGGTGACACCTTCGGTGAAGCGGGATTGTTCTTTGCTACTCGCACGGCAAATGTCGATGTTGTAGATGACGCACGACTGATTCGCATTACCCGTGAAAATCTTGAGACGTTGCGGCGAAGGTATCCACGCATTGCCGCGCGCGTATTTTCCAATCTAAACGAGATACTTAGCACGCGCCTTGTGCATGCAACCGACCGGTTAAAATGAAAATGTTACGTGCAGCGGTGCCCCGGACTGTACATGCCAGTTCGCCTGCGTTTGCCTTAAATCATGCCAGCGAAAGTCCTTAATGTCCGCACGTGCTAAAGCGGCCTTCCATGCCTTGGTGCCTGCCTTCTTGACCGGCTGGCGCTGGATCAGCGGATGGACTTCATGTGCTGCGACGCTCGCTCTTGCGGCGATCGTTATCGGAGCGTCGCTCGGGAGCATTGTATGGCGGCACCGGCGCGTTGCTGTCCGCAAAGATGGCGCTGCGAAGGGTGCCCACCAACGAGCGCAGGTCGCGTGCAAGCTGGCGCGCTATGAGGAGTTGGAAATGGTAGGGCAAAGGCGAGTTCGCTGTGTACAGTAACTCGAAGGCATTGCGCGGCAGGGAGGCTACATGTACCGGCCCGACCGCTCTGCAGCACGCGCTGCGTCTGGCATGATCGATTAGGGCCCACTGCCCGAAAATTTCGCTGGAACGCATCCGCTTGAGTTCGGTATGACCGCGGTCGTCGCTGTGCCGTTGCGTGACCGCCACCTCGCCATCAATGATGAGATAAATCGTATCAGCGGGGCTGCCTTGCTTGAAGAATTCGTACCCGTCGGGATAGTCCTTTTCCAACATCATGCGGTCGAGGGCATCGACATCGGCGCGTGACAAGCCGGCAAATTCCGGCGCCGTCTCAAGCAGCTCGATCAGTTTCATGCCGCGACCTCCCGGTGTCCGAACAGCTTGCGGTAAACCTTCGTCGACCAGTCGCGCAGGTGATGCGGTGCTGTTTCATGGCCTTCCTCGGTGGTGGTGGCCTGCCGATGACGCAACAGCAGCTCATCGGCCTCACCCAGCCGCTCAACCAGTAGCTGCGAAAGCATCCGCACCAGCCTGTTACAGATCATCGGATGGATCTGGTTCAGGATGCGCAATCCGTCGGGTGACAACCCAAGTACAGTGCAGTCGAGCTCGGCCCTGACGGTCGCCGTCGCTGGCCCCGGGTCCAGGACAGCGACCTCACCGATGGTCTCGCCGGGCGCGATATGTCCCAGCTCGATGGAAGTGTTTTCGGACTCGATGTAGGCAACCATGCGGCCTTCCCAAAGGAAGTACAAGGTATGCGCGGGTTCACCATCGCGCACCAGAAACTCACCGGCCGGTACACGGAGCAGCTCCATAACATTTATCAGTGCGGAGAGTTCCTCCGCAGACGCATTCGCCGCCAGCACAGGGAAACGGGCACGAAGGTCCTCAACATTGACGATCATTTAACGCACCTCTCCAGCACTATCGCATCTGCAGTGTATGGATGCGCGGTGTGTGGCGTCAAATCGTATCCTCACCGGGATGGTTATAACAACCTCCAAAATCTCATGCGGTTGAGCGTATCGGCCTGGGGGGAGCTCTATACTTTAATCTTGGACGCGCAGATATTTTCACGAAATACCGCATCGCGCCTCGTTGACTATGCGCGAAATTAATCTCACCTTTTCCAGTAAAATCATCGAAAACTCCGCGTCGCTAGCTAAGCGGCCTATTACAGGGTCGCATGGCCGCCAGTGTTCTAGATGCTGGCGGCTTTGCCCTTTGTAGAGGCTGAGATGTACCCCCCAATGGATCCCCAACAAAAAACCGGCCTGAGCCGGATCCTGTAAGTGATTGATTAATATTATGGGCGATACTGGGATTGAACCAGTGCCCCCGGCCATGTGAATCCACTGCCCATTACGCGATTGCATATAATTCAATATGTTACGCAATCAAGCCCCGCGTAATCGTGACTAAACGTGACTGATTTGTACAGGTTTGATCTGGAGTCAGTCACGATCTGGTCACGCTGGGTTTTCCGAGCCTGGGATTGGTCAGCCGTCCTGAATATTAGCTTTAGCTAAACGACAAGGTGCAACCCAAGTCGGAACTTCAGCCCATGGCCCGATAACTAACAAGAAGCGGGGCTTTCCAGCCGCGGATACGACCGCAGTCTTTGCACCGCTATACCTGGAAAGCGGCCTCGACCACGTCGCGGTTGATCTCCAGCACCTGCTGTCCGTCCTGTTCCTGCACCAGGCCACTGGCCAGTGGATCGAATTCCAGGCGTTTCACTATGGTTCCGAATACGTCGTTCAGCGCCCGGGCGCCAAGACGATTCTCGCGCGCTGCCTTGTCGGCAACCAGGAACGCGGCCTCTTCGGTAATAGTGAGGGTGATGCCCGTTTTCTTGAAATAGTCGACCGCGATGGGCCAGATGGCACCGGGAATGTCCCGGAAGATTGTTACCAGGTGGGGTGCAGTGAAATCACGCAGTATGACGATGGCGGCAAAGCGGGATAGAAACTGCGGTGTCATGCCGTAGTTAAATATATCTTCCAGAGCTATGTGCCTGGCCATGTCAAATACAAAGCGTCGCTCCAGGCTGCCGTCGGCGCGTGGCACCAGCCTGTAGAACTTGTCGGCCCCGGATTTTTTTGTGACGCGCTGATACACTTGGTCATAGAGCTCTTCGAAGGCGCCACCGGCAACAAACAGGATATGCTGGGTGTTGACCGGCATGGTTAGTGAATGCCAGCTGCCTGCCTCGAAGTAAGGCATGTCGACTTGAACATGCTCGTTTTCCATCAGGGTAAGAAGGCTGTCCTGGGCAACGATGCCCTTGACGTTCGGTTCCCCGCCCACTACCGCACGCAGCTTGTCGACCTCATCGATACAGACAATGCCGTGCGAGACATAGTCGAGCATGGTATCGAGATCGGCACGCTCGCCGAGGATGTTAGCGGCCTGGCGCGCCAGGCGCTCCATGACAACGTCGCTTTGCACGCCGTGGCTCGCCAGGTCGGCCACCAGGTTGGCATTGATGCGAATAATGGTGGAAAATTTCTCGAAACCTTCGGCATGGGCGAAAAATCGCTCCGCAGCACGCATGATGGTGGTCTTCCCGGTGCCTGAATTGCCGATCAGCAGTACGTTGCCCACCGAATGCTCGATCAGGTGCTTGTAAATGGCAACAGCCATGTCCTGAAGTGCCTGGTCCTGTCCGATCACGTCCTGGCGTAAGGCGGCAAATATGTCCGTGGGTGTCATTGTATGCTCGTTGTATGTGGTGAGGCCGAAGAACTCATAATGCTGTGGGACTAAGCGGGTATTTCGAACTGCGGGGCTGTAAGCCGGAGGTCATAGTATCAGTCTTTTACATGACGGATGTCGCTTTCTGCCCGGAAAAAGACATACAGCTCATTGTTTTGTGATTCGCAATCACTAGGTCAGGGGAGGGTGATCAATATCTGGATTGGTCAGCGTGCGCCAGGCGTGCGCAAAACATTCGGATACTTTTCCACGAACAACCGTTGCCGGGAAGGTTTCTGCCCCGCTAGCCGTGGAAATCAGGTGCTTATCAGGTCACGAAGATCTGCGGGGTCAGGCAGATAGTCATACGGCACTCGCTTGGATAAGATCCGGATGGGGATGCGAAGATTGGGCGTCTCGTATACGGGTTGCGGGTCCCCGCTACCACATGTTAAGAAAAGCCCAAGTGATTAATTCCTGCACTATCCGCGTTCTCTGGTTGCTTGCCATCCGGGCCATGGGATCTCGGCATGAAGGGTAGCTATGAGGCGAATATTTTCTTTCGACCCTGATCTTGCTCGGGTTTTGTGGATGGGCAAGTTAAATTCATCATGTCCTGTGACTTTACCGAAGCAGGGTGGGTTGGCGGGCGCGACTTTGTCAATTATGCTGAAGGTCACAGTGTGAATAATTAAAGCAGATATAGATAAGCATGCAAGAACGCGAGCCTAAAATCGGCAATAGCCAGCGACCTAAAGTCTCTGCAGATGAACTTGCAGTAAAAATTGATGAAGCTTTGAAGTCACACCAGGCTGGAAAGTTACAGAAGGCCAAAAAGCTCTATCAGAAAGTGTTGAAGATCGATCCTGGCTGCAACGATGCTCTGCATATGCTGGGCCTGATCGCGCATCAGTCCGGGAATAACGATATGGCGATGCGACTTTACAAAAAAGCGATTGCCAATAATCGGAACAGTCCGGAATTGTGTACCAATTTTGGTAATGCATTACAGGCAGCCGGGCAGATGGAAGAAGCGATCACAGCCTTCGGAGATGCAATTGTCATCAATCCGAATTTCGCTCTGGCACATAATAACCTTGGCAACGCCTTGTCCATTATTGGCAAGAAGAACGAAGCTATGGCGTCACTCAGGAAAGCCATCGCGCTAATACCGAATTATGCGCAGGCATACTTCAATCTTGGAAACCTGTTGTATGAGACCGGAAAGCTGGACGAAGCAATTTCCAGTTTCAGGCAGGCGATTGCCATAGAGCCGGTTTTCACCAAGGCTATGAACAACCTTGCCAAGCTCCTGATGGACAAAGGCGACAACGCAGAGGCCGCCTCTTTGTTCGAACGTGTCCTCGAACTCGACAAAAATAATGGAATGGCACAACATCTGCTGGCGGCGCTACAAGGCAGGACCACAACTACAGCGCCGGAAAGTTACGTGGCCGGGCTGTTTAATGGTGCTGCTGGAAGCTTTGACCGCCATCTGGTTGAGGTGCTCGAATATAAAGTTCCCCAATACCTGAAGACGGCAGTAAGCACCGCCCTGGATGAAGATAATAATTCGCTGGATTTTCTCGACCTCGGCTGCGGAACGGGCTTGTGTGGCCCATTATTCCGGCCACAGGCAAAAAAGCTGGTCGGTGTGGACCTTGCTCCCGGGATGCTGGAACAGGCAGCAGAACTCGGTGTTTATGATCGATTGATAACGGGCGATATCAGCTCCGTATTACGCAAGTCAAAATCCGCTTATGATGTTGTCCTCGCAGCAGATGTCTTCATTTATGTCGGAGAACTGGAGCAGGTATTCGAGGCTATAGAAAGGGCTCTGAAACCCGGCGGGTTGTTCGCTTTTTCGGTTGAGTCCGGAAACGACGGAGATGGATATTCCTTGCTGGCTACAGGCCGGTACGCGCACTCCGTCAGTTACATCAAAACGGTAGCGGCAGCGACAGGCTTGCGAGAAGTGAATATGGATGCGAAGGTGCTGCGTATTGACAGAGATATTCCGATAAACGGGCACATTTTTGTCTTGAAAAGAGAGTGGGCAGGCTGATTGCTTTAAGCCCCCGCTACCAATCAGTAAAAAGCCCAGGTGATAGTCTTGCCTGGGCTTTTTTGTTTTTTGCGATCTGCTACTGATCCATAATTTCCGTCGCCGACTTCCGACCGTGGACTATCGATTGTTAGGCGGCTTCGGTTTCGCCTTACAAGCATTAGCGTACCGGCAAATTTGGGACGAGAAAAAGTAGTGAGCGGCCAGTACTGCTGGTTCCGGGATTAAGATTGACTATAGTTACAGGTATGAAACTGTATCTGGTACAGCACGGCACCGCATGTACAAAAGACGTTGATCCCGAGCGTCCCCTGAGCGATGTTGGCAGGGCCGATGTCGAGCGGCTGGCCGCGCTGCTCGGGCTTGCAGGTGTGCGGGTAGAACGGGTGATACACAGCGGCAAGCTCCGCGCTGAGCAGACGGCGGAGTGTCTGGCGGCTGCGGTGGCGCCGGGAGTGGCGCTTGAGTCGAGCGGCATCATCAACCCGAATGACAACCCCAAGGCGTTTGACTGGCAAAGTGGCAGCTGGGATCACAACACGCTGGTTGTCGGCCATTTACCCTTTATGGCTAAACTCGTGGCTCACCTGGTCAGCGGTGATGAAAACCGGCCTGTTACTGCTTTTCAGCCCGGCAGCATTGTCTGCCTGGAACGGGAAGATGGCAGCGAATGGCAGATCAACTGGATGATTCGGCCGGAATTGCTCTATAAGATCCCGCTATCTAGCCCTTGAATACTTACCCGGGCATCTCCAGCTCCGGGGGCGGCGGTGGAGGAGTCGGTGCGTTCTGATGAACGATCAGGTGCCAGCCATGGTCGTCTTTCCTGTAAATATTTGTACCGTAAAATGGCGGCGGTGGCGGCGTACCCGGTGGCACTTTCTGGATGGTTTCTTCGACCTGGTGGATGGCGATGTCATCGGTTTGAATCCAGTTCAGGTGGGTGACTGATAACTCCACGCCCTGTCCTTGAGATAACAGGTGAGAAAAGACCTCCTCTATGCCCTTGCGGCCCTGAATCAAGGGGTACATGGGTAACAGACAACAGATGTCATCAGTGTCTGCCCAGACTGAAAGCAAGCGGTTCAGGTCACATTCTTCCAGCGCATCGTAAAAGTCATCCTCAGCTTCCTGAGGCGTGTTGTAAGTGTGGGGCATGTTGTTTTTCCGTGATGATTACTGGTAAATGGTTTCATCGCCGGCTATCAGAATCAAGCGTATTTTAAGCAGTGCCAGACGGGCCGTTTCTATTTTCTGACAACGTGCGCACAGGTGTGACCGGGGAGGGGTAGGACAGGTATCCGGTACCCGCCGCAATCGTTCGGTATTGACCTGGGTTGGCACAAAAGCGTCCAGTCGCCAGGGGAGAGAGTAATTCCAGAAAAGCACCAGCTTCTGCAGCTGGATATTATTCGGCAAACCGATTTCGCCATCCGGGGTGCCCGTCGGGAACAGGTCGTAGTTGACCACGCGATCAATCAACTTTGTGACCCCGGTTTGATTTCCGGGAATTTCTGTTCCAGATAGTTTTCCACTGGTCGCACTGGTACCGGCAGTGCTATCAATCTGAATCCATAATATTCAGATGCAAAACCCTATGGGGGCTACGTGGCTGACAATAATATTGATTTCCTGAGCAGGCTTCCCTTGTTTCAGGCGCTTTCCCTGGATGAAATATCGATCCTGGATCAATATCTGGGACTTCTGGAACTGGCCAAGGGCGACACTGTTTTTGATGAAGGCGAAAGCGGCGAGTTTGTCTGTTTTGTTGTCAACGGAGAACTGGAAGTCCTGAAAAAATCGCCTGGCGGGGATTCGAGTACGATTACGAAGCTGGGGAAAGGGCAGACCATCGGTGAGATGGCGTTGATCGATGAGTTGCCACGTTCAGCAACAGTAAGAGCGCGTAGTCCGTCATCACTGACAGTCCTGTCGCGCAAGGGTTTCGAAGAGCTGGCTGCACAGTCGCCCGAGATCGCGATCAAGATTCTGAAGTATCTCGCCCGCAGCCTCAGCCTCAATCTGCGTAAAACTTCAAACAGGGTATCCGATCATCTTGATGCCGATCAATCTGCAAGCGGTTGAATAACCGGTAGCTGCATATCATTAACGCAGGTCATATCCGGTATTCCGGGCCGTATTGAGACTGTCTGTCGGCTCGAAAGCGGGCTTTGGCCGCCAATCAGTTCCTTTAGCCTTTTCAGCGTCTGAACCCTCCCGGGAATGAATTCTTACACTAAAGGTGTTGAATAACGATCCGATATCAATTGGTTAAGGGCTTCCAGAATAGTATTGAGCACAGCTTTCTCGTTGCTGGTGGTCCAATTTTAATCAAGGTAGAGTTTTTCTCGGAGTAATTGCTATGGGATCCAGGCGTAACCTTTCCAGGCTCGATCAGGTTCTGCGTATCGGCGTCGGCCTGGTATTGATACATATCGGTTTTATCGATACCAGCCTGATCGGCGACACTTACCTGGCAATTGCGGCCGGTGTCTTTGGTTCAATCAACGTAGTGGTCGGTACTGGCGGTTACTGCCCCCTTTACCGGGTGGCCGGCATCAGTACATATTCTTCTGATTGAGATGTATCGCCTGCCTGCCAGTTCAGCCCCAGTGTTTCGATTGCGGGGGCTATGCGCATGAATCTTAAAACCCGTCTTGTGCTTTCTTTTGTCGCCGTTTCGATATTCGTGCTGATCATCTTTGGATATGTGTCGTATCGGATTACATTCGAGTCCAGTATCGAAAGAGAGGCAGCGCTGACACGGGCATTTATCCGGCAGGAAGCCGTTTTGCTGAGTTCCCTATTTGCTGATGATACCGCATTGGATCCTGTGCATTCGGCGATAGCGACGCTTGGGGCTGACAGACAGCAGCTGATACTTCTGGTTGATGATCAAGGCGGTTATACGGTCTCAATACCATTACCTGATTACTTCGGAGCTGGTTACCGCCAGCTGCCGATGACGACACTGGTTCAGGTTGATGACAAGGAGGGTGAGTTCAGCTTCGAAGGCGACGAATTTGTCTGGATTTCTGCGACCATCGAAGGCAGTCCATACAAACTGGTTATTGTCCATCGCTTGCAGAAAGAAGCGCCTGCTTTCATGGAGAGTCAGCTGGGGCGTCTGCTTATCACCGGGGCTATTGTTGTCTGGATTGCCACCTGGGCTGCTCTCATCCTGACGGCATTCATTACCAAACGACTCGACCGGCAAAACAGAGCCCTGGTTCACCAGGCACTGCATGACGAGCTTACTGACCTTCCCAATCGCACGCTGCTGTTCGACAGCCTAGATCAGGTGCTTCGGGGAGATGACTCCGAAGAGATTCGGGGCGCTTTGCTGGTCATGGATCTGGATCATTTCAAGGAAATAAATGACACCCTGGGGCACAACAGCGGCGATCTTCTGTTGCGACAGGTCGGCACACGCATACGGGGCATGATCCGTAAGACCGATACTGTTGCCCGGCTGGGTGGCGATGAGTTTGCGGTGTTGCTGCCGGGTCTTGGTGCGGAGCTGGGTATTGAGCGTGCCCGAAAAATCATCGAGGTTCTGGAGAAGCCATTTGATATAGAGGGCATGCGCCTGGATATAGAGACAAGCATAGGGATAACCCTGTTTCCGGATCACGGCAAGGATGCCGATACGCTGATCAGACGCGCGGACGTGGCCATGTACCACGCCAAGAACAAAGGCTGTGGTTATTTTATTTACGAAGCAGAGGCCGACCCGTACAGTATGCGTCGTCTGGCGCTTACCGGTGAGTTGCGCTACGCCATCGAACAGAATGAGCTGACGCTGCATTATCAGCCCAAGGTGGATTTGCGCACCGGGCTTACCACAGGTGTCGAGGCCCTGGTGCGCTGGAATCATCCCCAGCACGGATTTATCCCGCCCGATGAGTTCGTGCCCCTGGCCGAACGCACCGGTTTGATCCGGCCGCTGACCTTATGGGTGCTCAATGCGGCGCTACGTCAAAATCATATCTGGAGAATGATGGGTATTGACCTGATTGTCGCGGTCAACCTGTCGGCGCGCAATCTGCAGGAATCAAAGCTGTCTGATCAGATTATCGATTTGCTCGAGGCCTGGGATGTCCCGGCGGCTGCACTAATGGTTGAAGTTACCGAGAGTGCGCTTATGGAGGACCATGCAGGTGCGCGTCAGATTCTTACGGATATCAAGTGCGTCGGTGTCGATGCGTCTCTCGATGATTTTGGAACGGGATATTCTTCGCTGGCTTACCTGAGCCAACTACCGATTGCGGAAATCAAGATAGACCGCTCGTTTGTCATGGACATGACCAGCAACGAGCAAAATGCGGCTATCGTGCGCTCAACGATTGATCTGGGGCATAACCTCAAGCGCATAGTGACTGCCGAAGGTGTGGAGGACAGAAAGACGCTGGATATCCTCAAGTCATGGGGGTGTGATAAAGCGCAAGGCTATTTCCTCAGCCGTCCTTTACCAGCCAATGAACTTGTCGAGTGGCTCAGAGGGTCGGAATGGAGTCTCGGTAATAAGCCACCTCAATTATTGCTGGACTCTCCTTTAACCTAAACAGCCGGATCCCGGCCCGTCCAAAAACCAAAGATTGGTAAGTAGTGGAATTTTCGCTATTGTTAAAAGCTGATCATTTCCGGTCATGGTAAAAAGAATTACAAGCGCTATTCGAATCAAGCTGAGAGTAAGCATCGTACTGGTTATGGCTGTGCTGGCAGGCAGGCGATACA
>JBHPFC010000065.1:0-16490 GCA_042576405.1 Pseudomonadota bacterium | reverse complement strand
CATCGGCAACGATGAGCAGAAGCTGCTGGGTAGTGATGAAGACTGGTATTTCCCCGCAACTGAGGCCGTTGAGACTGATCCGCTGCGTGCGCGCATATTGTTTGCAGTACTTGCAGAATACGGTACCAATCCCCAACGGCAAGCCGTGGCCCACGAATATCTGGTTAGCCTGTTAAAAGATGAATCGCACGGCGACGTACTGATCAGGCGCCTCTATCTCGAGTCTGTGCGTTACCAGGATGTCGATCGACTGCCGATTGTTATCCGCTATCAACTGATCGACGAGGCACTTGAGAGCGGGGACCTCGATACCGCCTCACGGTTGATGGCTAATCTGGCTGCACCGGCAGGCAGTGACCGTTTTGACTGGGAGCTTCGGCGCGCACGTGTCGCTATTTTTACGGGGGATATTGAGGCTGGCGTTAAGTCGTTGGAGCAGCTTTTGTCGTCGGAAGAACAGAAGTGGACCGCGCAGAGTATCGATCGTTTAATGCAGGTGGTTTTTGATCTGCAGACGGTACAACATCATGAGCAGGCACTGAAGCTGTTCACTGATATGCTCGACAAGCCGCTGGAGCCGCAACAGCGCCGTGAACTGTTGTTCTGGATGGCCGATTCCCTGCAGGAGCTAAAGCGCTATGACGAGGCTGCCTATCTTTATCTGAAGTCGGCCACCTTGCATGATCCTACGGCCATGGATCCCTGGGCCCAGACGGCAAGGTACCGGGCTGCCAAGGCGCTGGTCGAAGCTGGACTGTTAGATGACGCTCAACAGATTTACACTACTTTGTTGCGTTCAACTTCGGATGCCAGTCGCAAGGCAGTCCTGCAGAACGAGCTGCAGCGCCTGCATCTGGTCGGAAGCGGTAAACGCCAGGGAGGTAAGTGATGGACGGTCAGCCTTATGATGCGGTGATAGATTCTCCCATTGGACGCCTGGGAATCAGATTGCACGATGGCAGTCTTCGACAGGTCAAGTTTCTGGGTGACGACGTTGCGCTGCAGTCGGCGGTTGAGCCTGCGGCTGATGGGGTTGTTGCCGGGATACGCGCTTACTTCGAGACTGGTCTGCATACCAACACGCTGGATATCGAGCTTGAAGGAACTGAATTCCAACGCCGGGTCTGGAAGGCGCTGTGTGCTATCCCCGCTGGTCAGGTAACAACCTATGGAGCTCTGGCTGAGAAGCTGGGTAGCAGTGCGCGCGCGGTTGGAAATGCCTGTCGCTGCAACCCGGTGCCGATTCTGGTGCCCTGCCATCGCGTGGTGGCACGCACCGGACTGGGGGGATTTGCCGGAGATCGCGACGGACGCCTGGTTGATATAAAACGGTTTCTACTGGCGCACGAGGGTGTTGAAATCGGTGTGACGCGCCCCCATATGGCCTGACAGCCAGTAGAAATTTCATCTGAATACACGTAATTGATCGAAGGTAATACAGACATATGACGACTGAAACCCAGAAGGAAACCCTGGAATTTCAGGCCGAGGTGCGCCAGTTGCTCGGGCTGATGATCCACTCGCTCTATTCAAACAAGGAGATCTTCCTCCGCGAACTGATCTCCAATGCTTCCGATGCCTGTGACAAGCTGCGCTTTGAAGCGCTGTCCAACGATGCGCTTTACGACGGTGACAGCGATCTCAGGCTCCGGGTCACGTTTGACAAGGAAGCGCGCACCGTTACCGTTAGCGATAACGGTATAGGTATGTCGCGTGAAGAAGTGATGGACAACATCGGTACTATCGCCAAGTCAGGCACCCGCCAGTTTTTTGACTCACTGACGGGTGATCAGGGCAAGGATGTTGAATTGATAGGCCAGTTCGGTGTGGGTTTTTACTCCAGTTTTATTGTCGCTGACAAAGTCACTCTGACTACGCGCCGGGCCGGCGCAGCTGCGAATGAAGCGGTGCAATGGGTGTCCAGTGGCGAAGGCGACTATACACTTGAGGTGGTGGACAAGGAGAGTCGTGGTACCGAGGTGGTGTTGCACCTGCGCGACGGGGAGGATGAATTCCTCGAAGATTACCGCCTGCGTTCTATTATCACTCGATACTCGGACCATATTTCGCTGCCGATCGAAATGGTGTCGGCCGAAGAAGGCAAGGAGAATGAGTTCGAAGCGGTGAACAGTGCTTCTGCCTTGTGGAAACGTCCCCGCAAAGATATCAGCGAAGATGAGTACAAGGAGTTTTACAAACACGTTGCTCACGATTTTGGTGAGCCCATGGCATGGAGTCATAACCAGGTAGAAGGCACACAGTGCTATACCAGCCTGTTGTACATTCCCAAGCAGGCACCGTTTGATCTGTATGACCGCGACCGCCGCCACGGTATAAAACTCTACGTGCGTCGTGTGTTCATTATGGATGACGCAGAAAATCTCATGCCGCAGTATCTGCGCTTTGTGCGCGGCCTGGTGGATTCGGATGATCTGCCGTTGAATGTGTCGCGTGAAATCCTGCAGAAAAACAAGTTTATTGACAGTATCCGTGCCGCTTCAGTGAAAAAAGTACTCGGCCTGCTGGAAAGTATGGCCGGCTCGGAGCCGGAGAAATACGCCGAGTTCTGGAGTCAGTATGGCGCCGTGGTCAAGGAGGGCCCGGCCGAAGACTATGCCAATCGTGAACGCATTGCCAAGCTGTTGCGTTTTGCCTCTACGCATAACAATTCAGATGTCCAGGATGTGACGCTGGAAGATTATATCGGCCGCATGAAAGAAGGGCAGGAGAAGATCTACTACATCACGTCTGACAGTTATACTGCGGCGTGCAACAGTCCGCATCTGGAAGTCTTCCGCAAGAAGGGTATTGAAGTACTGTTAATGCACGATCGTGTCGATGAGTGGCTGGTCTCTCACCTGACTGAATTCGATGGCAAGTCACTGGTTTCCGTAGCCAAGGGGGATCTCGATCTCGGCAAGTTGCAGGACAAGGATGAGGAAGAGGCTGCAAAGAAGGTCGAAGATGAACACAAGGATTTTATAAAACGTATTCAGGATGCGCTTGGTGACGACGTCTCGGAAGTCCGGATCAGTCACCGTTTGACCGATTCCCCGAGTTGTCTGGTACTGGGTGCGCACGAAATGCCGGTGCACATGCAGCAGATCATGAAACAGGCGGGCCATGATCTGCCAGACAGCAAGCCTGCCCTGGAAGTAAATCCTGAACATGCGCTGGTCAAGCGCATGGAACAGGAAACCGATGATGGGCGCTTTGGCGAGTGGTCGCGTCTGTTGTTTGAACAGGCCATGCTTAGTGAAGGTGGGCAGCTGGAAGATCCGGTTGCCTTCGTCAAGCGTACCAACAGCCTGTTGATAGGGTTGTCCTGATCAAGCGTTTAGCGGATTGAGCGACGGCGTACGCATCGACAAGTGGCTCTGGGCTGCGCGTTTTTATAAAACGCGCAGCCTGGCTGCCCAGGCCGTGACTGGCGGCAAGGTGCAGTTAAACGGCGCACGTGTGAAGCCTGCACGAGCAGTGAAAGTTGCAGACCAACTGGAGATTCGCAAGGACGGTTTCAGTTTTTGTGTTTCAGTGTTGGCATTATCCGAGCGTCGCGGTCCTGCCAAAATGGCTCAGACGCTTTACCAGGAGTCGCAAGATAGCGTGGAAAAGCGTGCTGTATTGCGCGAGCAGTATAGCCTGGCAAATGCCAGTACACCCCGGCCGGAGCATAAACCTGATAAAAAGGCGCGCCGACAATTGCGTAACCTGAAATGGTAATGCTGTGAGCCGCCCCGAAACCCCGTTACTGACGGTCGATATTATTATCCGAATGGCTGATCGTCCGGAACACACCATCGTTTTGATCGAACGCAAGTTCCCTCCGCATGGCTGGGCGTTGCCCGGTGGTTTTGTCGATGTCGGTGAGCGTCTCGAAGCTGCTGCGGTGCGCGAGGCGAAGGAAGAGACTTCTCTTGATGTACAGCTGGAGGTCTTGCTGGGTTGTTATTCCGACCCTGCCAGGGATAGTCGCGGGCATACTGTGAGTGCCGTGTACGTGGCGACAGCCAGTGGTGAGCCGAGTGCCCGGGATGATGCGAAGCGCCTTGCCTGCTATGCCCCGGAAGATTGTCCTGGGTTGGTATTCGATCACGACCTGATTATGAGCGATTATCTGAAATATGTGCGGACCGGACAGGTTGCATTGTTGCGATTAGATTAGGGCGTGCCCTGATGCTTTGAGTCTGGTGACTAAGCTGTTAACAGTAAGCCGGTTCGTGCACATAGGCACTGCGGCGCAAGTTGCTGAGTATGGTCAGAAAGGGGTCGGCCGTGGTGTCCGCGCTGACACAGAGAGCCGTTTGTTCAGAAGACTGGTGTCCACGCCATTGGTCTGACAACGCAGACAAATGGGTGCGTACCAGCGCCAGATCATAATTCCTCAGCGCCATGGCGATACGGGCTTCCTGTGCTGACCGGGCGCGAAACAACTGTGTCTGCTGACCAATGGTGTTCTGCACCAGTTCGGCGAGCCGGTCGTCATCTTCGACGTGCAGTATGCAGGGCATTCGTCCGGCCGACCGCTGGCCAGCCTGTTTTAGTGCAAATACCAGGCGCGCGTGATCGCTGGTGCGAGACAGCCAGTCAGGTTCGCTTTTCCCGTTATTGGTTTGCTGTGTTGTCGAGATGACCAGAACCGACATCCAGGGGTGTTCTTCGCGTAGTTCCATGGCGAAGGATATGCCATCACGATCTGCCAGAAGCAGGTCAATGGCAACCCCGTCATAGTGTTGCTGCCAAAGCAGTTCACGTGCTTCTTCAGCGGTGATGACGCAATCTACCTCAACACCTGCCGCCTGGAGACGCTGTGCTAAAGGGGTGAGTTTCTGTGTGTCTGAAGAACATAGCAGCAGACGTGAAATACTGGTTTTGACTGGTGGCATGTATGAATGATTCTGGATTATCTAGTACCACAAGGTAACGGCGATTCGAGCGAATTATTGAGTGGGTTTATGCGCGGATTTATGTGTTTCGAAAACGCGATTTAACCCGTTGTGTTTAGGTGGTTTTCTGAGAGTCGCCATGCAATTTTTGCGCGATCTGCGTACTATGTGATGCTTTAAGGGGAGGCGTCATACGGACGCCGGAATTTGGAGGAGACATGCGTCCATCCCAGCTTTTGACCATCCTGGAAACCGAGTTTCAGAGCGTTCAGCACGGTCAACATACACCGGTAATGCTGTGGGGGCCGCCGGGTGTCGGCAAGTCCCAGATAGTCGCCCAGGTGGCGGAACAGCATCAAGTGCCGGTTATCGATCTGCGTCTGTCGCAGATGGAACCCACCGATCTGCGCGGTATCCCGTTTCGAGTCGGTGATCAGGTCGAATGGGCAGTGCCTGCAATGTTGCCGGATGCCGGGCGCCACGGGCCTAACGGCGTGTTGTTTCTGGATGAGATAACGTCTGTGCCGCCCAGTGTTTCTGCAGCTGCCTATCAATTGATTCTGGATCGTCGGTTGGGTGCTTACCAGGTGCCGGACGGCTGGGCGATTTTTGCTGCCGGCAATCGGCAGGGAGATCGTGGCGTGACCTATAGCATGCCTGCGCCGCTGGCTAACCGCTTTTCACACTATGAACTCGACGTTAATCTCGATGACTGGGTTGCCTGGGCGTATGGCCAGGGCATCGATGAGCGCCTGATCGCGTTTCTGCGTTTCCGGCCGGAATTGTTGTTCGAGTTTGATCCTGCGCACAACCCGGTTGCGTTTCCTTCACCACGTTCCTGGGAATTCGCCCATCGGGCGTTGCAGAAGTTCAACGGCCATTCCGATGTTCTGGTCGAGGCGCTGCAGGCCTGTGTAGGTCCGGCTGCCGGTATCGAGTTGCATGCTTTTGTCGATAATCTCGATAAGTTGCCGGACATCGACGCTATCACGCGTGGGGAGTCGGTACCGGTTCCCAAGGAAACCGATTTACAGTATGCCGTTGCTACAGCATTGGTTGGACGGGCTATCCGGGCACAACAGAGCGCTGATGCCAACACGGTGCATGGACATATTATTGATTATGCGGGCAAGTTTCCGCAGCGCGAGATGGGCGTCATGCTGATTTCGGATATGCACCGCGCCATCGGTCAGGACCTCTTCCAGGTTCCACAGTTTTCCAAGTGGGCCAAGGCAGTGTCTGACGTCATGCTGTTCGACATGTGACTATCCGGTTGCGAAGGGTGCAAACTTGAGCGACGAAATTGAAACCAAACTCAGTGCCGCGCGAACCCGCCTGATCCTGGATCGTCCGTTTCTGGGTGCGCTGGTACTTCGTTTGCCGATAAAGGCAGTCAAGCCAGAGCGTTGCAAGAGCATTGGTACCGACGTGCGCGCGCTCTACTACAACCCCGAATACATTAAAAACCTGACTCTGGATCAGACGCAGTTTGTGCTGGCGCACGAAGCATTGCATTGTGCCTTGTCGCATTTCGCACGTCGCGAACATCGTGTAAAGCATCGCTGGGATATTGCCTGTGATATGGCGATCAATCCGCTACTGATCAAGGACGGACTAAAGCCGCCGCCAGGCGTGCTGCTTAAAAGTGGTTTCGAAGACATGATGGCCGAGGAAATCTATCCTTATATCGATGACGATATGGAGGAGGAGACACACGACGACCATTTTTACGATCAGGAAAACAAGTCTGGCGGCGCATCTGGTGGTCAGCCGCTCGACCAGGATCAGGATAGCGAGCAGGGTGGTGGTAGCGGGCAAGGGCAGGCCGACTCTGATCAGAGCGGTGACGTGCCGCGACCGCTTTCGGAAACCGAGCAGGAGCAGTTGGAGGTCCAGTGGCGACAGCGTCTCGCTGGAGCCGCGCAGCAGGCCATGCAGGCAGGCAAGCTGGGCGCGACCATGGCACGTCTGGTCGAGCATCTGCTGCAGCCGCAGTTACCCTGGCGTATGCTGCTCGCACGCTACATGACCGCTGCAGCGCGTGATGATTACAGCTATCAGCGGCCTTCCCGCCGCGAAGGTAATGCCATACTCCCGACCTTGAAGAGCACGCAAGTTGATGTGGTGGTGGTACTCGATACCAGCGGTTCGATTAATGACACTGAAATGCGGGAGTTTATTTCTGAAATCGATGCGATCAAAGGACAGATGCGGGCCCGGTTGACGTTGCACGCCTGTGACGCCAGGCTCTGCGAGCACGGGCCATGGATCTATGAGCCCTGGGAAGAATTCAGCATGCCGGATAATCTTTACGGTCGCGGTGGCACGCGGTTTGTACCGGCTTTCGAGTGGTTGGAGCAGACGGGGCAACAGCCCGATCTGCTGGTTTATTTCACTGATGCCGAAGGTGAATTTCCCAAAAGCGAGCCGGGTTTTGCGGTGCTCTGGTTGATCAAGGGTAGAGGCAAGGTACCCTGGGGGCAACGAATCCAGCTTAACTGAAGCCGTGTTGGCTAAAGTCTTCCATAAAGAATATGCCGTACCCGGCCGCTAACCGGTTGTTGCAGCCTCATCTTGTCTGCAGCTGAGAACGGATACCCATTCCTGTACGGACGCTAGTCAATTACCTTTCAGTACAACGCACGGTTGGCAGGGTCTCGTAACGATGGCAATAGTCCTTGAACCCGAAGGTTCCAGATCTGTCGAAAGGCGGATCGAACAGGTCTACGAGTTGCCCCCGATGCCTGATTTAGGACGCCGCATTCTGGGGCTGCAATCAGATCCGAATGCCGGTGCGCGTGAACTCGCCGACATTGTTCAACTGGATCCCAGCCTCGCCGCGCAGGTGATCCGCTACGCAAGTTCTTCCTACTATGGTTATACCGGTCGTATTACTAATATCCAGGAGGCTATCTCCCGGGTACTGGGCTATGACATGGTTATGAATCTGGCTATCGGTCTGGCTGCAGGTCGTTCGTTCTGTATTCCCGAGAAGGGGCCACTGGGTTTAAAGAGCTTTTGGGAGCATGCCATTATCAGTGCCGTGTTAATGCAACGGCTTAGTGCAGTAATGCCGGAAGGCATGCGACCGTCTCAGGCCCAGTGTTATCTCTGTGGCCTGTTACACGATTTTGGCATATTGCTGTTGGGGCATCTGTTTCCGCCGGAGTTTCAGCTGTTAAATAAACTGGCACAGGCAAACCCAAAGCAGTCAGTAGCCGAACTGGAATCCCGGTTGCTGGGTATGGGCGAGGCTCGTGAGATGATCGCGATGGGGCATGCTCGTATCGGCGCCTGGCTAATGGAAGCCTGGCAAATGCCGGGTCCTCTGCGTATTGCGCTGCTTGAACACCACAACACAGAATATATGGGCGAGTACGAATTGCTGGTTCATCTGGTTCAGCTCAGTGATTTCCTGCTTCAGCATGAGGGCGACATGCCTGATGTCAGCGAGTTTCCTGAATTCAGCCTGCGACTGTTGCAGCTATTGCCGGAACAGGCTGAGGAGATTTATCTGCAGGTGATGGATGGGCGCTCTGAGCTGGTGGCAATGTCGCGTCAGCTGGTAAGCAACTGCGCCGTCTGAATTCTGCTCCCTGCACTGGCCGCGGAGCATTCGGTTGTTTGGTCAGGCTGCTTGTTCCCTGTTGGTGTCAAAAATGTGTCGTTATATGGGGGATGCCGGCTTTGAATAGTTGTGGAAATCGGCTGGTGTAGTATTAAGAAATAAGCTTACTACTGTGTAAGAAAAGTGCGCATTAAATTACAATCGGGTGGACTGGACAAATGTCTATTCAATGGCGTTAGGGCGCTATAATACTGAAAAACCTGTCAAAAAAATGCCGCCAGTATACCCTGAATCAAGCTGCCCGGTGAATAATTTATCCAGATATTTCAAAAGCTTTGATTTTAACTTTAGAATTCGTCCAATTCGCTGTTTGTCCTTTGTGGTTAACGGGAGTAACGTTCAAGATATGCTACCTGCAACCGGAGCATAACCGGGCAGTCAGCGCATAAGAAGAGCGTAAGAAAACCACAATAATTAATTAGGTGTCGCGGGAGTTTAATCAGAGCATGGGTGCAGCCGATATTCGCGGTCTGGAAGCTACGGGCGTGCACAAGGTCTTGTGCCTGCTGGATGCTTTGCGCCATTCCAAGACCGGTGCGGTTATTTATCGCCAGGTAGAGCGCATGCTGGAAGACCAGCTCGAAAGCCATCAAACCGTTGAGAAAGCCTATCTGACGCTCGTCACCCAACTTCTGGATGCCTATATTGGGCACTTGCGCGATGGCTCGCCAATGCAGGTGCAGGTGCGCTTGCTACAGGCAAGATTACAGCCACCCTTAACCGCAAGTGACCTGGCAGTATTAAATGATTACGTGGAGCTTTACGCCAGTCAGATTGAGGCTGTGAAGCAGCTTGACTCTGAAATGTTTCGTCAGGCCGTTGAGCCCCTGTTGGCTTCGTTCGGGATTATCGATAAAGCGCCAGAAGATATGGATCCTGGTTTAAAGGCCGCTGCCCAGGCAATTGATGTATCCAGTGAGCTTCCGCTTGAAGAATTTGAAACAGACCTGACGGCGGGCACAGCGGTACAAGAAGTCCTGGAAACGGCCCTGCCGGATGATTTTAGCCCGGACACCGGGGCTTCGGTGCCTTCTGAAGACCGCCTGCCTGATGGTAGTTACGAGGATTTCTGGGATGCTGATGAAGAGCCATCGGAGGCTGCTTCTGAAGAACAGTCGGGTACTAGCGGTGAAGCGGAAACTTTCGGTACCGGCATGCTGTTATCTGACTCAATGGAGTCAGGTAATGAAAGCAACGATAATGTTGAAAACCAGGTCGATACTGCTTACCGCAGTCACCTTGATTCGAAGCGCCGTGATATTCAGAAGTTACAGTCAACATTGGCCCAGCAGGTATTGGGTACCATTGCCCAGAACGAGGAGTTTGGTGTATTGCTGGAAGTTGTGCTTGGCGAGCTGCGCCAGGCGGGCGAGGGTAACGAGCTTCAAGACCTGCGTTGGACTCTGATCAGGGAGATTGAGAAACTGACCAAAGGTCATCATGAACTCGCCGAACAGCTCGACAGCACGCATCATTACTTACAGTTGATCGAGACAGACAGTCGTCAGCTAAGCGATGAGTTGACGCGTGTAAGACTGCTCAGCCTGACCGATGAACTGACCGGCTTGCCCAACCGGCGTGCCTTTCTGCGGCGAATCGAAGATGAAGTTGCGCGTGTGCAGCGGTATGGTTTTCCGTTGTCGCTGGCGCTCATTGACCTTGACCACTTTAAACAGGTCAATGACAGGTATGGGCATGCAGGCGGTGATGAGGTGCTGCAGAGCTACTCAAAAAACATCCTGTCTATTTTTCGTCATCACGATCTGGTGGCGCGTTACGGTGGCGAGGAATTTGCGGTTCTATTGCCAAATACAGATGCTGAGGGTTCATTGCGCGCCCTTACCAAGGTCAAAAACCGTGCTGGCGAAACCCGCTGGCAGGCCAATGGTGACCTGATTCCTGTACCGACATTCTCGTCAGGTGTTTCACTGTACAAACCCGGTGAGACGGCCAGCGCCTTTATCGAACGGGCCGATAAGGCGCTGTACCGGGCAAAAAGGCTGGGCCGGAATCGTGTAGAGATGGACGCGACTTATAGCAGTGATGCCGGTGGGACCGGTCCCGCCAAAGGGCCTGAAATCACTGCTCCCGTGCAGAAAGAAACATCCTGAGCGTCGATCTGTCCTGATCCTGACGCTGTCGTATGCGATTCCGGGGTTTTACCGGCCGGTGTACAGTTGGTACACTTCCGCCTGATTTCCGCGACTAACCCTATCAGCAGGTATCCTTCATGGCGGCCATTGAGCTTAGCAACGACAATTTTCAGGAAACGATAGAGAACAACGACATCGTCCTTATCGACTTCTGGGCTTCCTGGTGTGGTCCCTGTCAAAGCTTTACACCTGTATTTGAGGCCGCTTCGGAGAAGAATCCGGACATGGCCTTTGCCAAGGTCAACACCGAAGAGCAGATGGAGTTGGCAGCAAATTTTCAGGTACGTTCAATTCCCATGCTGGCTATTTTCAAGGAGCAGGTCATGGTTTATGCGCAGCCCGGTGCGTTGCCGGCCTCATCGCTGGACCAGCTGATTGAGCAGGTAAAGGAGCTTGATATGGACAAGGTCCGCGCGGATATCGCCGAGCAGCAGAAAAACAAGGCCTGAGCTGGCTGATTCCTTGTGCGTTCCCCATAGATCGGGTGTTTGTTTTCAGTCACCCCGGCTCAGGCAAAATCGCTGAATGGCTGTACAGTAACGGGTGATCCTTGCTCCGCGCCTGCGTTTTCTGCGTCCAGAATCACGAAACAGTTTGCCTTGCTCATGGAGCTGAGAACATGAGAGCCCTGTAGCCCGGTGCTGCGGACTGCCCACTCACCCTGATCATCCCTGTATAGCACACCGCGCTGAAATTCTGTGCGTCCCGGCGCTTTCTTGAATGTTTCACCGGCAGACACCCGAATCAGCAGAGGCGAACGTTCATTCAGGCCGTTCAATTTGTGAATCGCTGGCAGTACGAACTGATAAAAAGTCGCCATCACCGAAACCGGATTACCAGGCAAGCCGAAAAAATACGCCTGCCCGAGGCGTCCGAATGCCAGGGGTTTGCCGGGTTTCGTGGCCATTCGCCAGAGCGAGACTTCGCCCAGTTCATCGAGCGTCGCAGTGACATAGTCAGCTTCACCTACAGACACGCCACCGGAAGTGATTACCAGGTCAGCCGTATCGGCTGCCTGTTTGAACGCTGCGCGCACGGCTTCGCGATCATCGGGTATAACGCCAAGGTCGTGAACTTCGATGCCGGCATTATTGAGCAGACCAAACAGGGTGTAACGGTTACTGTCGTAGATCTGCCCCGCCTGCAATGCGCAGCCAACACTGGTCAGTTCATTGCCGGTGGAAAAAAAAGCGACTCGAATCCGGCGTTGTACATTGACTTCACTGACACCGACCGATGCAAGCAGGCCGATTTCCGCCGGCCCGATGCGGGTACCGGGTTCAAGCACAGTGTCGCCACAACGTATGTCTTCTCCGGCGTAACGGACATTCGTGCCTGCACCTATGCTGCAGTCCTGCTTGAGGGTGATACTATCGCTCTCGCGGGTGACGTATTCCTGCATGACAACTGCATCGGCTCCCTCTGGTATGACGGCGCCAGTCATTATTCGCACGCATTCGCCCTGATTAACGTGGTCAGTAAACGGAGAGCCGGCAAAACAGTCACCGACAATTTTGAATGTGCCAGCCTGGTCTGGGTGGCAGTCCGTACTGCGCAATGCGTAGCCATCCATCGCTGAGTTACTGAATGGCGGAACATCGATAGCCGACACGACCGGCTGCGCCAACACGCGGTTAAGCGCAGAACGTATGTGTAACTGTTCGTGGCCTTCGATAACCTGGATGGCGTCAAGTATGCGTTGCCTGCCGTGTTCAACGCTTAACAGACTATCGGTGCTATCCATGCAGCAGTCATGGTCAGTAGGGGCACTCATAGAATACTTTTAATCATCAGAATGAGGCCGCAGTGTAACATGGCAACAGCAATCCGATGGTAATGTGGTAGGGTATTAAGCGTGCGAAATTTACTTGAACAAACTTATGCGGCTTGCTGACAGAAGGGTGTCTCTGGTACGGCGGTGTACAGATGATGATGTATCTGTTATCGACCATTTCGCAGATACTCTCTGGCTCGAGAACGGTCTGAGCGAGAACACCCTGGCGGCTTACCGGCGTGATCTCTACCGTCTGGCAGCCTGGCTGAAGCCGCGTCAGCTGGCCCTGGTGGAAGCCACACCGGCGGATTTGCTGGCGTTTCTGGCCGAACAGCGTCAGACCGGGCATGCACTGCGCAGTACCGCGCGGCTGCTGTCCAGCTGGCGGCGTTTCTACCGGTATCTGGTGCGAGAGGGACGCCGTAAGGATGACCCGACAGCAAATATTGAATCGCCAAAAATGGATCGTCCGTTGCCACATTCGCTGAGCGAAGCCGAGGTTGAAGCGCTGTTGAAGGCGCCAGATGTGGAACAGTCAATCGGTTTACGGGATCGTGCCATGCTTGAACTGCTGTACGCCAGTGGCTTGCGGGTGTCTGAACTGGTTGCGTTGAGTCACGATCAGCTCAATCTGGGGCAGGGTGTTGTTCGGGTGATGGGCAAGGGTAACAAGGAACGCCTGGTGCCGGTAGGTGATGAAGCGGTGATCTGGATACAACGCTATCTGCGTGACGCGCGTGCGGAATTGCTGAAAGACAGGCAGAGTGACCGGGTGTTTATTTCCAGAAAAGCATCGGGTATATCGCGGCAGGCGTTCTGGTACCGGTTGCGACAATACGCGGTCACCGCAAGTATCCGTAAGCACTTGTCGCCGCATACCTTGCGGCATGCTTTTGCGACGCACCTGGTCAATCATGGTGCCGATCTGCGTGTTGTGCAGATGTTGCTGGGGCACAGCGATCTGTCGACGACACAAATTTACACACACGTGGCGCGTGAACGCCTGAAGTCCTTGCATCGTCAGCATCACCCGCGCGGGTGAAATCTCAGGTACACTACTGAACCTGGCTCTGTTGCCAGGGTCATATAACAGATTCTTTCATTAATTTTGGGTGTTCCAGGTGAGATTGATTAAGTCATTGTTTTTTTTAGGGCTCCTGCTGTCGTTTGGCCCCTCTGCAGTTATCGCTGATCAGGCTGCCGATGAAGCCGCCATTCGTAAAACACTGGGCCAGGTAAAAGCAGACGCGATCTCGCCGACCCCTGTGCCGGGCGTTTACGAAGTCGTCGCTGGTCCGCACGTGGTCTATATCAGTGCGGACGGACGTTATATGTTCCAGGGCGAGCTGACGGATATGCTCACGCGTGTGAGCCTGACAGAGCCGCGCCGCCGGGAGATAACGCTGGCAACGGTACAGGCTGTCGACGAAGCGGAGATGATCGTATACGAGCCCAAGAAGACCAAACACACTATCACAGTGTTTACGGATATCGACTGCGGCTACTGCCGCAAACTGCACAATGAGATGGACGAATATCTGGCTGCGGGTATTCGCGTACGCTACATGATGTTTCCGCGAGCAGGCAAAGGATCCGCCTCCTACAACAAGGCGGTAGCTGTTTTTTGTGCGGATGATCGCAACAAGGCGCTGACAGACGCCAAGAACGGCAAGCCGATCGACATGAAAACCTGTGACAACCCGATTGATATGCATATGACACTGGTTGAACAGCTGGGCGCACGCGGGACGCCATATATCATTTTTGAGGATGGCGACACCCAGCCCGGGTATGTACCTGCCAAGCAGATGGCAAAGTTGCTCGATCAGCTCTCACCCCGGTAAATCACCGACAATCCGTCAATGACGCCTCTCGAGGATGCAGCGCCCTGGAGAGGCGTTTTCGTTTGTGGCCGGGTAGCGTATCTTGCCGCGTAGGCAGGCAGTTAATATTTTAGCGCTGTTCGCCGATGTAACAGTCGACTCGAAAAGGAATTTCCCATGAATACGCACTGTACGCTCGATACTCACCAGAAAGCACTGGCAATCAATCTGGATGATGGAAAATACGGCACCATAGCTGAAATCGGTGCTGGCCAGGAGACGGCACGCTGGTTCTTTCAGGTCGGCGGCGCAGCGGGAACTATCGCCAAGGCGATGTCGGCCTACGACATGAAATTCAGTGACTCCATCTACGGTACCTGCTCAAGGTATGTCAGCCGTGAGCGTCTGCAGTCCATGCTCAGTCATGAGTACAGGCTCCTGAACGAACGTCTTGGTGATCTCCGGGGTGACAAGTGTGCCTTCTTTGCATTTGCCAATACTGTTGCTGCACGCAGTTTCAGTCAGCACAGTAACGGCCATGGCTGGTTGGGGATCAGCTTTCAGCGTTGTCCGGGTGAAGATGCGTCCCAGATCGATATCCATGTTCAGTTGAAGGGGCAGGAGAATATACAGGATCAGGAAACCCTGGGTCTGCTGGGTGTGAACCTGATCTACGCTGCGCTTTATCTGCATGCTTCTCCGGAGGAATTGCTGCTCTCGCTGCTGGACCAGTTAAGCACTGACTTGCTGGCAATCGATATGATCGATTTTTCAGGCCCGGCGTTTACCGACGTGGACAATCGCCTGATGGCGTTGCGTCTGGTGCAGCACGGACTCTCCAGCGCTGCGATGTTTCAGGCGGATGGCAAGGTGGTGCAGCCGTCCGATGTGCTATACAAGAAAGCCGTGCTGGTTGAGCGGAGCCGTTTCCGTCCTCCAACCCGGCTGACCATGAGTCTGCTGGACTGTTCGTACCAGGCCTTCAGCAAGGACGCCAGTCTCGGTGCGGATGATATTATCGTGCTTAGTGAAATGACCCTGCACAACCTGGGGCAAGGTGAAGATATTGATGTCCAGGATTTTCTGCAGCGTGTGGAAATACTTTGTGCACTCGGCAAGCACGTCCTGATATCCGATTACGGTGAATTCTATCGCCTCGCACAGTATCTGTCCGGTTTCACAAAAATGCCGATAGGTGTGGCTCTGGGTGTGCCCACACTATTACAGGTGTTCAACGAGAAGTATTACGAGGATCTGGGTGGTGGCATCCTGGAATCGTTTGGACGCCTGTTCAAGAATGACCTGCGGCTTTATGTGTGTCCATGCCTGGACAGGGAAAGCGGCGAACTGACTACGGTTCACAACCTGCAGGTCGAACAACACCTGACGCACCTGTACAAGCACCTGCTGGAGAATGGTTATATTCGTGAACTGGAGGCTGTTGACAAGAGCAACCTGTCGATCTACTCACACGATGTGCTGGAGAAAATCCGTCGCGGCGAACCTGACTGGAAAGACATGGTGCCGGAAACTGTCGCCGATATCATCCTGGAAAAGCGCCTTTTTGACTGCAAGGGGTAGAGGTGCCACTTGCAGGCTGGCCTGCCTACAGCAACAGGTTCGCCATCTGACGCCGATATCGCCCAACACGTTCGTCGTTCTCACCCAGCAGGCCGAATAACGTAATCAGGCCTTTTTGTGCTGCGTTATCACCGTATGTCCGGTCGCACTTTAACAGTTCCATGAAAGATTCCAGTGCAGCACTATAGTCACCATTCACGATCTGTTGTGCGCCAAGTTGATGCCAGGCCGGGGCATTTCCCGGGTTGTCCTGAAGTTTTGCCGACAGCGTGTCTGGGTCGTCCGCGTCTGCAGCAACCCGGGCAAATTCGAGCAGTAGCTTGAGGTTTTTCCCGTCTTCGCTATCTCGTTGATCGCGGGGCAGGGATTCCAGTAGCTCCGCAGCCCGTTCCAGTTGCCCGTCCGCCATGCAGAGTCTCGCCAGTGCCATGGGCAGATTCGGGTTGCCAGGGTCTTCCTGGACACCTTGTTCAAGCAATTGTATTGCAGCTTCTGTTTGGCCTTCTGCTGCAAGAGCTTGTACGTCCTGCAATATGCTGTTTGAGGCACGCACCAGGTGCGGGTCAATCAGCTCGCGCAATACTGCTTCCGGTTGGGCGCCCATGACTTCCTCGACCACTTCGCCGTTACGATACAGGCGCAGAG
>JBHPFC010000064.1:0-17066 GCA_042576405.1 Pseudomonadota bacterium | reverse complement strand
CCGGGAATCCAGGGAGAACACCAGGCGGGAGCTGGAGAACACCAATCACGAACTGGAAACCCAGATTTATGAACGCCGCGAGGCAGAAAACCGCATCCGGGAATCGAAAAACCGGATCCAGGCGATCATAGAAGGCATGCAGGATACCATTATCCATGTTGATAGAGACGGAACCATAAATTGGGTTACACCTTCGATCAAACAACTTCTTGGCTACAACGCCGAAGAAGTAAGCGGGCTCGATGTGGTAAAACTTTTTCTATCGCCGGAAGACAAGGAAAAGCATGATAATGCGCTGGACTCAAATTTCGGTGGACTACAGAATCACGAATTTGTTCTCAGGCACAAGTCCGGTCATGGCGTGTGGGTGTCCGAAAACTGCGTTTACAAGTATAACGAGGTCGGTGGAATCACAGGATATGAAGCTACCCTTCGAGATATCACCGCGTTAAAGCAGACCAAAGAAGCGTTATTCCTTGCACAGGAACGGGCCTATGTCACCCTGGGTTCCATTGGTGATGGTGTAATCGCCGTCAATATGGATGGAAAAATCGATTATATGAATATAGTCGCTGAACAGGGAACAGGATGGAACCTGGAAGAAGCACATGGCAAGGCCATGGGCGAAGTATTCAGAATTGTCGATGAAAAGACCCTGGAGTCCCCCCCGGACCCCATTGAATTGTGCCTGGAGGAAGGCAGGGCAACAATGCTTCCCGGTTATCTTCTCTTGATACACAGACATATACAGCAGCACCTGTCTATTGAGGTGAATGCTGCACCAATCCGCAACTCGAACAGGGAAATCAGCGGTGTAGTCCTTGTGTTCCATGACGTTTCCGAACTCCGAAGCCTGGCACAAATGACCTACCACGCCACGCATGATTCCCTTACCGGATTAATCAACAGGAGGGAATTCGAAAAACGCGTTAACCAGGCATTGCAATACACACGAGACAAAGATAAGCGCTATGCACTCTGTTACATTGACCTTGATAACTTCAAGGTGGTCAACGACACGTGTGGACATGGCGCCGGGGATGAACTACTTAAGCAGCTAACCATGACTTTGCGTGTCAACCTCCGCGAAGGTGACACGCTTTCCAGAATTGGTGGCGACGAGTTCGGGATACTGTTTTCCGGATGTTCTATTTCGTCCGCCAAACGACTTGCCGAGAAGATCCGCAAGCGGGTTGATGAATTCCGTTTTGCCTGGCACAACAAATCATTTCGAATTGGCGCGAGTATCGGACTGGTACCTGTTACTGCTGAAAGCGGGACGATCAGTGATGTGCTGAGTGCAGCGGACTCCGCCTGCTACGTGGCCAAGGAGAACGGTCGTAACAGGGTTCATGTATACAAGAATAACGATATCGCCGTGGCTGAGCAAAAGGGCCAGATGCAGTGGGTGCATCGAATACAGGATGTACTGGAGAAAAACAGGTTCAAACTGTATTTTCAGACTATAGCGCCAATCCATGATATCCCGGGGGAGAAGGGCAAGCTGCATGGAGAGGTGCTGATCAGAATGCTGGACGAAGATGGAAGCCTGATCGGCCCGGACTCATTTATCCCGGCGGCCGAACGCTACTCGCTAATGGGCTCGATCGATCAGTGGGTTGTAAAAAATACGCTTGAAGTGCTTGGCAGAGACGTTGATTACATCCAGAATAAAATCAGTGCATGCAGCATTAATCTCTCTGGTCAGTCTCTATCCGACGACAGGTTCATGAGTGAACTAGTTGCCT
This sequence comes from Pseudomonadota bacterium, assembly GCA_042576405.1. Taxonomy (GTDB): domain Bacteria; phylum Pseudomonadota; class Gammaproteobacteria; order DSM-19610; family DSM-19610; genus Thiogranum. The sequence goes on along the minus strand of JBHPFC010000064.1, from coordinate 15,318 downwards.
TGATTGACGACATGGATATACCACCGGAATTGCTGTGTTTTGAGATCACCGAGACCGCTGTCATCTCTAACTTGAGTAACGCTACACGCCTGATTGATACACTCCGGGACATGGGCTGCAAATTCGCGCTCGATGATTTCGGCGTTGGCCTTAGCTCTTTCGGTTACCTGAAAAACCTTGCGGTAGATTATCTCAAGCTGGATGGTTGTTTTATAAAGAATATGACCAGAGACAGCATTGATTATGCAATGGTTCACTCCATTAATCATGTCGGCCAGACACTAAAGATAAAGACCATTGCGGAGTTCGTCGAGAATAACGAGACGTTAGAGGCGTTACGCGAAATTGGTGTTGACTATGCCCAGGGCTACGGGATAGCCAAGCCGATTCCTCTTGAGGAGGCTCTCTATGGAGAAAAATACAAAACGAACCTGAAACTTGTTGCATCAAGCTAGGATTGGATTGTGATATGGCGGAACTGGATCTACAGATTCCGGAACATGCCGCCGGCGCAGATGGGCGAACCGGTTTAAGCCAGGCCAGGTCTAACCAATAACGTCACAGTGACGTTCAAGCATCTTTTCTGGCACATGGTACTGTACACTGTGCCCCAGCTGGATACCGGAACGACGAATAAATCCGGCATTTACTTCAACAACAGCAGCAACAAGCTGTGGCGAACTGATACTACGCAGCGACAGCGGCGTGGTTGATTCCACCAGGCCGACAACACGATAATCCGCGTCAACAAACAGAATGTCCAGCGGGATATAAGTATCTTTCATCCACATCGACACCTTGTCCACCGGGTCAATCAGAAACAGCATACCGGCATCGTCTTCCAGACTGGTACGCCCCTGCAGACCACGAAGCCGTTGCCTGGGACAGACGGCTATTTCAAGATTAAGAACAATTATTTCATTACCCTGATTTACGGTTAATGCAGTTGAGAGCGCCTGTTTTTCGGCAGCGACTGAACCTGACAGAAACAGGACCAGCACGCCTGCCACAGCAGTCAGTCGATTTCTTGAATACACTTTCACGCTCATTGCATGTCTGTCCCGAAGAAAATACCGGGGCTGAAACGCCCTATTCCTCCCATATCGACAATCTGTAGCTGGTCTTAAGCCAGTCGATCCATAACCGGAAAGAGGCAAATAAATCCTGACGTCTTCTTATTTCCAGGTTTTTTGAATAAATCATTTCAAGCAATCTGAGTTTCCCGCCCGGCTACAGAACGCGACTAAACTGCTCCAATGCCATAGACTGGAATTCATCTGGCATGACACAACAAAGGAAAGTGGACACTATCCAGTTATACTGATTCGAATGGGCCAGACGCATAATGCTGGCATCGTCATGTAGAAGTTCGATTTTACATTTTGCCTTCCTGGCGGCTTTTCTTGGCATGACGTCGCTTAGATCGGCGCCCGTCAACTCAACGCTCTCATGATAGTGCTGGAAATTTCTTCCTGTTCCCACCCCTGCTTCCAGTACCTTGCAAGGACAGGTTTTCTTCTCTCACGAAAACACCTTTCTGGATTACCCTCCCCCTTACCAGCAATGTCGCATATTACTCAGGAAGGCGAGAATCTATAAGCCATGAGTTACAGGCCCAAACACGCTGGATCGTCGTTCTTCGGGTTGTTTACATACTTCCCCACCGCGCTGGCCTCCAATGGTCCGGTATACGGAACCAGCATCGACTCCAGCTGGGTGCGACTGAAACGGTCTGTATTCAGCCAGGTGTTGTACTGGGCTTTATTCAGAATAACCGGCATGCGGTCATGGACAGGTCGCACTGTCTCATTGGCGGTTGTAACAATAATTGTGCAACTATCGAATCCTTCGCCTTCTTTGTCCCAGTGATCCCAAAGCCCGGCGAAGGCGAACATTTCATTTTCCGGCAGATGTATATGGTAGGGAGTCTTCTGACCATCTGCCTGCTTCCATTCATAAAAGCCTGATGCCGGGATCAGGCAGCGCTTATGCTTGAAGGGGTTGCGATAAGCCGGCTTGTCTGCCACCGACTCAGCACGCGCATTAATGGTTGAGTAACCTGGTTTTGACTCCCTGGACCAGTTAGGAACCAGGCCCCACCGCGCACTGATTAACTCTCTACCTTGAGCTGACCGCCGAATGACGGGCACATCCTGACCGGGGGCTATGTTGTAACGAGGCCCCGGGTAATTAAAGAGTGCATGCTCAATTTCAAAGTAATCAACCAGCGCCTCTGCATCAGTAATCAGGTTGTAGCGGCCACACAAAACTATCACCCTCCGGGGCTGGACTCTGCATTATCTTGCGGCCATCATGGTAGCCCTGTGTTACCCGTTCTGGAAGTAACGGCCATGAAAGATGGCGGATACTGGCAGAATCCCTACGATAACCAGCCCAGGCAACCTCGATATCCTGACGCAGCCGAGAAACATGGTTCAGCCGGGCAACAAGGAACGGGTGTGAGCGAGGCTTTTTATACAATTACGCGTGAAGAGACGCTGGCCACCCAGCACTCATCACCGCAGGGACTTACGCAGCCCGATGCGTCCAAACGCCTCGAACGCTACGGACGAAACACCCTGCCGGAATCGAAGGCGCCCGGAGTTGTCAAAGTCTTCGTTTGCCAGTTCGCCAGCCCGCTTATTTATGTGCTGGTTGCAGCAGCCATCTTGTCGGTGGCTATCCGTGAGTGGTCCGACGCTGGTTTTATCGCCGCAGTACTGTTGATCAATGCCATCATAGGTACTGTCCAGGAATATTCCGCACAGCGCGCCGCCGCTGCCCTGCGTGACCTGGTGACTACACAAAGCCGCGTGATTCGCGATGGTGATAGCTTCGAGATCGCGGCCGAGGAACTGGTTCCAGGCGATATCGTCATGCTCGAATCCGGTGACCGCGTACCAGCAGACCTGCGGCTGTTAAGCTGCCACGACCTGGCCGTGGACGAGTCACTGTTGACCGGTGAATCGCTGGCCGTGTGGAAGGACGCTGATACCTTGCTACCCGGCGACACACCCATCGGCGACCGGAGCAACATGGTATTTGCTGGCTCGATGGTTGCTCGCGGGCGCGGACTGGGGGTAGTCGTCGCTACGGCACTGGCAACTGAACTCGGTTCCATTGCCGCGGCGGTTCTGTCGCAGCCGCCTACCAAGGCACCACTACTCATTCGCATGGAAAAGTTCACCCACCGGGTTGCAATCCTGGTAGGTCTAGCCGCGATGCTCATGGCCGCGGTAGCGCTTTCGCGCGGCATGCCGCTGACTGAAATACTGTTGCTCGCAGTGGCGCTGGCGGTATCGGCAATACCCGAAGGCCTGCCCGTAGCGCTGACAGTCGCACTGGCAATCGGTATGCGACGCATGGCGAGGCGTAACGTTATTGTCCGTCGGCTGGTCGCCGTGGAATCGCTGGGTTCATGTACTTTTATTGCTACCGACAAGACCGGTACGCTGACCGAAAATCAGTTGACAGTGCGTCGCCTGGTATTTGCTGGCAGCGAGCCGTGGGAAGTGACCGGATCAGGCACCGTTCCGGAGGGTCGCTTGCTAACGCCGGATGGTGAACCGGATACCGCAGGGCAGCGCCTGCTCGAACGCCTGGCACTGGCCAGCGTGCTGGCCAATGATGCCATGATCAGTCACCGTGACGGTAACTGGGTGCGTCAGGGTGACGCCGTCGATGTGGCAACGTTGATGATGGCACACAAGGCAGGAGTTACCCGGCCGGCCGCCAGCAGCAGTTACCCGGAAATAGAAACCATCCCGTTCGAATCTGAGCGGCTGTTCTGTGCCAGCGTGAACCAGGTAGAAGACGGGCAACGAATTTTCGTAAAGGGTGCGCTGGAACGCCTGTTACCCATGTGCACGCACATGGCCACGCTGACGGGTGACACCGACCTGGATACCGAGCTGCTCGAGCGCCAGGCATGTGAACTGGCATCCGAAGGCTATCGCCTGATCGCGGTAGCCGCCGGTGATACAGAACCGGTACTGGGAGGCAATTTTTCCGAAGCGCAGTTGCAAAACCTGACCCTGATTGGCCTGATTGGCATGATCGACCCGCTGCGTCCCGAGGCCAGGGATGCAATCGCGCGCTGCCGGCAGGCCGGCATTGAGGTAGCCATGGTAACCGGTGACCACCCGATTACAGCCGCTGCCATTGCGCAGGAACTCGGACTGGCCGACCGGCCCGACCAGATTGTCACCGGACCTCAGCTGAAGCAGTTGGCGGGTGATGAGCTTGACCATCTTGTTGAGCGTGCGCGGGTATTCGCGCGGGTAGAACCGCAACAGAAACTGGATATTGTTCAGTCACTCGAGCGTAGCGGTAATTTTATCGCGGTCAGCGGTGACGGCGCCAATGATGCACCGGCCCTGCGAGCCGCCCACGTTGGTATCGCCATGGGTAAAAGCGGTACCGATGTCGCCCGTGAAACCGCTGACCTGATTATTACCGACGATAACTTTGCTTCAATCGTTGCCGGTGTCGAAGAGGGTCGGGTTGCCTATGCCAACGTCCGCAAGGTGATCTTCCTGTTGATATCAACCGGCGCCGCGGAACTGGTATTGTTTACCCTGGCCCTGGTGACCGGCCTGCCCCTGCCCCTGCTCGCCGTACAACTATTGTGGCTGAACCTGGTAACAAACGGCATACAAGACGTGGCACTGGCTTTTGAACCCGCCGAAGGCGACGAACTGAATCACCCACCGCGTCCGCCACGTGACCCCATTTTCAATCGTTTGATGGTGGAACGGGTAGTTATATCTGCACTGACCGTCGGCACCCTGGCGTTCTTCCTGTTCCAGTGGCTGCTTGGTCAGGGATACACTATCGACGAGGCACGCAACGGTACCTTGCTATTGATGGTACTGTTCGAGAACATCCACGTATTCAATTGCCGTTCCGAGACTCTTTCAATCTTTCGGCATAACCCCTTGCGGAATCCGCTCCTGCTATTCGGGACCGCCAGCGCACAATTGATACACATCGGGGCTATGTATACTCCCTGGCTGGGTGATGTGCTCCAAATTCAGCCGGTATCACCGGAGCACTGGCTGCAACTACTGGGGCTGGCTTTAACAGTACTGGTAGTAATGGAGCTTCACAAATTAGCCCGGCATGTACTCACAGAGAGCCTTTCAGACTAGGACACGTTTCGGAATCAGGACGCTTGCTGGTCATCCTGCGACCGATTGGCAGCGCTGTCCTGCCCGTACCCGAAAACCGGGTCCAGATTTGCATTCACCATGTGATCGATTTCCCTAACCTGCGCATCTTCGAAATAATCGCGATATCCGCCGACCTTGCCGCGGCGAACCTTGAAAGAGTTCGGGTTACTCTTGTCGCCAGGCTTGACGCGAACGCCACTGCCCTTGAACAGACTTTTCTCTTCATGCTTCTTCATATTTTCATAAGCGGCGAATTCCACAGCTTTATCGATCTCTTCTTTAGTGCCAGGCGTACCGACAAACTCAAGCACCCGCTGCATCACGCCGGCAGGATCGGTTCGCATGTCTTCGTAGCGAATGATTAACAGGTCTTTCAGATCGGGCAAGGCGCGCGCCCAGCCATTGCAAAAATCGATAATCCTCGGCACACCGCAATCGGTATTGGTAACAAAGTCCCAGGCATTAATGTCTGCGCCGTGTGGCGGGTATTTATTGAGTACCTTCTTGTGCGGGCGCATACGGTACTTCCATTGAAAAAACTGCGATACGGCGACATCACGCGGGTCGCGCACTAACAGTACAACTTTCTTCCCACGGAAGTGATCCAGGTTACCCCATTCATTAAGATAGTCACGCATGTAATTGTTATGACTAAAAAATACCTTCGGTACTTTGGACTGTTTCTTATGCAGGTTATCGAATTCCAGCAGGCGATTGGCGGGTAACCGGTGTTTGATCTGGTAGAACCTGGACAGCATCACCCGAAACCAGGTGCGACCGCTCTTGCCCCAGGAAATCAAAACCCAGTCAGCGCGTTGCAGCTTGCGAAATTCTTCCTTGCCGCGCAAGCGACGTTCGATGGCAATGCGTTTCGATTGCGGAAGAAAAAACAGCACGGCAGTAATATGCCGTAAAATAACTGCCCAGTTTTCTTGCATGGGGTCTAAATGTCCTGCGGATTGCCCGTCTTACCGGGCTCAAGCTGCGCATTTTACCGGCATACTACTGCCGGTGCACCTATGTTTAGCGCTCAGACCAGGGCTTGAAGGGGTACTCTACGCGACTTTCCTGCAGTTCCTTCGGCAGCACCAACAGACGCCAGCCATTCTGAACCTGCATCACGTAAGTGGATTTGGCAGTCTGCCTGCCGGTTTCATCGACCTTATAACGACCCAGCAGCGACTGGAATCTCATTTCACCAAGCTGTTTGCGCAAATCATCCTTGTCCAGAGAGCCGCTCAGACGCACAGCTGCCTCCAGCACCTGGGCTCCGCCATAGCCAAGCGCAGACTGCGCACTGGCGTTACTGCCGAACCTGTTTTTATAGCGGTAGGAAAAATCCATAGCCATTGGCATAGCCGCACTGCGCATCCAGGCTACTACGCCCAGAACACCATTTGCATCCGGACCCAGCGCATCGACGAATTCCCTCAATGCCGGCCCAACAGTAAAAGCCATCGCCTTGGGTGAAAAATCCTGGCGCTTTGCCTCACGGACAATAGCAATAGAGTCATCCAGGTAGGTGCCACCAATCACCAGGTCCGGCCCTGCCGCCTTCATGCTTCGCACCAACGCTGCATAGTCTGCACCCGTCTGACTGTATTCCCTGTCGAGCACGACCTGCATGCCCAGACTGGTAGCCCTGTCCCGTGCACCCTCTGCTACCGTTCGAGGAAAATCGTTATCCGCGTAGACCAGTGCGACGGTTTTCAAACCGGCACCGGCAGCCGAATCGATCAGCAAGTCCATGTAATGATGTGCTTCAGCGTCCACGCCGAAAATGTTCCTGTAACCCTGCGCCCAGATATCGCCGCTGGCCGCACCGGTTGCCACCATGGGGAAGTTATGTCGTTCTGCAACCGCGCTGGCCGCCAAGGTGATGTCCGACCCATAAGGGCCAAGCAACAGGTCAACACCATCCTCGGTAATCAGCTTTTCGTACAAATTTGCACTGGTTGCCGGGTCGGATTGATCATCGTGATATACCAGCTTTACCGGACGCCCCAGCAGGGCCCCGCGCTGATTAATATCGCTGACCCACATTTCCACACCCTGGAGCATGACCTGTCCGGGCGTTTGGTAATGCCCGGTCAACGATACAGTCATCCCAACGCGTATGGGATCACCAGCCGCCTGCACCTGTTGTTGCAGCGCAAAGACAGCAAATACCATCAGGTAAAATAGCGGTCGCAATATAACTGCGAATGTGTGTTTGATACTCATAGCCTAGCGTTCGATATCCAGTTTACGCTTCGTGGTATACAACATGCGCACCATTTCATACTCGAAGGGTGAACCGGTTTCCAGATAACGGAAATTGATGTGCGCGCGGCGATCGAGTGCCCAGAGAAGGTTGATCGCCATTTCCTGATAGCTTTCGAGATCGGTGTTACGCCGGATAAGTTCATTGCGGACCCACCAGTCGACGCCAAGTCCGACACCGTCACGCAGGTTGGACGGACCCAGTATTGGCAACACTATATATGGACCGTTACCCACTCCCCAGTAGCCCAGGGTCTGACCAAAGTCCTCTTCTTTCTTGGGCACGTCGCTGGCGATATTGAGAAACCCCGCCAGCCCGATTGTCGAGTTGATAAACACCCGCGTTGTGCTGTTCATCGTCTTCTCGAGATCCAGCTGCAGGATACTGTTGATCAGCGTGGTCACATCGGTGAGGTTATTGAAGAAGTTGTGCAGGCCTTTCTCGACGGGATCCGGGGTTATGTACTGGTATGCAGCAACGCCGGGAAGAAACACATAGCGGTCGAAATGGTAGTTGAAGCGGTAGATGGTCCGATTCACACCCTGGAACGGGTCCGAGACCTCATCCACTTTATAGCGCGTACCCGGATCCAGCACCCGGTCAGCCGGGAAGACCGGCACCTCGACGGGCTCCCCCACTTTGACCGGCTTGGTACTGCAGGCCCCCAGCAGCAACAGTGATGCCACCAGCATGATCAGGCCGCTGTTGCGTTTAAAGTCGATGTAGCGCGTCATTAGATGTTCAACAAACCTGATTTACCAGTTGGGCAAGCTGCCCATCACCGTGAGCATATGTGCAACGTTGTCCGTGTACTGCATGTTCCCACAGTGACCACCGAGCGGATAAATCTTTGCCCGGTCACCAAAGACGTCTTCGAAAAAGTCAATTTCTCCCTCCTCGAGGATTATGTCATCCCGGTTATGCATGACATAAACGTTGTCAGCAGTACGCAGGAAATCGGCAATAGATTCGAGACTCATGCTGTCGATCATTTCACGCCGACTGATGGGATTCTCGAGCTTTTCATTGTAGTAGGGATAAAAAAACCGGTGAAAATAATCTGTGAAGCCCAGCCGCATGGCAACTTTCTGGTAGTCGCCCGGAGCGCTGTTCCTGCCAAGTTCAACATTACTCGGTTTGACGAAGCCATAATCGACCATCAGGTCGGAGGTGAACGCCAGATGCGCCGATGAAAACCGGAATGACAGTCCAACCAGGGCGGCAAGTTGCTCGTCTGTGGGCTGCAGTTCCTTGAATACCTTGTAGAGAAACTCTTCACCGAACTCCAGCCGCTCTTCGCGCGAATACACCACGCTGAATGCATTAACCATTTTGTTGTAGAACAGCTCAAAGTTGTCTACGCCGCCCGGAATATTCTCCAGCATGCGATCCAGCATGGAAATCGAATTGTAGAGCTTGACCGGTGGATTGATCAGCAACGCTGTTTTGAAATTAAACACCTTGCGCTGAGAATCCAGCCAGGTCACAAACGCCGTGTTAAATCCGCCCAGACTGTAACCGGTGACATGGAAGTCAGTGACTTCGATATCGTCCCTGAACTTGTTCCAGATAATTTCCATGACATTATAAAGATCTTCAGCATCATGGACCGCATGCCCGGCGACGCCGGTTTTCGAAGCGGAAACGATAAAATTGGGCAGTGTCGGTGACGACAGGGAAACCACGTGGAACCCGGCATGATAGAAAGCCTTCATCATCGCCGCATTCTTGCCACCATTATATGAACCACCAGTCCCCGCAATCAGAAAAATGAGCGGTGCAGGCTTGTCCTGAAACGCGTGCGAATAGCGCATCTCAGATTCGTACCAAAGATATTCCGGTACCTCGCGGTCGGGAAATACCTTCAGACGGGCTGCCTTGACAGGTGCATCGGGGAATGTTTTCTGAAATTTCTCCGGCGTTCCGACTACCGTAGCCTTGAATTTGTCGTCAATGGGGAACTCATAGGTCTCGCCACCAAGCGGAAACTCAACGGCAGCATTGGCGGCTCCCAGCCAACTAAAAGCGATGATCAGAGCACTCAGTGCCCCTCTAATTCGTTGCATCCCGGTAACGTCTTTTGGTTATGGCTAGCGACGATGTAACTCTAGCACAGCAGGGGCCCCGCCTGTCTACCCTTACTATTTGTTCACCATTCCAGCGAAATACACTATGATCCGGCCTCTCATCCGTGAAAGTGGATTCACAAACTCCCAGGAAGGATCTACCCGTGACCCGAATTATCAAACTATTTGCACTCTCCAGTCTGCTCGCGCTTTTTTCCGCCTGCAACGCCACCACTCCGACAAAACAGGGCAACCCGTCGCCAGTACTCTCAGGCATCGAATCCCGCGGCGAATTAATACTCGGCACCTCCGCCAATATGGCGCCCATGAACTTCGTCCGCGACGACGGCAAGGTGGTCGGCGTGGATATCGATATTGCCCGCTTCATGGCCGACGCGATGGACGCCAAGCTCACTATCAAAACCCTGCCCTTCACGGACCTGCTGCCAGCCCTGCAGCGTGGCGAAGTCGATGTGGTCATTTCCAATATGACCATCACCCAGAAGCGCAATATGAAAGTCGCTTTTGTTGGCCCCTACATGAAATCGGGCAAGTGCATTGTCACCAAACAGGCTAACCTAGCAAAAGCGGAACAGGCTGAAGATCTGAATACCCCGGATACCGTAATTGCTGTCATGGAAGGCACTACCAGCCAGGATTTTGTGACTACACTGCTACCCGACGCCACAATTGTTCCAACCAAGGATCAGCAGGATGCTGTTGCCATGGTCAAAAATAACCAGGCCGGTGGCATGTTGACCGATTACCCGGTCTGCCTGTCTACCCTCAAGGACAACCCGGACGCCGGCTTCGTCACGCTGTTTTCACTACTCAGCTATGAACCCATCGGCATTGCCCTGCCTGCTACTGATCCCCTGCTGATCAACTGGAGCGAGCACTTCCTGCAACGCATGGAAGCGCTGGGCATTATGGATGAAATCAGTGCGCGCTGGTTTGGCGAATATGCCGATGCTATCAAACCGGAGTAAGCCAGCTGGCCTATACTAATGGTACTTGCAGGACCACCCTCTCTCCCGGCGGGAGAGAGCATCACATCAAGGATTAGCACATGCAATTAGGTATGCTGGGTCTGGGCCGTATGGGCGCAAACATCGTTCGTCGGCTGATGAAGGCCGGACACGAATGCGTGGTTTACAACCGCTCTCCCGGCCCCGTTCAAGAGCTGGCCGGTGAAGGGGCCACGGGTTCTTCCGATCTAGACGACTTTGTCCGCAAACTCGACACACCACGCGTGATATGGCTGATGGTACCCGCCGCGGTGGTGGATGGCATGATCGACGACCTGGCCGGGCGCCTGCAACCCGGCGACATTATTATCGATGGCGGCAATTCCTTCTACCAGGACGACATCACCCGTGCCCGCAAACTCCGCGACAAGGGTATCCACTATGTCGATATCGGCACCAGTGGCGGCGTGTGGGGACTGGAGCGTGGCTACTGCCTGATGATCGGCGGTGAATCTGAAACTGTCAGTCACCTTGACCCGCTGCTGAACGCCATAGCCCCGGGCATGGGTGATATCGAACGCACCCCGGGCCGGACTGGCGAAGCTTCGACGTCAGAGCAGGGTTACCTGCATTGCGGACCCAATGGCGCAGGTCATTTTGTCAAAATGGTACATAACGGTATCGAGTACGGCATCATGGCCGCCTACGCTGAAGGCATGAACATTCTCAAACACGCGAATATCGGCAAGAGCAGCCATGATATCGATGCCGAAACCTCGCCGTTGCGAAACCCCGAACACTACCAGTACGACATCGACACAGCGGAAGTCGCGGAACTCTGGCGGCGCGGCAGTGTGGTCGCCTCCTGGCTGCTGGATCTCACCGCGATTGCACTAAGGGATAATCCCGACCTGTCTGATTTTTCAGGCCGCGTATCAGATTCCGGCGAAGGCCGCTGGACCAGCATGGCCGCCATTGAAACCGGAACCTCGGCACATGTATTGACCGCCGCCCTGTTCAATCGCTTCACTTCACAGGGTGAAACCGATTTCGCCGACCGCCTGCTCTCTGCCATGCGTTACCAGTTCGGCGGGCACCACGAAAAAACCTGACGCCCTGTCGCCTTTATGAGCAGCACGCAACAACAGATTGGAACGCCGTATCTAACGCAAGCAGGCGTGCGCTATCCGTCCGGCGTGAAAGTCGACGAACAAGGCGTCAATTTTTCCATTTTCAGCCGCCATGCCATGCATGTGGAACTGTTGTTATTTGCCACTGCGGACAGCCAGACTGCGTTGCAGACAATCGAACTGGATCCGGCGGTCAACAAGACTTTCTTCACCTGGCACATCTACGTCGAATCCCTTCCGGTAAACACCTGGTACGCCTGGCGAATGGACGGCCCCGGTGAAACACGCGAGACTGGTCGACGCTTTGACGCAGACAAGATTCTGCTCGATCCGTGGGCGCGGGCTGTGTCCGATAAGTTATGGAACCGCAGGGCTGCCGAACGACCCGGCGATAACACCAGCCAGTCCATGCGTTGCAAGATCACCGAATCACACTATGACTGGGAAGCAGATGAGCCACTGGCGCTCCCCTTCGAACAGGCCATCATCTATGAAATGCATGTTGGCGGTTTCAGTCGCCACGCTTCGGCAGATGTCTCGCACCCGGGAACTTTTTGTGCAGTCATCGAGAAAATCCCCTACCTGAAAAGTCTCGGCATCACTCATGTCGAGCTGATGCCGGTCATGGCTTTCGACGAACAGGATGTACCACCCGGAACCGCAGCACTGGGCCTGAAAAACTACTGGGGATACAGCACTCACAGTTTCTTCTCACCCCATGCGGGCTACTGTGTGACACCGGAACAAGGCACCCATCAGAATGAATTCCGCGACATGGTCAAGGCGCTGCACCGTGCAGGAATAGGTGTCATCCTCGACGTGGTGTTCAACCATACGGCCGAGGGTGGCCCTGATGGCCCGGTCATCAACTTCAAGGGGTTTGGCAGCAGCGTTTTCTACCACCTGGACGAAAACGACAAGACGCTGTTCAGGGATTACACCGGTTGCGGTAACACCGTAAACTGCAACCATCCCATCGTCGCCAATTTCATTATCAGCTGCCTGGAATACTGGGTTCGGGAAATGCACGTTGACGGTTTTCGCTTTGATCTGGCCAGCGCGCTGGCACGCGGCGAAGACGGCACGCCCCTGCACGACCCGCCCGTGCTCTGGGGTATTGAACTCTCGGAACAGCTGGCCGGCACCAAATTGATCGCCGAAGCATGGGATGCCGCCGGCCTGTACCAGGTTGGCAGCTTCCCTGGCTACCGCTGGGCCGAGTGGAACGGGCGTTACCGGGATGTCGTTCGACGCTTCGTGCGCGGTGACAAAAACATGATCAGTGAACTGGCCACCCGCCTCAGTGGCAGCGCAGACTTTTATGAGCCACAACACCGCCTGCCAATTAACAGCATTAATTTTGTCACCTGCCATGACGGTTTCACGCTCAATGACCTGTTCAGCTATCTCCAGAAGCATAACCAGGCCAATGGTGAAAACAATCGTGACGGACACAATGACAATCTCAGCTTCAACTGCGGGATTGAAGGCCCGACAACTGATCCGGTTATCATGGCGCAAAGAGAGCGCATGGCGAAAAATGTTTTTGCACTGTTACTGCTCAGCCAGGGCGTACCGATGTTGCTGGCCGGTGACGAGGTTCTCAAAAGTCAGTCGGGCAATAACAATGGTTACTGCCAGGACAATGAGCTGACCTGGTTCGACTGGTCACTGGTTGAAAAGAATGCGGGCATGCTGCGCTTTGTAAAACAGATGATCGCCTTGCGCAAACGCCATCCGTCGCTCATGCGCCGTCGCTTTCTCAATGGCCAACTGATTGAAGACCGCGGCATCAACGATATCGACTGGCATGGTGAAAATGGTCGCGCGCCGGACTGGGATGACCCGGCAAGCCGGATACTTGGCTTTACACTTGCCGCCACCGATGACGCTGAAGCCGATCTGCATGTCACCTTCAACATGTCTGACACCACTGCCATTATCAAACTGCCGGATTTTTTCGACCGCCGCTGGCAGCTTGCCGTGAACACCGGTCAGGCATCACCTGCAGACATCCGGCCACCGGAACAGCAAAAACCCTACACACTGAAGCAGTTTTCCATCCTGCCCCGCTCCGCTGTGGTTTTTGAAAGCTATCGACTGGATGCCTGACCTATAATCAACGCTGCAATACTTCTGACCACATGTCAGGATGAATTGCGTCTGCGAAAGATGATAGAGTTGTAAAAACAAGAACTTCGCCACGACCGCAAAAAGTCTGGCGGGTAACGACGTGTGGATAATGCAAGCGGAGGAAGTAGTTTGTTCAATTTACCTGTCAAAAACTCCGTGGGCGTCGGGAGTAGCGTGCTGCTGGCTCTGCTGCTCGTCGGCTGTGACGCCAATACCTACATGGAACCACCGCCGCCCGCTGTCACCATTGCAACAGCCCTCAGGCAGGACGTCATTGATTACCTCGAGTTCACCGGCACGCTGGTGGCGTCGGAGCGCGCCGAAGTGCGTGCCCGCGTCTCGGGAATTTTGCAGAACATGCATTTTGAACCCGGTGCAAAAGTAGAAGAAGGCGCGCTGCTGTTCACCATCGACCCGGCAGAATACCAGGCCGATCTGCAGGCCGCCGAGGCCGAGCTGACGGGGGCAAAATCCAACTACGACCGGGCCAGCATCGAATACGTTCGCGCCAACAATCTGTACAAGCAGAACGCCGGCGCAGAAGCGGAAGTCGTCAAGTGGCGCGTGGAAAAAGAATTGACCACTGCTGAGATTCTGCGCGCCAAGGCGAAGGTCGATCGGGCCGAGCTTAATCTCGGTTATACACAGGTAGTCGCACCCTTCTCCGGCCGTATCGGACGCAACGAGGTCGATATCGGTAACCTCGTAGGGGAAGGTGAAGCCACCCTGTTGACCGACGTCACCCGATATCACCCGATGTTTGTCTACTTCAACCTCAATGAACGCGACCTGCTGCGTATCATGCCGCGCTATGCCGAGCGCTACCGGCGGATGCAAGCTGATCCCACGGAAATCTCCCCTGGCGATTTAAAGATGCCAGTGATGATGGGCCTGGCCAACGAAGAAGGCTTCCCGCACGAGGGCATTCTCGATTTTTCCGAGTCCGGCCTGGATGCCGACACAGGTACCATCCAGTTGCGTGGCGCATTCAAGAACGATGAGGTGCCGCCCAAACTGTTACCGGGGCTGTTTGCGAGAGTTCGCTTGCCGGTGGCCACCCGGGAAAATATGCCACTGGTCAGCGAACGCGCCATCGGTCAGGACCAGAGCGGCGTTTACCTGCTGATTGTCACTGCCGACAACAAGGTGGAAAAAGTCAATATACGTGCCGGGCAGAAGATTGACGGCCTGATCGTCATCGAGGACGGCCTGCGCGAGGGCGACCGGGTCGTGGTCAAAGGTCTGCAGCGCGCCCGGCCCGGCCGTGTCGTAACACCGGAGCTAACGGACATGCAGTCGCTCACCACTTCGGCGCTGCAGAAAGCGGCCGAAGCAGCCAGTGCCCGCGCCCCTGTGCAAAAGACTGACGCACAGCCACCCGCCGGTGATCCGCAGTAAGCGGCACAGCACAGCGACATGTTTTCAAAATTCTTCATCGAACACCCGATCTTTTCCAGTGTCATCTCGATTGTTATTGTGATTGCCGGTGCGATCTCTGTCGGTGCGCTGCCAGTTGCACAGTTCCCGGAGATCGTCCCTCCCACGGTCGAGGTTAAAGCCGTTTACCCCGGCGCCAATGCGTCGGTT
>JBHPFC010000063.1:0-17295 GCA_042576405.1 Pseudomonadota bacterium | reverse complement strand
GAGCTATGGTATGAGTATATCGAATATCACGTTTTTACACAGTCTGGGCCGAACCAGGAAGTACAGGCGCCTTGCATCAGCGGGGTTTTCTGTGTTCAGGGAACGGTAATTCTTGGGCTGATCTCGGACGCTCATGAGAGGATATTGTATGGCGCACTGACGGCGCACTTGGTGGCAAATAACAGCCAAACAGAGCAATAAACAGCAAACGATATAACAGCTTATCTTATTGAATATATTGTGGTAGTTAGTTGTGGTTTATTGTTTTAGACGCACTCGTAATGAGAAGGTCGGGGGTTCAATTCCTCTTTCCGGCACCATTTTCACTCACTCAGTCAAAGCGCATCGACAGGTCAACGGCGGTAAGGTGCTTGGTCAGTGCGCCGATGGAAATATAGTCCACACCGGTTTCTGCATAGGCCCGAATATTATCCAGCGTGATGTTACCTGACGCTTCGAGTTCGGCGCGTGCTGAGTTGAGCGCAACAGCCTGTTTGATCTGGTCGGGCGTAAAGTTATCCAGCAAAACTCTGTTAGCACCAGCATCGAGTGCCTGTTGAAGTTCGTCCAGGTCTTCAGCCTCGACCTCGACCATGAGTTCCGGTTTCAGTTTTTGCGCGGCTTCGACAGCGGCCTTGATCGAGCCGGCAGCGGCGATGTGGTTTTCCTTGATCAGGAAGGCGTCATAGAGCCCCAGCCTGTGGTTGTGACAACCCCCACAGCGCACCGCATACTTTTGTGCGCGTCTCAGGCCAGGGATGGTTTTTCGGGTATCAAGGATACGAGTGTCGAAACCTTTGAGTCGTTTGGCGTATTGATGGGCGATTGTTGCAGTGCCTGACAATGTTTGCAGGAAATTCAGGGCGGCCCGTTCACCGCTTAGCAGACAGCGTGCCGGGCCTTTCAGGGTGCAGATTACCTGGTGGGGAGCAATGGCATCGCCGTCGGCAACATACCAGCGAATATCAGCGTGTTCATCCAGGTGGTGGAATACCGCGTCGAACCAGTTGCGTCCGCAAACAATGGCGTCTTCGCATGAATAGACGCTGGCTTTCCAGGTAGTGTTCTCTGGAATCAGCTGCGCACTGATGTCGCCATTGCCGATGTCTTCGTCCAGCGCGTGCCTTACGTCCTGCTCTATCTGGGCGTCGAGCGCTTCGAGCAGCATCTATTCAGAGATTTCCAGTAATTCTATTTCGAATACCAGCGTTGCATTGGGCGGTATCACGCCGCCGGCACCGTTTTCGCCGTAACCCAGGTGCGAAGGAACGGTGAGTTTGCGCACGCCGCCAACCTTCATGCCGACAACACCCTCGTCCCAGCCGGGGATTACATAGCCGCAGGCGATGGGGAAGCTGAACGGGTCATCGCGGTCCTTGCTGGAATCAAACTTGGTGCCGTCTTCCAGCCAGCCGGTGTAATGCACAATGGCTGTCTGGCCGCGGCCGGTGCACAGCGTGCCTTCGCCGCTGGTGGTATCTTCGTAGATCAGGCCGCTGTCGGTTGTGGTTTCGCTCATGGATCTGCCTTGTTGTCCGCTTTGAAGTTCGACCCGGAAAAATACGTGTTTTTGAGGCTCTGCGCCAGTCCTGCAAGCAGTAGCAGGCTCAGCAGGTTGGGTAAGGCCATGAGGATATTGGTGATATCCGCAATGTTCCATACCAGTTTTAGGGGAACTGCGGCACCAATCAGCACCAGGAAACAATAGACAACCCGGTACGGCATCACTGCGCCTTCGCCAAACAGAAAACGGGCTGAACGATCGCCATAGTAGGACCAGGCAATGATGGTCGAGAAAGCAAACAGGCTCAGGCCAATACCGACAACTGCTGCACCTGACGCACCAATAGAGCTGTTGAATGCATGTGCTGTTAATGCAGCACCAACCAGGTCTTCTCTGCCAAGTGTGTATGCGCCGGTGACGATGATTACCAAACCGGTCATGGTACAGATCACCAGCGTATCGATAAACGGTTCGAGCATGGCAACCAGCCCTTCACGAACCGGTTCATTGGTGCGTGCAGCGGCGTGTGCCATGGGTGATGAACCGAGACCGGCTTCGTTGGAAAACAGGCCACGCGCAACGCCCCAGCGGATGGCTTCACCGACCGCGCCACCACCAACCGCCCATGGATTCAGCGCATGATTAAATATGGTCGATAAAGCGTTGGGGATGTCGGCGGCATGATTGAAGAGCACAAACAGGGCGGCACAGATATAGATAGATGCCATCACCGGTACGATGGTGCTGGCGACGCGGGCAATACGCGTCACGCCTCCGAGAATAACCAGTGCGACAAGAAAAGCCATTACCAGGCCAATCAGCCAGCCATGATCTTTCAGTTCCGGGTACAGGTAGCCGAGGCCATCAACCACCGAATTGGCCTGCACCATATTACCTATGCCGAAGGAGGCGATCAGTGCAAAGCTGGCAAAAAGTATCGCCGTGCGCTTCATGTTCAGGCCGTGCAGCAGCGTATACATAGGGCCACCGGCCACTACGCCGTTCTCATCAAACTGTCTGAATTTTAGCGCCAGCGTGCACTCGGTGAACTTGGTGGCCATACCGAAAAAAGCTGTCATCCACATCCAGAACAGCGCGCCTGGTCCGCCGAGGGTGATCGCAGTCGCCACGCCGGCAATATTGCCGGTACCCACTGTGGCGGACAGTGCTGTTGACAACGCCTGGAAGTGACTGATCTCGCCAGCATCGCTGGCCTTGCTGTAGCGCCCGGATACCAGGTCCAGCGCATGCCTGAAGCCACGTATCTGCACGAAGCCCATGCGCAGGGTCAGGTACAGTCCCATGCCCAGCAAAACAGCCAGCGTCAGGGCATTGCCCCACAGTAGGCCGGCAAGTTCGCCGGTCCAGTTTGTCATCGAAGTGACCAGATCATTCATAGGGTCGCAGTATCAGGGTGTCGCCTCGCTGGGTAAATTCGATATGTTTCAGCACGCTCATGCCAAGCAGGATTTCCATGTCGTGCATACCCGGATTAATGCTTGCCGGAACGTTATGTACGATCATTGGTCCGATCGAGACACTGTCGAGTGTAGTGCGGTAGGCGGTAACGATGCCATTGGCTGTCTGGTACTGAACCGGCTGGCCGCGTTTGAGGCCGAGCTCGTCGGCCAGTTTTGCCGGTATCGCGACATCGCTGGCACCGGTATCAAGCATGAACTCCACGGTCCGGCCATTGACTTCACCGTTGCTGACGTAGTGACCGAAGCGATTGCGCTTGAGCACCACTTCCTGGGTGCCAGCGTCATTGAGCCGGCTGAAAACGGCCTGATTCGGGTTGCGTTGCTGATCGAGTTTGTGGCTGAAAAACAGGGTAAGCAGTACCAGCAGGATAATCCACGCGGCGATTGTCATGCCCTTGCCAATGCGGCGGGTATCCGGTTTTTGAGGCACTGTCATATGCCAATTGTAAACCAGTACTCCCTAGTAAACGAGCCGCATTCCGGCAAACACGTGGCGCTTGTCGGCTTCAAAAAAATTGCGGAAGCTGGGGCGTTTAATCGCCGGGCGAGTGTGCAGGCTGCCACCTTTTAAAGTGTAGTGACGATCGTCGAACCAGGGCTGCGAGTATTCGTCGTAAGGGAAGGGTGAAAAGCCTTCGTAAGGGTGGAAGGTGTTCCGACACCATTCCCAGACGCGTCCGGTATGTTCCAGCGCGCCAATCCGACAGGCTGCTTCCCATTGATATTCGTGTGGCAGTTGGCCGCCTGCCCAGTTTGCGAAGGCGCTGGCTTCATAGTGGCTGATGCCGGAAACGGGTTCATCCGGGGCCAGGGCATAGCCGCCGTTGAAGCTGACACCATACCAGTTGCCACCAGCATTGCGGCGCCAGTGATCAGGGCTCTCTACATTATGACTCTCACGCCACAGCCAGCCAGCCTCGCACCAGTGAGTGGATGCCTGGTAGCCACCAGCTTCGATGAAGCCGAGGTATTCGGCATTACTCACTGGATGGCGGCTGATGCTGAAAGCGCCAAGATCGGCCTGTTGCCGCGGCAATTCGTTATCGTAGGCGACAGGCCGGTCTCCACCGATACGGTAATGACCGCTCGGAATATCAAAACTATTGCGGTTCAGATCGTCTGCCTGCAACGCAGTGAGTGTCTCGCCTTCAGGTTGGTGTTCACTCAGCGCTTTCTGGGTCAGGATCATCAACAGGGTTTCGTAGTGCTGACTGTAATGTTGAATAAGAAAATGGAGTACATAGTCATCTACAAAAAGTTCGTGTGCCTGCCACTCCGGGCGCAGGTTGTGCAGATAGTGAAGATTGAAGGCGTTCAGTTCCCTGGCCCACGTGAGCAGGTCCGATTGCGGCGGTAAGCGCGGCCCGCGCTCTGCTTTGGGAGTTTCCGGGGGGGTATAGAAGGACTTGATCGGCGCTGTGACGCTGTCGTCACCACGTATTGTCTCGTGCAGCCAGAAGCACTCGGTAAAGATGCAATGGCCAAGATGCCAGCCGACAGGGCTTAAATCAGGGTGGTATTGGCTACGGAAGCCGGTGTCGTCAACATCGGTGGCGATTGCCAGCAGCAACGCCTGGGCGTTGCCCAGTTCAGTAATCAATGCATCCGTGCTCACAGCGACAACAATTCCGGCGGTTCTTCAGGGTCCAGTATCAGGATTTGGTGTTCCGGTATGCTTTGCCAGACGCCGGACTCGGTCAGCGGTTCCGAGGCAATCAGTTGGGCATCCGCAAACGCTTCATCATCGGTAGTGTAATACAGTGTTGGGCAGGCGTCACCGCTGGCATGTCGCACGGCGTACAGACGCTCGCCATCGCTAACGACAATAGTCAACAGGGCGCGATTGCCATCAATCCAGCCTTCCGTTTTTTTCATCAGGTTTGACAAAGCCTTTTCCATGGCCAGGTCGGGATTGTCATTCAACTCCTGTCGGAGTGCAGCAAACAGATACTCTGATTCGGTGTTGCCACGGATTGCCGGCAGGTAACTCGGGGCCAGTTCGGCGGTTATCCTGGGTCGGACCTGGTCGTGGAAATTGTCTATCAGACCATTGTGATCAAAAAGAAATTCATTGTCGGCAAATGGCTGCGTATTTGCGTGGTTTACCGGGTTGCCGATGGTGGCACTTCGTATGCTGGCCAGCCACAGCCCGCTGGTCAAAGCCCGGCCCAGGTGCGGAAGATTAGGGTCAGTCCAGATCGGATTGGGGTTGACGTAGACAGCGGGCAGGCCAGTGTTCGGATACCATCCGAAGCCGTACCCATCGGCATTCAGCTTGGCGTAGCGGAGTTCACGAGGTGCCCAGCTCTGGACCAGAAGGCTGTGCGGCGGGTCGGTCAGCAGACGCTCCAGCGTTATTGAAGGTCCCAGGTAAGCAGCGATACGGCACATACTAGTCTTTGAAATCCTTTGCTTTGTGGATCGGTTTCAACAAGCTTTATAACGGATTTTAGGTGGCTGTCATACAACTGTAACATTCGTACGTTGTACTATTTCGTCTGGCACAACCGGTAGTGCAGAAAAATGTCCGTCACGGCCGATACTCTAAAGAATCGAGAAACAACAATGAAGCGAATTCTGATCGTCGAGGATGAGCAAGCTATCCGCGAAATGGTGGGCTTCGCGCTAAAGAGGGCGGAACTTCAATTTGAAGAGGTTGCAGGTGCAGAGCAGGCCCTGGTCGCGGTGGCCAGTAACCCGCCGGATCTGATACTGCTGGACTGGATGCTGCCGGGTATGAGCGGAGTTGATCTGGCCAGGCGGCTGCGCAAGGAAGAAGTAACAGCGAAAATTCCTATTATTATGCTGACCGCCCGGGCCGAGGAAAACGACCGGGTCTACGGTCTGGAAGTCGGTGCCGACGACTACATTACCAAACCGTTTTCACCGCGCGAACTTATTGCCCGAATTAACGCGGTATTGCGCCGTAGCCAGGCCGATAGTGTGGAACAGTTGATCGCGTACGATGGCTTGTCCCTGGATCCTGTTGGCCACCGGGTTGAAGTCGATAACACCCCTCTAAACCTTGCTCCCACTGAGTTTCGTCTGCTGCATTTCTTTATGAGCAACCCGGATCGGGTGTACAGTAGGGAACAGCTACTGGATTATGTTTGGGGGCGTGGTGTTTTTGTGGAAGAGCGCACCGTTGATGTGCACATTCGGCGCTTGCGCAAGGCGCTCAATAATCGCGGCTATGATCGCTTCATTCAGACAGTCAGGGGAGCCGGATACCGATTTTCAACCAGGGGCTGAAATTGGCTGATCCCTGGAAGGATGAGATTCGGCGAATTGCCGGATTGTTGGTTTTTGGCTTGCTGCTGGGTGCGCTGTTGGGAAATCTGTCGGCCGGCCTGTTACTGCCTTTCCTGGCCTATCTCGGCTGGCATCTATACAACATGTACCGGCTGGTGCGCTGGCTTCGAGAAAGCAAACGCTTCCAGCCGCCAGAGGCCAGCGGAATCTGGGACGAGGTTTTCGAACAGATTTATCGCCTGCAGCAACGTAACCGCAAGCGCAAGCGCAACCTGAGGCGCATGCTGAAACGCTTCCACAAGATTACCGTGGCGCTGCCTGACGCTACTGTAGAATTGCGCCCTAACAGCGACGAGATCGAGTGGTGGAACAATGCGGCGTCGCGCTACCTGGGTTTTCAGTACCCGCGCGATTCCGGGCAGCGCATCAGTAACCTGATCCGTAACCCCGAGTTCCTGGCTTACCTTAACGCTGGCGATGAGCAGACCGAAATGGAGATGCAATCGCCGGTTAACGACGGCGTCACTTTGAGAGTGCGCGTTATTCGCTATTCTCAAAATCGACGTTTGCTGGTGGCTCGCGACGTCACCCGGTTACAACGCCTTGAGCGTACCCGGCAGGATTTTGTTGCCAATGTATCGCACGAGTTGCGCAGCCCTTTGACGGTTGTTGTTGGTTACCTGGAAACCCTTCTGGATGAAGATGTCGACGCAATGTTTGCGGCCCAGTTGCGTAGCATGCGATCCCAGACAGAGCGTATGAATCGCATTGTTAACGATCTGATGTTGTTATCACGTCTGGAAAGCGAAGACCCGCAGCAGAATATCGAGGACATAGATGTGCCGCGCATTATTGATAGCATTGTCGATCATGCGCGCGACCTGAGTGGTAGTGCTGAACATGTGCTAGAGATGGATATTGACAGAGGGTTGTGTATCCAGGGGCATGAGTCTGAAATATACAGCGCATTTTCAAACCTGGTTTTCAATGCTGTGCGTTATACGCCCGACGGTGGTCGAATTCGCATCGGCTGGAAGCAAATAAACGACGAACCGGTATTTTCAGTAATAGATTCAGGCGGTGGCATTGCACCACACCACATACCCCGACTGACTGAGCGCTTCTATCGAGTGGATGCCGGTCGCTCGCGAGCCGGTGGGGGAACTGGCCTGGGTCTCGCTATCGTCAAACATGTTCTGCTGCGCCACCAGGGGCGGCTGGAAATAGACAGTGAGCTCGGCAAGGGTAGCTCTTTCAGCTGTCATTTTTCACCTGAGCGGGCAGCAAGCTGTCTGCCGGCCTCTGCCGGTGTGGTCTGAACGCTTCCGGTTTGTCATACAGCCGTAACATTCTCCTAATACACTCTCCGATCAGCAAGACCAATCGATTCTGTAAATCGTGTGTTTTAGGAGATAACTCAATGAAATTTCGTAAATTCCGTGTGCTGGCGAGTGTGTTGGCCATCAGTCTTGGGCTAAACGGCCTGGCCCAGGCCGACGCCAGGGTTGACCCTGCGTTGTCCGACTACCAGCGTGCAAGCGGTGTTGCGGGTAATCTGTCGAGTGTGGGTTCAGACACCCTCGCTAATCTCATGACCCTGTGGGCGGAGCAGTACAAGCGCGAATACCCAAACGTCAACATCCAGATTCAGGCTGCGGGTTCCTCCACTGCACCGCCGGCACTGACCGAAAGCACCTCCAACTTCGGTCCCATGAGCCGCAAGATGAAAGACAAGGAAATAGAAGCCTTTGAAAAGCGCTACGGTTACAAGCCGACTGAAATTCGTGTCGCAATCGATGCCCTGGCTGTGTTCGTCAATAAGGACAACCCTGTCGAAGGCATGACTATTCCGCAGGTCGACGCCGTGTTCTCTTCAACCCGTAAGTGTGGTGCCCCTGATGACATCAGTACCTGGGGTGCTTTGGGTCTGGATGGCGCCTGGAAAACGCGTTCGGTCCAGTTATACGGTCGTAACTCGGTGTCTGGTACCTATGGTTACTTCAAGAAGAAGGCGCTGTGCAAAGGTGACTACAAGAACAATGTGAACGAGCAGCCGGGTTCGGCTTCAGTGGTTCAGTCTGTATCGTCCTCGCTGAATGGTATCGGTTATTCCGGTATCGGCTACATGACTTCTGGCGTCAAGGCGGTTCCGCTGGCGAAGAAGGGCAAGGATTTTGTTGCAGCGACGCCTGAAAATGCCATTAAGGGAACGTACCCGCTGGCCCGTTTTCTCTACGTCTACGTGAACAAGCATCCCAACAAGCCACTTGCTCCGCTGGAAGCCGAGTTCCTTAAAATGGTGCTGTCCAAATCTGGTCAGACTGTAGTGGTGAAAGACGGTTATATCCCGCTACCCGCAAAAGTTGCCGGGCAGGAATTACTGAAACTGCAGTAAGGCGGGCGGCCTGTCACAGGCCAGGCACACGGGCTCCCGTTTTTGACGGGGCTCAGGCTGCGTTCAGCATATAGCGCAGGGCATCGAATTCCCGGTATCCTACATGCTGCAGCATCAGACCAATGCCGCTGTCGCCTCCATGAACCACGTAGGCTGGTAGCCGGTGTTCGATAGATTTGCCGCGTGTTTCAGCAGTAAAGCAGACTTCCAGTCGTGCCTGGGGTGGAATGTCCACACCATTGACTGCTACGTACATGCCTTCCAGGCTGATGTTTTGGGTGGTGCCGTTTATCATGCCAACGGGTGGGTAATAGAGATTTACGTTGAGGTTGATCTCTTTACGAGAGCTCCATCGGTGTTCAAGGCTCATGGTCTTTCCTCTCTGCACATTGGGTTGGGTGCATTGACTTGTTTGTCATGAACTTAAGCAATAAAAATGCCAAAGAGAATTAAGGTGGTAATTCTGGTGATTACATGCGTATGCCATATTGCACGGCTGGCTTAATCCAGTATGTCTGAAATAACGCCCAGTGAAGGTTACGGTGCGAGCGCGCACCTCCGGATGCGGTTGCTGAAGGACCGTCTGGCGCGGTACGCAGTGGCCATCGGCGGGAACAGTGTAATTGTCGCCATCCTGCTGATTTTCTTCTATCTTCTATATGTAGTGCTGCCCCTGGGTGATGCGCCTGAAATGCACCCGCAGGCGAGCTATCAGCTGGTAGTAGACGCGCCCGTCGAATATCTGGCCATGGAAGAGCAGGCCGAAATTGGCGTGATTATAGACCGCCTTGGCCGGGTCAGATTTCTCTCGACCGGCGATGGCGGGCTAATCAGTGAAACGCAATTGCCTATCCCTGAAGGGGTCACGGTCGACAGTTTTTCGGCGGCGCGTCCAAATACCGGCATTGTTGCGCTGGGTCTGAGCAACGGCCAGGCGCTGGTGGTTCAGCACCAGTACAAGGTCACATTTCCCAACGATGTTCGTGTGATTACACCCGGTATCCATTATCCACTGGGCCAGGAGCTGTTGACACTGAATTCGGCTGGTATGCCGCTATTGCGCATCGGCATTCAGGAAGAGGGGAGCTATACGCTGACAGCCTGGTCAGAGGATGGCACCTTGTCTGTTGTCCGTGCCGAGTTGCAGGAATCGCTGCTGGCAGACGAGGGCAGTTTTGAATTTGATTCGGCCAGCACCTTCACAACGGTAAAGTCGGTACGCAGTCTGCTGATCGATCCTGTGCAACGGAATCTCTACGTTGTTGGCGAAGCCGGGGAACTGGCCTGGTACGATTTAATTGATTTATCAGACCTTCAGCTGCGCGAGCAGGTCGATGTCGCAGCGGCGGGTGTCGAGGTGGTCGATGCACAGCTGCTAACCGGTGGCAGTTCGATCATGATTGCGGGTAACAATGGCGTAATCAGTCAGTGGTTCTCGGTACGTGACGATGATGGCGTGCGCCACCTCAGGGAGATACGCGACTTTAAAGCACCCGAGGGCCTTGTCAGCCTGGTCCCGGAGTTCAGTCGCAAGGCCTTCCTGGCGGCGGCGGACGATGGCAGTGTCGCGGTCTACCATGCGACCGCCCACCAGCAGTTAATGCACGAAGCGGTAGCTGATGCAGGCATCAAGCGTATGGCGGTTGCACCACGCGCCAATGCTATCTGGGTCCTCGACGAGAATAACCGGTTGCACTTCTGGACCGTTCATAATGAGCACCCCGAAATTTCCTGGAAGGCGCTTTGGACCAAAGTCTGGTACGAAGGCTACGACAAGTCGGAGTACATCTGGCAGTCGTCGGCTGCCGACAATGACTTTGAGCCGAAATTCAGCCTTACGCCGCTGACATTCGGTACCCTGAAGGCGGCCTTTTACGCCATGCTGTTTGCGATTCCGCTGTCGATACTCGGTGCTATTTTTACCGCGTATTTCATGGCGCCGAAGATGCGCCAGGTGGTTAAGCCTTCTATTGAAATAATGGAAGCGCTGCCCACGGTGATACTCGGTTTTCTCGCGGGTCTGTGGCTTGCCCCGCTGGTCGAATCTCATTTGCCCGGTGTTTTCACCCTGTTTATTTTTTTGCCGGTTGTGGTGCTGGTATTTGCCTATTTGTGGCATCTACTACCCACAGAATTACGTGGCCGGGTACCCGACGGTTGGGAAGCGGCCCTGTTAATTCCGGGCATTGCATTGACTGTCTGGGCGGCGCTGGCAATAAGTCCTGTGCTGGAGCTGTGGTTCTTCAATGGCGATATGCCCGGCTGGCTTGAAAATGAGCTGGGCATCGGTTTCGATCAGCGCAACTCGCTGGTGGTTGGTATGGCGATGGGCTTTGCTGTGATTCCAACAATTTTTTCAATCGCCGAAGATGCGATTTTTAGCGTACCCCGGCATCTCACGAATGGTTCACTCGCATTGGGCGCAACGCCCTGGCAAACGCTCGTACGGGTGGTATTGCTGACCGCGAGCCCGGGTATTTTCTCCGCCATCATGATGGGGGTGGGCCGTGCTGTGGGTGAAACCATGATTGTTCTCATGGCCACTGGCAATACCCCGGTGATGGATCTGAGCATCTTCCAGGGTATGCGCACGTTGTCAGCCAATATTGCAGTGGAAATGCCGGAGTCCGAAGTCGATAGTACGCACTATCGTGTGTTGTTCCTTGCAGCCCTGGTGCTGTTTGTTTTCACCTTCCTGTTTAATACAGGCGCCGAGTTGATCCGTCAGCGTTTGCGTAACAAGTACAGCAGTCTGTAGCGATTATGAATAAGGACATATCGAGTTGGTGGCAGACGGGTGCGCCGTGGATCTGGTTGAACGCAGCCGCAGTTACGGCCAGCCTGTCCATGGTCGCAGGTCTGCTGTATCTGATCGCCGTTAACGGCCTGGGGCATTTCTGGGCAAAGACCGTCTGGGAAATCGAATACCGGGAGCCTGACGGCCAGGTACACCGCTTGATTGGCGAAATTGTTGATCAGGAAGAAGTCAGCCGCGAACAGCTTCAAGGCAACGATGAACAATCGCCAGAGGAATCAGGTGGGTTTGTCGAGCGACACTTGCTGAAGACGGCTAATCGTGATGTGTCGGGCCTGGATTTCCGCTGGATTCTTCAGCCGTCTATTATTGAACGCAGCGAACCCGAACAACTTGTGGTGCTTGAGCGCCTGGAGTGGGGAAATTTTTTCGGTTTTTTAGTTAGCGTTTCAGAGAATGGCGAACAGGTGGCCGAGGGTGAAGCTGCCTGGCAAGAGTTGCAGGCCCGCCTGGAGCGTGTGGATGATATCCGCGACCAGATTCGACGCCTGGAAAAGGCCGAGATTGGTTCTATCAATTACGCTATTGAGCGTCTGAGGCTGGAACGGCGCAAGCTGGAGTTGGAAGGTCGGGATACGCCAGAAGCATTGTCTGATATCGATCAGCAGCGCGAGACGTTGCAGGCAGAGTTTACCGGTCTACAGAAAGGACTGGATGCCAGGTATGCCGAGATATCGCGCGACAGTGTGGCAATGACGGTGATGGATGGGCGCGTAGTTAATATTCCGCTTGCCAATATTGTTCGTGCTTATCAGCCCAATGCCATGAATGTGTTTGGCAAGATTGGATTCTATATCGCCAAGCTTTGGGAATTCGTCAGCGCCGATCCACGTGAAGCCAATACCGAGGGCGGCATATTTCCGGCGATATTCGGTACTGTCATGATGGTGATGCTGATGTCGGTGATGGTGACGCCGTTCGGTGTGGTCGCAGCGGTATACCTGCGCGAATACGCCAAGCAAGGGCCGCTAACCCGTCTGATTCGAATTGCGGTAAATAACCTCGCTGGCGTGCCGTCGATTGTCTATGGCGTGTTTGGTCTGGGTTTTTTTGTTTACTTCCTCGGCGGCAATCTTGACCAGCTGTTCTACCCGGAAGCATTGCCGGCTCCGACTTTCGGGACGCCGGGTCTGATGTGGGCCTCTCTGACTCTGGCATTGTTGACACTGCCAGTAGTGATTGTCGCGACTGAAGAAGGTCTTGCACGTATTCCGAGTTCTGTTCGAGAAGGTAGTCTGGCGCTGGGTGCGACCAAGGCAGAGACCTTGTGGCGTACGGTGTTGCCTATGTCGACACCGGCAATGATGACGGGGCTTATTCTCGCGGTCGCTCGTGCTGCGGGGGAAGTGGCACCCCTGATGCTGGTCGGTGTCGTAAAACTGGCCCCGGCCTTACCGCTAGATGGCAATTCGCCGTTCCTTCACCTGGATCGCAAGTTCATGCACCTTGGCTTTCACATTTATGATGTCGGTTTCCAGAGTCCAAATGTGGAAGCAGCGCGCCCCCTGGTATACGCCACAGCACTGCTGCTGGTGGTAATTATTGTGGCTCTGAATCTGACCGCTATAGCGATTCGCAACCGCTTGCGTGAGCGCTATCGCGAATTGGAGCAGTAATGAGTATGGAAATGAAAAACACACAAACTATTGATCCGGGTGTGATCAATAGTTCGCTTGGCAATAGCGATTTTGCCAGTGAAGATCACTGTATCCAGATATCTGATCTGAATCTCTACTACGGCGGTGCCCAGGCGCTGAAAGACATTGGTATGGCTATAGCGCGCAAGCGCGTGACGGCCTTTATCGGTCCCAGTGGTTGTGGCAAGTCGACCCTGTTGCGTTGTTTCAACCGCATGAATGATTTGGTGCCCAGTGCGCGCACTGAAGGCAGGATCGAACTCGATGGCCAGAATATCTATGATCCCAAAGTGCAGGTGGCCCAATTACGCCAGCGTGTGGGTATGGTCTTCCAGAAGCCCAACCCGTTTCCCAAGAGTATTTATGAGAATGTCGCCTACGGTCTTCGTTTGCAGGGCAAGAAGGGCCGCCGTATGCTGGACGACACTGTGGAGAAGGCGTTGCGCGGTGCTGCTTTGTGGGATGAGGTAAAAGATCGCCTGCATGATAATGCATTGGGCATGTCGGGCGGTCAGCAGCAGCGGCTGGTGATTGCGCGCGCGATCGCCGTGGAACCCGAAGTGCTCCTGCTCGACGAGCCGGCTTCTGCGCTTGATCCGATTTCAACGCTAAAAATCGAGGAGTTGATTGATGAGCTCAAGAGCAAGTACACCATTGTTATCGTGACCCACAATATGCAACAGGCGGCGCGTGTTTCGGATTACACGGCCTTTATGTATATGGGCAAGATGATTGAGTATGACTCAACGAATAAAATATTTACGAATCCGGGCGAGAAAATGACAGAGGATTACGTGACAGGACGTTACGGCTGAGGGGAGTAACTATGGAAGATCTGAATATCGGACAGCATATTTCACGGCGTTATAACGAAGAGCTTGAGGACGTACGCAACCGGGTTCTGGCTATGGGCGGACTGGTTGAGCAGCAATTGTCCGATGCCATGACGGCGCTGGAAACCCGGGATGCCAGTCTCTCCGAACAGGTAGTGGCTAATGATCTTAAGGTCAATGCCATGGAAGTGGCTCTTGACGAAGAGTGTAACCTTATTCTTGCACGTCGCCAGCCGGCGGCCAGTGATTTGCGCCTGATCGTAGCGGTTATAAAGACTATCACTGATCTTGAGCGTATTGGTGATGAGGCGGAACGCATTGCCAAAATGGCTAGTGATCTTGTTAGTGAAGATCGTGTCAGTAAGCTTTTCACCCAGATTCACCATCTGGGCCTGCATAGCGGGGCTATGCTGCGGGGTGCACTGGATGCCTTCGCGCACCTTGATACAGATAAAGCTGTGGAAGTCTGGAGTGAAGATCGTGTTCTGGATCGTGAATATGAGGCGCTATTGCGCGAACTCATGACTTACATGATGGAAGACTCGGATTCGATCCCGTGCGTGCTTAAGACGATATTCGCTGCCCGTGCAATCGAACGTATCGGTGATCGTGCCAGTAATATCTGCGAGTATGTGATTTACCTGGTGAAGGGCAAGGATGTCCGGCATACAAAGTTGGATAAATCGGTGACGAAGTCCTGAAATCATCGGGATTTGATTGACAGTCGTTCTGTTTCATACAGTTTCAGGACATACTCGCCGGTTGAGGTGTTTCTGAATTCTTCGCCAACCGGTTTGGCCGCTTAAGGCAGTTCGTCGGGTTCCGGCAGTCGAATGACGTGGTTCCTTGGTAACAGTATTGTCTCATTGGGATTGTAATCAGCCGAATGCTGTATTTACGGGGCATGGCTGGACGCTCTGCTGGACAGGCAGGCGGTGAATTTCAGGTGATGAACATTAGTATCGATGTTTTCCCAGCCGGTCGTGCGGTAGCCTACATTTCCGAACTGTCCAGGCTGATGCTCGGGTGGTGACGACACGCTGATGTCATCATTAATATATAACCAGGGTGTGATAGGGAAATCGTTGGGGATATCCAGGTGTACTGACGCCGTACCCAAGTCACTCTGGACGGAAAAACGTGTGTTACTGACAGTATTGAAGTTTTGTTTTTCGGCGGTCATCTGCCCGGTTACCAACAGTTCTGATGTGGTACCCGGTGAGTGTATTTTCAGCGGCGGCAAGGATTTATCTTTACGCCAGTCGACGGTCGCCAGTGTTTCTACCTGGTCGAAGAACAGTCCCATTTTAAACGGAATATCAATGACGGTGTCCATGACGAGGCTGTCCGGCATCATCACGTAGTCGATATAGAGTTTCGGGGTTTTTAAATACCAGAGCACGTGAACACGATTTTCTGTCCGTCGAATGGTGCGTAGCGGTCCGAGCTTCACCTGAGTCAGTTCAGAGCTGTAATCATTGCCAGTTCGCTTGAACGGAATAAAGCCGAACATATTCCCGGTGTGCTGAATCTTCATGCTGTCGAGGACGTTCGGGCTATAGTCCTGCTTGCCCGTCAAGCGCCAGCGAAAGTCGTCAATCAGGAAGGGATGCCTGTGGTTGAATCTGACCTGGTACAGGTCTGTTGCCACAGTGTCAGTTTCCGCCTGGTATCTGACCAGGTTGGGTGCAGATGCCTGGCTTTTTTCAGTCGTTGATATCGTTGCATACACCCAGTGTGGTTGCTTACTGAGAGGTGGGATAATCTGTATTTCGGCGCTGATTTCCCGCTGGTCCGATAGCGGGGTGGAGAGCCTCTGTGCGCCGGCATCGGCGAGCCTGAATACGATTTCGTCATCGGCCGAAAGCGGAGGTGCCTGACTGCCGGTAGAGGCTGAAGCGTCTTTCAGCAGATAGCGTTTTTGAGAGTCTCTGCGGTCGATTTGAGAGCGTATCGGTACCAGTGCCTGATTCTGGTAACGCCACAGTGTGATGTGCTCGGTCGGTTTACCCAACAGGGTGGGCAAGTCGCTGGCGCGAACGACGACCAGGGAATGTTCAGATTCGCAGTCTTGATTCAAAGTGCCAATACTGCGTGAGAATGTGTCTGTCGACAGCGCAACGCTAAAGTTCGACAGGTAGAAAATCACAACTGCTGCGACATATTTGTGCATAAACAGAGTCCTTCTTTCCGCGATCCACGGGCTGGCAGCATTTATAGCGAGCGGACTATTTGTCGATGCTAACGCTCCGGAAGAGCTGGTTACAGCATTGGGGGAGTGTGTGTATGCAACATCGCTGCAAGGACTGGAAAGTTACCTAGTGCTGCGTTGTTCGCCCTTCATCGGGGGGCGATAAGAAACTCCAGCAGCGCCTTTTGTGCATGCAGGCGGTTTTCTGCTTCATCCCAGACCACGCTCTGCGCTCCATCGATAACATCGGCAGTGACTTCTTCGCCGCGGTGCGCCGGCAGGCAATGCATGAACAGCGCGTCCTTGTCAGCCTGCGCCATAAGTTCTGCATTGACCTGGTAGCCGGCAAAAATCTTTTCGCGCTCTGACTGCTCTTCCTCCTGGCCCATGCTGGCCCAGACATCAGTCACGACAAGATCAGCGCCGCTGGCTGCCTGTAGCGGATCCTGGATCAGGCTGACGCTGTCGCCTGCAGCAGCGACAATATCGGCATCAGGCTGGTAATTGGTTGGTGCGGCTACCCGCAATTGAAAGCCGAACTGGTGTGCGGCGTTTATGTAAGAGTGACACATATTATTGCCGTCGCCGATAAAGGCTACGGTGGCGCCGCGGATATCACCACGTTTTTCAAACCAGGTTTGCATATCGGCCAGTAGCTGACAGGGGTGATACTGGTCCGTGAGTGCGTTGATAACCGGTGATGCAGAGTATTCGGCAAAGCGTTCTATGAGTCCGTGATCAAATGTCCTGATCATGACTGCATCGGTCATGCGCGATAAAACGCGGGCACTGTCTTCAATCGGTTCACCGCGACCTATCTGTGTGTCACGCGGTGACAGGAACATTGCGTGACCGCCGAGTTGTACCATGCCGGTTTCGAAGGACACGCGTGTTCGCGTTGACGACTTCTCGAATACCATGGCCAGCACCTTGTGCTTCAGTGGTTCGTGCAGGCGTCCTTCGCGCAGCCACTGTTTCAGCTCTATGGCGCGTTCCATTAGCTGTTTAAGTTCATCGCCGGATAGATCCAGCAGGGTCAGGAAATGCCGTATGCTCATGAATTACTACCAAGAAATTCGAGTATCAGCTGGCTGACTTCAGCAACAATTTCGTCGGCCTGCGCGTCCGCCAGTATCAATGGTGGAAGCAGGCGTACAACAGTGTCAGCAGTTACGTTTATCAATAGC
>JBHPFC010000062.1:0-17426 GCA_042576405.1 Pseudomonadota bacterium | reverse complement strand
GAACAACATCAGCATCGCGTAACCCCTTGCCTTTACCGGCAAACCCCCTGCCCTGTTAGGGTGGACCAGCGGAGGCCAAAGGCCTCCGCTTTTTTTGGGCGCGCAACCCCGTAAAGGTCCTCTGTTACAAAAAGAGAGCACAGGTGCCACCATTGCTCCAGAAGATCAACGTGGCAGTCGCACACGTATTGACAGACGCACCCCATTTTTTTCACTGATCCTGTTACCATAAGAGTCAGCGAACCTCTCCAGTCAACGGAAGGCCGAATAATCATATAAATACCATTAGGTTACTATGGCCGCGGTACCGGTAATTATCGAAGTCGCAGTCCCCTCACCGCTGTATCGCAGCTTCGACTACAAGCTCCCGGGCACTACATCTGTGCCCGCTCCCGGCACCCGTGTGCTGGTTCCGTTTGGCCGCCAGCGACTGGTTGGCATTGTGCTCGGCCACAAAGCGCACAGCGATCTCGCCGGCAACAAGCTCAAAGCTGTGCAGGAAGTCCTCGATCCGCAGCCAGTCTTTGATACCGATTTGCTGCAACTAGTGAACTGGGCGGCGCGCTATTACCACCACCCGATTGGCGAAACGCTGGCAACTGCATTGCCCGTGCTGTTACGCAAAGCCGGTAAACCCGCAAACACTAAGGTACACCACTGGCAGCTGACGGAACTCGGCCACCTTCAGTCAACAACCGACTTGCAACGCGCCGCCCGTCAGGCACAAGTGCTGGAGATCCTGCAGGCACAGCCGCAAGGTCTGCCACGCGACGCCCTGCCCGTACCCCTGTCCGTGCTAAAGGCTCTGGAAGACAAAGGCTGGATTGAATGCATTGTCGCTAACCCGAAGCAATGCAAGCCGGTAACCGCGACTGCCGGATCTGCTCCGGCCCTGACCACACAGCAGGAGCTTGCCGTTCAGAAAGTTCTCAGCGGTAGCGACCGGTTCATGCCCTACCTGCTGGATGGAGTTACCGGTAGCGGGAAAACCGAGGTCTACCTGCAGCTGATCGCACCGCAGCTGGCGGCAGCTAAACAGGTGCTCGTGCTGGTACCTGAAATCGGTCTGACACCGCAGTTGGTGGACCGTTTCCAGCAGCGCTTTGGACTGACCATCCCGGTGCTGCATTCCGGACTCAACGACACTGAACGCCTGCAGGCCTGGCAACAGGCGGCTGACGGCAGCGCACCCCTGATCCTCGGTACCCGCTCTGCGGTTTTCACACCGCTGAAAAATCCAGGTTTGATCATTGTCGATGAAGAACACGATGCGTCACTGAAACAACAGGATGGGCTGCGCTATTCGGCACGTGACCTGGCAGTGTGGCGCGCCCGCCAACTGGATATCCCCGTCATCCTGGGCTCGGCAACACCTTCTCTGGAGAGTTTGTATAACGTCCAGCAAGAGCGCTACACCTATCTGCATTTGCCGGAACGCGCTGGCGGCGCAGTGCACCCGCACATGCACCTTATGGATTTACGCAATCAGGGCATGCACGGCTTGCTCAGTGATGCACTGCTAAACATTATGCGGCGGCACCTGCAAGCGAGCGGGCAGGTACTGTTGTTTCTCAACCGGCGCGGTTTTGCGCCGGTGTTGCTCTGCCACGCCTGTGGCTGGGTGGCCGAATGCCATCGCTGTGACGCCCGCCTGACGCTGCACCAGAAGCGTGGTGAATTGCGCTGCCATCACTGCGGCAACCAGCGACGCATAGATGCCTTCTGCCCGGACTGCGGCAGCAGCGAATTACTGGGAATTGGCGAGGGTACCGAGCGGGTAGAACAGACTCTCAGGGAACAATTTCCAGATCAGCGGGTACTGCGTATTGACCGCGACAGCACGCGTCGCAAAGGTGCCCTGAGCGCCGCACTGGATGATGCCGGCAACGCCCGCACAGATATTCTGCTTGGCACCCAGATGCTGGCCAAGGGTCATCACTTCCCGAATGTAACGCTAGTCGCCGTACTGGACGCCGATCAGGGTCTGTTCAGTACCGATTTCCGCGCCGGTGAGCGCATGGCACAGCTCATTATCCAGGTAGCCGGCCGCGCTGGCCGTGCCGACAAACCTGGCGAAGTCGTGATACAGACCCATCATCCCGACCACCCCCTGTTACAACAACTGGTGGAAGAAGGCTATCCGGCCTTCGCCAACGCGGCTCTCGAGGAACGTCGGGAAACGGGCCTGCCTCCCTACGCCAGCATGGCACTGCTGCGCGCCGAGGCAACAGCGGCAGCGCTGCCCAGAACGTTTCTTGAACAGGCCCGCTTGCTGGCCGAACCACTTGCTGGCGACAGTGTGCAACTATGGGGGCCGGTGGCCGCTCCCATGGAACGCCGTGCCGGCCGCTATCGCGCACAATTGCTCGTTCAGACAGCTCAACGCACCGAACTACAGCGCCTGTTAAAACAATGGATTCCACAGCTGGAAACGCTTAAAGATGCCCGCAGGGTGCGCTGGTCGATTGATGTCGATCCGATTGATACCTACTGAAACTGGTATTTGATACCCGCATTCCAGTAGGTCACGTCCGAATCGACCAGCGTGCCATCGACCTGCACACCCCAGTTCCTGTTGTACATCCAGCCCAGCGCACCACCCCAGGAACCGCTGGTATCATTTCCATTTACTGTCGTGCCGGCAATACTCACGGAGACATCTGAACGCACAACACCGTAACGCACCTTTATATAGAATGAATCCCCGAGACGTGCGGCCACAAAAGCCGCCTGGGTATCGATATCCCAGTCTCCCTTCGTACCACCAAACTCGACGTCGCCATCGGAAACCGTCGTGGTCAACTCGCCCTCTAGCGAGACCGAGAAAATTTCCCTGGTGAAAACGTCATAGCCTGCC
This sequence comes from Pseudomonadota bacterium, assembly GCA_042576405.1. Classification (GTDB taxonomy): domain Bacteria; phylum Pseudomonadota; class Gammaproteobacteria; order DSM-19610; family DSM-19610; genus Thiogranum. Next base: position 14,569 of record JBHPFC010000062.1, on the reverse strand, counting down.
AGCACACCAGCGTTGGTCGCCTCATCAAAACCGCCGATGTCGGCGTCCATGATGCCGGCAGAAGCCCCTAGATAAAATCCCTCCGCCTGCGCAGTACAGCCGGCCACAGTGAGCAAAAAAGCCCCAAGTAGTCGTTGTCTTTTCACCTGTTTCTCCCAAAGATTCATTAGTTGTCCGGCAGCGCAAATCCACTTGTTGAATACACGACGCCAGCCCGGATAATAGGCGCCTTTGTAATATAGTTGAAGTCAATGAAATCTCTGCTCACCCAGCTGCTGTCAGACGCGGTGCAGACCCTGCAGACACAGGGCGATTTACCACAGGATGTCAGCATCAGCATCGGCCTGGAGCGTACTCGCGACCGCCAGCATGGCGACTTCGCCAGCAATCTGGCCATGGTGCTGTGCAAACAGGCGCGCAGCAAACCCCGCGACCTGGCCGAGAAACTTGTCACCGCACTGCCTGCCTGTGAACAGGTGACCAGGGTGGAGATTGCAGGTCCCGGCTTCATCAATTTCTATCTCGCTCCAGCCGCCTACCTCACTGCCATCAGCCAGATTCTGGCCCAGGGAGCGCAGTATGGGCGTAGCGACGTCGGCCAGGGTAAATCCGTGCAGGTGGAGTTTGTCTCGGCCAATCCAACCGGCCCGCTGCATGTCGGCCATGGCCGTGGTGCAGCCTATGGCGCGACCGTCGCAGACTTGCTCGACGCCGTCGGCTACAAGGTCCACCGCGAATACTATGTCAACGATGCCGGGCGGCAGATGAACATTCTTGCCACCAGCGTCTACCTGCGCTATCTGGATTTGTGTGGCGAAGAAATAACGTTTCCTGCCAATGGCTATAAGGGCGACTATGTATGGGACATCGGCGCCAGTCTGCACCGTAAACATGGTGACGCACTGCGGCATTCAGCCGAAGAGGTTTTCAAAGACCTGCCGGCGGATGAACCCGATGGTGGCGACAAGGAAATTCATATCGATGGGCTGATTGACCGCACCATGTCGTTGCTCGGTGAAACCCATTACCGTGAAACCTTTGACCTGGGTCTGGACTCAATCCTGAAAAACATTCGCCACGATCTCGAAGAGTTCGGCGTGCGCTATGACGAATGGTTCTCGGAACGTTCGCTGACTGACAGCGGTTCGGTGGAAAACGCCATACAGCGACTGAAAGGCAGCGGCCACATTTACGAAGACAAGGGCGCACTATGGTTCCGCTCCACCGACTTCGGCGACGAGAAAGACCGCGTAGTGGTACGCGACAATGGCCAGATGACCTATTTTGCATCAGACATCGCCTACCACATGAACAAGCTGGAACGTGGCTATGATCGTGTCATCGATATCTGGGGCGCTGACCACCACGGCTATGTGCCACGCGTTAAAGCTGCGCTGACAGCGATTGGCGACGACGCCGAAAAACTCGACGTCTTGCTGGTACAGTTTGCCGTTTTGTATCGAGGCGGCGAAAAGATACAGATGTCTACGCGCTCTGGAGAGTTCGTAACACTGCGCGAGCTGCGCCATGAAGTTGGCAATGACGCGGCAAGATTTTTCTACGTCATGCGCAAGTGCGAGCAGCACATGGATTTTGATCTTGACCTTGCCAAGTCACAGTCGAATGACAACCCGATTTATTATATTCAGTATGCACACGCCCGCGTTGCCAGTGTGCTTCGGCAGATGCAAGAGAAAGGACTGCAATGGAATCAAGCCAATGGCGAACAACAGCTGGCATGCCTGACCGAGACACATGAAGATGCGCTGATGGTCAGCCTGTCACGCTATCCGGAACTGGTTGAAGCTGCAGCCATGAACCATGAGCCACACCAGATTGCCCATTTCCTCCGCGATCTGGCCAACGAATTCCATACTTACTATAACGCCCACCAGTTCCTGGTAGATGATGCCGATCTACGTGATGCACGTCTCAGCCTGATTCAGGCAACCCGGCAAGTAATCGCGAATGGGCTTGGGCTCCTCGGTGTATCGGCACCGGACAGCATGTAGGCGAGGTAAAGATTTCCATGGCACGTACCCGCCGCAGACGCCGGCGCACAACTACTCGAAAGTCACCACCCTGGATCTGGGCAATAACGGGTCTGCTCGCAGGCCTGTTCGTCGCTTTCCTGGTCTTTTTACAGATGCAACCCGAAAGCGAAGTGACCGTTGAAGAAACGCTTGCGCTCGATATCCCCACTGAAACAGAAGCACGCGACGTGCGCAAGCAGAAGCCGGCACCTGTACCGCCGCCACCAAAGCCACGCTTCGATTTTTATAACCTCCTGCCGGAAATGGAAGTTATTGTTCAGGACGAAGAGATAAAAGGTGCACCCAGCAAGGAAGGCGTAAAACGCGTTGAGCAGCCCGGCACCTATCTACTGCAGGCTGGCTCTTTCCGCAGCCATACGCAGGCCGATCAGCTACGTGCCAAGCTGGCGCTGCTCGGACTGGAAACCAGCATCCAGTCGGTAAGTGTAAATAGCAAGCAGGCCTGGCACCGCGTTAGAGTCGGACCTTTCCTCAACCTGAGCGACCTGAACCAGGCACGCAGCCTGTTAAAGAAAAACGGCATCGATGCCATACTGATTCGAATTAAGAGTTGATCAGCTCTACTCACTCTTCGTGGTAGGTATATCCGCTTAGCCCCGCTTCCAGTTCGGCGAGAAACTGCCTTGCCTGAGATTCCGGCAGGTCTGCAGACTGGATACGCTGGCGGTAAACTGCGCGTAGCCTGTGCGGATCGAAATGTACATACCTGAGCAGCTCATCAGCACGATCTCCATGCTCAGGCTTACTCAACTGGTAACTGCCATCAGCATTAACCTCCAGGTTGACGGCATCAGTATCCCCGAACAGATTGTGCATATCACCCAGGATTTCCTGGTAGGCCCCCACCATAAATATTCCGAGCAGATAGTTATCGTGCTTGCCAATTGCATGCAGTGGCATGCTGTTTTCAATACCGCCCCCGTCGACATAAAAATCAATACGTCCGTCTGAATCGCAGGTCAGGTCTTCGATACGCGCACGCCGATCGGGGCGCTCATCCAGGCGTTGCAATGGAACTATAGGGAATACCTGGTCGATTGCCCACACGTCAGGTAATGACTGGAAAATAGACAGGTTACAAAACACCTTGTCAGCGAGTTTTTGACCAAGCTCATCTTTCAGATTTTTCTGCTTGATGTCGGCCGGATCAAGCTGGGGCAGCAGGCGCCGCAATGCCGCGTAGTACAGATGCTCACCCTGGGCACGCTGCTCCAGATTAATCAGCCCGCGACTGTAACGACTGTGAAGTTCGTCGCGCGCCACCGTAAGCGACTGCTGCAAACTCACGACGTCGCCGGGTACTTCCAGTTGTTGATAAAGTTGCTGTAACTGCGTCAACACATCGGGGGAAAAGTCACCAGGGGGGACTATTGTCTCAACACCGGGCGCCTGCTCGGTATCAATCACATTTGTTAGTAAAAATGCATGGTGTGCCGTCATTGCACGACCAGACTCGGTAATAATCTCCGGCTCGGGTAAGCGATTTTCCACGCACATGGCCTGCACTGTACCTACAATCAGTTCAGCGTATTGCCGCAGCGTATAGTTCATGGAACAGAGACTATGCGAAGCAGTGCCTTCATAGTCGACACCCAGACCGCCACCAGCGTCAACCACCTGTATCGGCGCACCCAGAAAATGCAGCTCCGAGAAAAAGCGTGCTGCCTCTTCGACACCACCCTGAATATCCCGCAGGTTTGCCAGCTGGGAGCCAAGGTGGAAGTGCAGCAGTTGCAGGCTATGCAGTAAATCTGTATCCCGCAGACGCGCAACCATTTCCAGCACCTGGGCTGCATGCAGACCAAACTTGGACTTGTCGCCACCCGTATTCTGCCAGTTACCGGCACCGATCGACGCCAGGCGCACTCGCACTCCGATCAAGGGCGCTACACCGAGCTCTGCTGCCTGACGCAGAATCTCATCGAGTTCGGAGATCTTTTCTACAACAAGATAGATTCGCTGACCTAGCTTGCGCGCAATTAATGCCAGGCGGATATATTCCCTGTCCTTGTAGCCGTTACAAATCACCAGGCCACCAGGTTGTGACAGGCCAAGCACCGCCATCAGCTCTGGCTTGCTACCCGCTTCCAGACCCACCCGGGACTGACCGTGCTCCAGGATCTCCTGTATCACGCTGAACTGTTGATTCACCTTGATAGGATAAGCAGCCGTGTAGCCGCCCCGGTAATCCAGTTTTGCCCGGGCCGTGTCAAAAGCATCACACAGGCGATCGACGCGGTCACGCAGGATGCCGCCACAGCGCACCAGCACGGGCCAGTTCAGGCCCGAAGCGCGGATTGCTTCTGCGACCTCGACCAGGTCAACCTCCGCCGATCGGGCACTACTACCTGGACGGACGACCAGATGACCGGCAGCGTTAATATCAACATAACCATCACTCCAACCAGTGAGGTTATAGCAGGTTCGTGAATGTTCGATAGACCATTTCATCAGAAGTCAATTTGGGGCAGCACTAGTTACAGATATACTCGGCTGTTATTCAGTATTACAATTGTAGAGACTTTCTACTCCAGCCCCAATCACTATTAACATGACTGTTACAGATCCAAACTGGTTCACCGAAATCGACGCCAAAAATGGCGCCGCCTGGTCCCTGCAGATCAAGGAAAAGCTGCACAAGGAGCGCACCGGGTATCAGTTGATAGAGATCTACGCCACCACCGGTTTCGGTAATCTGATGGTGATTGACGGCTTTGTAATGCTCACCAGCCGCGATAACTTTCTCTACCACGAAATGATGTCACACCCGGCGCTGTTTACCCACCCGGACCCGAAACGGGTCGTAATTATCGGCGGTGGAGATTGCGGCACCTTGCGGGAAGTGCTTAAACACCCCGGTGTTGAGTCTGTCCTGCAGGTGGAAATAGACGAGCGGGTGACACGCTTGTCGGAACAGTATTTTCCCGAACTGTGTGAATCGAATTCTGATCCGCGCGCCGAATTCTATTTTGGCGACGGCATCCAGTGGATGAAAGATGTCGAACCGTACGGTGTTGATTTGATTATCGTCGACAGCACCGACCCCATTGGCCCCGCTGAAGGCCTGTTCACAGAAGCATTTTACCGCGATTGCTATCGCGCGCTCGGCGAGCACGGGTTAATTGTGCAACAAAGTGAATCGCCGCTACTGCACCTGGACAGTATTATCAAACCCATGCACCGGGCCATGCTAAGAGCCGGTTTTGACGATACGGCGACGCTGCACTTCCCTCAACCCTGTTACCCATCCGGCTGGTGGTCAGCCACCATGACCGGCAAACACGATGTGCATATATTCAGACAAGCTGACGCCGAAAAGGCTGCCTTTACGACACGCTATTACACCAGCGCTATCCATCAGGCGAGCCTGGCTCAACCGAATTTCATGCTGGGTCAATAAGACGTCTTTTTAATCGCAATACTCGGCGACTTTTTCGCGCGATTGCTCAAGTAGCGTCATGCGCTCCTGGTCAGAAATATAAACCCGGTTACCTTCTTTATCGAGCCGGTAGATGCCGCCGTAACTTTGATACTGGTGCAAATTGTCGCGCGCAGTCATACAACTCCGCTTACGTTTTTCCGAGAGTTCCTTTTGTTTTTCCTGTCGCTCACGCGCCTGCTGCCGCTCGGCCTCATAGGCATTGAGTAGCTTACGGGTCTTTTCCATGCGCTGCGCTGGTGTATCGCTCGCTGAAGAGGGCGTGGTATAGCGCCTCACGCCGCTCTCACTCTGATCTTTGCTCCGGTCTTCAAAATGCACCTGGCCATCTTCGTCTACCCATCGGTAAATCTCAGCCGAAAGGCATGGCGGTAACGCCGCGAGAAACAATAGTACGCAGACCGGTAAGACGTGCTTGAACATGGTTATATTTGTGCCCGCCATACCTTGAAAACAGAAAGCTGGCCCCAGTTGCACAAAGCAAATTTATCCCTTGTCTGAGTCAATACGGCATACAAACTGTATTTTTTCATTTTCGATATAGCGCATCAGTGCGTAACAGAAAATAACGATGCCGAGCATCTCACATAACTCTTCAGCCGTATAAAGCGCACTGTATAAAATGGTCTCAGTGCCATTGAGATCTGCTTCATTTGCAGAAAACAATTCAATCCCCATAGCACCGCCTACAAATAACACACCGGAACAAACGAATAAAAGCCCGGTGTTTCGTGGTAATGCAAGCACAAACCTGAGGTAGGAGAGCATAAACAGTATCACTGCAATCCCGTAGGGAACGACCCACGCAAAGTACAGATAACCTTGCGCATCAACCAGCTCATAATCCTCCACTAAATCACCAATAGTCTCGTGCAGCGCAATCGCCTCATCCAGTCCAAGCAAACTGAAAATAATGGCAAGGCCGAGCCAGTGAAAGCGGAACGGAAGCCGTCCTTTTCTTTTATAACCACTGATAACCCACAATAGAGCAGCACAGAACAGGATTGCAGCGGAAGAGTAAAAAGAAGGCAAGTTTGCCTCGTAGTCAAAGTCGACCATTTCTATGAAATCGAATTTGTCAGGATCACCTACTTGAAAATAAATTACCAATTGAGATATATGCAGGGCTGTCAGGACAACGATAATAATCAGCATTATCGTTATGACGCGTCTGGGATTGAGGACAAGCTCCATGGCAGATTATCCGTTGAATACCCTGCAGATTATCACACCTAAAAACCCCCAACCAGCTGGAAAACGGGCTGGCACCTGCATTCAGTCCGTCCGGCCGATAACTCAATTTCTATCGTAGGTTTGAATACACAGTTTGTCCCAAAGAATATGGAAGTTCTGGACATCATTTTCAAGCCGGCTTAACCGGCCACCAACGTAAATACTTTTTGCCGTGCTGCTCATATCCGATTTAGCGTTTCAAACGATCCAACCTTAAACGCTCACGATCGTCAAACAGGCGTTTAACACCAAGGTGCACTGCCGCCAGCGTGCCGAAACCCGCTCCACCAGTAATCAGGAACATAATCATAATCTGGTACTTAACTGCTTCCACGGGCTCGGCTCCGGCAAGAATCTGTCCGGTCATCATGCCTGGCAAGCTGACGATACCAGCCGCGGCCATGGCATTAATAATAGGTATCAATCCGCTGCGAAACACATGCTGCCGTATATCAGAGACGGCTTCCTGCGAGCTGTAGCCCAGCATTAACCGCGCCTCGATGACATCGCGTTGCTCCCAGGCACTCTGGGTAAGCCGGTCAAGCGCCAGCGCAATGCCATTCATGGTGTTGCCAAGCAACATTCCCAGCAGGGGTATAGCGTACTGGGGCTGGTACCAGGGCTCATTGCCAACCACAACAAACAGGGCAAACAACGCAATGGTGAAGGACGAAATAAACATCGATACCACGCCCAGGCCATAGCCCCAGACGCCGGCAAACCTCCGGTGCTGACGTGCCATGACTTCGCGCCCTGCCACTGCCAGCATTATCAATGACAAGAGTGCCACCCATAGCAGGCTGGCACTTTCAAACAGCGACTTAAGCACCAGGCCTATGAGCGTCAGCTGGATCAGCGTGCGCAGACCGGCTATCAGCAACTGGCTCGCCATTCCCGGATAGACGCGCAGCGAGGTCAACGCCAGCGCCACCACCAACAGTGCCGCCAGCCCCAGATCGACCGAACTTAGCTCGATCATCCCGACACCTGCAAGCCGGCGCTACTCATTTCCAGCGTACGTGCGGCAATCCTGTCGCACTGCGAGCGGTCGTGACTTACCCACAAACAACTGGCCTGAGTGTCGTCCAGGTACCGCCTGACGAGATCTTCCACGCGCGAGATATTCTCGGCATCCAGGTTGGCTGTCGGCTCATCCAGCAGCAAAACGTCGGGGTGGTTTGCGAGTACGCGCAACAAGGCAAGACGTTGCTTCTCACCGCTCGAGAGGCGATCCACCTGCCAGCCGGCTGTGTCAGCATCAAACCCGAGCTCCGCTAATGACTCGATATCCCCTTCCGGAAAGTGCTCGGCTACCGTAGCCGACCACCAACGACTTTCTGCCGGTAGCAGTGCCACTCGTTTACGCCACAGGGTCGGCGGGACGCTCTCCCTGGCTTCGCCTTGCAACCGGACCTGTCCTTGATTGCAATCCAGGTCGACCAGCGAGCGGAGTAGCTGCGTCTTGCCACATCCACTGGGGCCGCGCAGACACACCAGTTCGCCCGGCTCCAGGCGCAGGCTAACTAACGGCAAACCATTTCGGGAAAGATTATCGACTTCAAACACACAACAGGTCCGGGTGATTTTTACTGTGTCCGGCACTTTACCTTAAACAATGCCACAGGTAATGTCGGCGCACCTTATACAAACAAACAGATACCAAGGAGCAGGCATGTCAGACCCAGTCATCCCCCAGAAGGCACCTTACGAAGTGGAGCTCGAAGCCGGCACTTATTACTGGTGTTCCTGTGGCCGTTCAGCCACCCAACCGCTCTGTGATAGCTCTCACAAGGGTACAGACTTTACCCCGGTAAAATTTGAAATCACTGAAAAGCGTACTGCCTGGCTGTGTGGCTGCAAGCACACACAGGACGCGCCCTTCTGCGACGGTAGCCATAAAAAACTTTGAATAAAAAAACGGGCGCCGAAGCGCCCGTCGTAACGATTATCCTGTTCGGGGACAGGCGAGGCCCTGTCCCCTGCAAGGATATTACAGACCAGAACCCCGAGACCCTGTAAACTCGGGATAAGCCTCCAGGCCGCATTCTGCGAGGTCGACACCTTCGTACTCTTCTTCCTCGCTGACGCGAATCCCCATCACCACCTTGATCACCATCCAGGCTATGAAACTGGCGACGAATGTCCAGATGAAGATAGTAGCCAGACCGATCAGCTGTGCCTTCAGGGTAGCATCAGAGTTAGTGAATGCCACTGCAATCAGGCCCCACATACCGACCACACCGTGGACCGAGATAGCACCGACAGGATCGTCGATCTTCATCTTGTCCAGAGTCAGGATGGAGAACACCACCAGCACACCACCGACAGCACCGACAACCGTTGCGATCAAAGGTGTTGGCGCCAGCGGCTCAGCCGTGATGGCAACAAGACCGGCCAATGCACCGTTAAGCGTCATGGTCAAATCCGTCTTGCCGAATAACAGACGCGCTGTAAGCATGGCGGCAACCACACCACCGGCAGCTGCCATATTGGTGTTTACAAACACCAGCGCGACAGCATTGGCCTCATCGATGTTAGACAGTACCAGTTCCGAACCACCGTTAAAGCCGAACCAGCCCAACCACAGGATAAAGGTACCCAGCGTGGCCAGAGGCATGTTGGCACCCGGAATCGGATTGATTTGACCATCGGGACCGTACTTGCCTTTACGAGCACCCAGTAACAACACGCCAGCCAGTGCCGCGGTTGCACCACACAGGTGGACCACACCGGAACCGGCAAAGTCGTTGAAACCGAGTCCGTCGAGGAACCCGCCGCCCCACTTCCAGTAACCCTGCAAGGGGTAGATGAAGCCGGTCATGACAACTGCAAAGATCAGGAACGACCAGAGCTTCATACGTTCAGCAACGGCACCGGAAACGATGGACATCGCTGTGGCCACAAACACCACCTGGAAGAAGAAGTCCGACATTCCGGAGTAATAGCTACCGTCATACCAGCCATCAGACCCAACGGCCAGGACTTCCTCTGCGACATTGTCACCGCCCAGCAGGAAGCTGATGCCCGGCCAGTAAGCATTAACCGCTTCACCCGGATACATAATATTGTAACCCACCAACATGTACATGACGCTGGCTATAGCAAACAGCGCAATATTCTTGGTCAGAATCTCTGCGGTGTTTTTTGCCCGGACCAGACCGGCTTCGAGCATGGCGAAACCTGCCGCCATCCACATTACGAGCGCGCCGGATACGAGAAAATAGAACGTATCCAGTGCGTATTTAGTTTCTAGAATTGCTGTTTCCACTGTGTGATCCTCCGCAACCGGGAAAAGCTGCCTTAGGGATAATTAGAGGGCGTCCGGGCCGGTTTCACCGGTACGAATACGGACTGCCTGCTCCAGGGGATATACGAAAATCTTACCGTCACCGATCTTGCCAGTATTGGCGGCCTTGGAAATAGCTTCGATTACCTGTTCGATCAGATCGTCGTTGACAGCAACTTCGAGTTTGACCTTGGGCAGGAAATCCACCACATATTCCGCGCCGCGGTACAGTTCCGTGTGACCTTTCTGGCGTCCAAATCCTTTCACTTCAATGACCGTAATGCCCTGTACACCAATCTCGGACAACGCTTCACGAACGTCGTCAAGTTTGAAGGGCTTGATGATTGCAGATACAAGCTTCATCAGAGGGTCTCTCCTAGGTTGGGCCCGCCCAAACGGGCGGGCCTTTCATTAACTACTAATGGTTTACTTAAGGGTTTGCTTAGAAGCCTTTCGCCCAGCCAACCCAGAATTTCGGGCTGTCGCTACCCCAGAAATCGTCCGCGTTACCGTCAAAATTGTTTTGGACGTAGTTCATACTGAAGGAACCAAAATCACCGGCGTCCTTGGTAACACCAACAGTCCAGGTGGTGTAATCCAGGTCCTGGTCACCGTCACCATCCTGGTCAAAGGAGTAGTAACCAATAGCCGCGCTGGGAGCAAAGCCTTCGTAATCCCAGTCGGGCGCGACAGCCAGCTCAGTGTAAATATCATCGTCCTGGAAAGGCTGTGCCACATTATCTTCATCACTGGCTTCCGACCAAACGGTGTAAGCCACCGTAGCCGACAACCACTGCCAGCTCAGGCTGCCGCTGATTTCGGCATAATCCAGTTCGCCGTTCTGCGAGTCGCCGCCCGCATCCGGATACCAGTAGTACCAGCCACTGATGTCATAGCCGAGACCGGTATCACCGATATCGCCGCCAAAACCCAGGTAGCCATCAACTTCTGCACTGGCCTTCGGCGCAGAAGTGAAATCGATATTCGACAGCCAGGTACCCGCATAGAAACCAGACTCATGGTTGTAATCGATACCGCCGGAAACGGCAGCGCCGTCGTCAGTCTGGGTAATACCGCGGAAGAAATAGTTACTGGCAGCACCGATATTCGCGCTGAGCTCTGCCTGCGCCACACCAGCACCCGCCAGCAGCGCGGTTGCTAAAACAGTCTTGGTAAATTTCATTGTATGAGGACTCCTATATCCTGCGATTTCGAAATTGATGTAACAATTTTTGACCCAGCGATTTAAAATAACTGCCGCTCGAGTTGTAGGCCCCTTTTTGCAGTTCTCGTGCCACACCAGTATTTATTTTATTATCATATGCTTATGTAATTGTGTGGCAATATGACAACAGTGCTACGAACCAAAATGGCGCATGAAGTTTGTGCGCAGACCATCCCCGCACCATTCTTGTGCATGTCGCCAGTGTGTTGAGAGATGGACGTTGATGCCGTGCTTGGTTAAGGTAATGCGATGCTTGATGCAAAACTCCTCGATGACATTGCCAAACGCCTGAGCAGTGCGGTGCCCGCATCCGCCAAGGCAGTGCAGGCGGATGTGGAAAAAAATCTGCGCGCGGCTACCCAATCTGTGTTTTCCCGACTGGATCTGGTCACACGCGAGGAATTTGATGTGCAGCGCAAGGTACTGGCGCGTTCACGCAGTAAAATCGAACAACTGGAAAGACAAGTCGCCGAGCTTGAAGCGCGACTGCTGAAAAAATAATTCACGTTTCCAAGGATGGAAGCTTATGTCACTCGCTGTGATCTACAGCCGTGCCCAGCTGGGCATACAGGCGCCTCTTGTTTCTGTTGAAGTCCACCTCGCCAACGGTCTGCCGGCACTTTCCATTGTCGGCCTCCCGGAAACCGCCGTCCGTGAAAGCAAGGACCGGGTACGCAGTGCGCTGCTAAACAGCGGCTTCGAATTTCCCGCCAGGCGTATCACCATTAACCTGGCGCCTGCCGAACTGCCCAAGCAAGGTGGTCGTTACGACCTGGCGATAGCACTGGGGATACTGGCCGCCTCCGGTCAGGTGCCGCTGGAACCATTACCGTCCTACGAATTCGTCGCCGAGCTGGCGCTCAGTGGTGCCACCCGCCCGGTACAGGGCGTGCTATCCAGTGCGATAGCGGCAACAGGCAGTGGCAGACAATTGATATGCGCCCCCGATAACGGCCGCGAGGCCAGCCTTGGCGGCCCGGAAAGCGTACGCTGCGCCAGCCACTTGCTGGATGCCTGCAAGCAATTGCACGAACCTGCCACCTTGCCTCTGGTGATGTCAGCCAAGCCCTCGATTCGCACCGCAGATATTCCAGACCTGCGCGATGTACGCGGTCAGCAGCAGGCCCGGCGCGCCCTTGAAGTGGCGGCTGCCGGTGCACACAGCATGCTGCTCACGGGACCGCCCGGCACTGGCAAGACACTGCTGGCCAGCCGGCTGCCGGGCCTGTTACCGGAACTGAGTGACGGTGAAGCGTTGGAGGCCGCCAGCGTCGCTGTAATAAGCTCCACCGGTTTTGAGCCTCAGCGCTGGAAACAGCGACCTTTCCGGGCACCACACCACACTGCCTCTGCAGTGGCGCTGGCCGGCGGTGGCAGCACACCGCGTCCCGGCGAAATTTCGCTCGCCCATCAGGGTGTGCTGTTTCTCGACGAACTACCAGAGTTCCAGCGCCAGGCGCTGGAGGTCCTGCGCGAACCGCTGGAAACCGGCCATGTCACTATTTCGCGAGCGTCAAGGCAGACGATATTTCCCGCGCGCTTCCAGCTGGTCGCTGCCATGAATCCCTGCCCCTGCGGCTATTTCGGTGAGCCTGAAGGACGCTGCCATTGCACGGCTGACCAGGTACAGCGCTATCGCCAGCGTATCTCGGGGCCACTGCTTGATCGCATTGATTTACAGGTAAACATGCCTCGCATACCCTGGCAGCAGCTGCAGGCACCCCCGGGCGAAGACAGCTACACGGTACGCCAGCGAGTGGTTCAGGCGCGCCATCTGCAGGCAAGCCGTGGCGCACTCAACGCCAGGTTGTCGCTCGATGAAATGCACACGCACTGTACGCTCGATCAAAACCAGCGGCACTTGCTGGAAACAGCCGTTAACCGGTTTGGCCTGTCGCCACGCGCTGTACATCGCATACTCAAGGTAAGTCGTACCATTGCTGATCTGGCTGGCGAACAACGCGTCGCCGATCAACATCTGCAGGAGGCTATTGGCTACCGCTGCATGGATAAAACCGCTGCGCCTGCGTGACCATGGGTCGCTGTTCAGCGTTGAAAATGTTTGCAAGCAAAACACAGTGCTGCCACAGTTCCGTTATTTCCAGGACTTTCGTCGTACCGCTAGACTTGCCGATGCCCAAACAAATCCGGCCAAAGAACACCGTCAACAAGGCTCGCGTCCTGCTTCATGCTGGCAAAGCTGCTGACGCCGTATCGATATTGAAAAAAATACTCACCAAAACCCCGGAAAATCCCGAAGCACTGGAGCTGATGGCCGAACTGGCGTTTAAACAGGGCGATCTCGTCAACGCAGCCAGGATGTTACAAACTGTTATCGCCGCGCAGCCAGGCAATATTTCGGCGCTGAACAAAATGGCTGTGGTCTGCGCGACACAATCCCGATTTCCCCAGGCTGCCCGCTATTTGCGTCTTGCCATCAAGATAAACCCTGGCTACTTCCCGGCGCACCTCGATCTCTGCAAGGTAACACGAGAGATGGGTTTACTGGATGAATCCATTGCCGCAGGCCGAAAAGCGGTCGACCTTAAAGCAGATGACCCACGGGCCCACAGCAGCCTGGCGCTTTCCTATGAACGTTTCGGCCAGCATCTGCAGGCACATACTCACTACCTGCGCGCCGCAGAACTGGCGCCGGCCGATATACAGCGCCAGTTTGCCTGTGGCGTAAGCCATATCGGCATAGGTGAAAAAGAACGCGCGCGCGAACTACTCGAGCAAGTCACTAGCATGGACGCCAATCATGCGCAGGCGCACTGGATGCTTTCAAGACTGAATCGCTGCCCGTCGCCGGAAGACAGTCGCGTGAAGCATCTTGAATCCCTGCTCAGCACATCAAATTTCGATGATGAAAGTCTTGTTTACCTGCACTTTGCACTGGGCAAGATGTATGAAGATTGCGGACATTATGACCAGGCATTCGAGCATTTTGCCGCCGGCAATCATATTGAGAATGCCCGCTTTGACTACCGCCCGGCAGACTACAGTCGCCATGTCGAGAAACTGATGGACACCTGGTCGTGCGCATTTTTGTCCAGTCTGGCTGATGCAGGCTCACCCAGTCGGTTACCCCTGTTCATTGTCGGGCTGCCGCGCTCTGGCACAACCCTGGTTGAGCAGATACTCGCCTCCCACCCTGCCGTTTACGGTGCAGGTGAACTGTCGTGGTTTGCCAAAACAGAACAGGATCTGGCCGAGTTCACAGGATCAACTCAAGCATATCCGGATTGTGTAACCGCAATGCAGAAACCACACATCGATACGCTTGCCGAAAAATACCTGGCTTACCTCAACATGCTTGCGGAACAGAAGGA
>JBHPFC010000061.1:0-17432 GCA_042576405.1 Pseudomonadota bacterium | reverse complement strand
CCCGTAAACCAGACGATATAAGTTATGAGCTGGACAAGAACGAAACACGCGTCGTTTACCACCTGGGAACCGGTGGGTTGGCCGCTGGCGAACACAGCTTCGGACTCAGTCTGAAACGCGATGGCAACATCATTGCCGAAGAAACGATCGCCAGGACTGTCTATGAGGTCAAGGATCTCAAACTGCTTTTTGTGAAATATACGGACATTGCAGAGGAACACTGGTCATTGCATACGGAGCCAGTGTTTAGCTGGTTCGGCATAAAGGGGTTTTTACGTGGCATCGACCTCTTGAAGCGGGTTTTTCCGGTGGCATCGGAAAAGCTAAGTTACCGTTTTCTCGAAGTGGGGAATCCCGAGTTGCTGTTAAATCTGGACGTCCCGAGTAATCGAAGCCTGTTGAGAATGCAGGTGAGGAGACTTGGTGAAGATTATGCGACCAATTCAGGATTCAATCCAGAGCGTTCTATTGGTCTTGTTAATATAGATCTAAGGCCTGAAGGATTAACTAAAGCTGGGTGGGCCCCCGTCCCTGGCGACAGCGCGGTCACATTATTTAATAAAGACGATCCAGCTTGGGGCATTCTTCTAGCGCATGAACTTGGGCATACTTTCGGGCAGGTACCCAAGGGCAAGCCAAATTACTTTAACAATCCAATTGATGGCGGTGATAATCACAGTGAAAATTCAAATCTCATAAACGAGAAGAGTGGCTCTCTGATATGGAATTCCATTAACGACAAGCTTCTGGAGCCTCAAGAAGTGGGAAGTATTATGTATCAAGGGGGAAGTACGGAGAACGATTTCTTTGAAAGCCAATCCGCAGGACCAGATGGAGAGGATCTGGAGTATCGAACGATATTTCGCGATCGCAATCCTGAACCCAGTTTCCAGGCCCTTAGCCTGAGTCGCATCCCCGGGGAGCAGCAGTTTGTGGCGATGGGCTGGATCGGCGAGGGTCCACAGGTCAGCATCGAGACAGCGTATTTGACCGATGATGGACGGGATACGACGCCGGTGGCCCGGTCTGATCTGAAACTGGTTTTTCTGGATGTCAATAATCAGGTCCTCTCGGAATCCGGGTTTGAGTTGGAGTACTCTGCTGATGACCCTGAGTCTGCATCTGCAGGCGGCACATTCTACCTCGTTAGGCCTTATCCGGAAGGGGTCGCCCAGATTCAGATCCGCCTCCTGGATCAGGTGCTGGCCGCGATCGTGCCGAGCGACAATCCGCCGATCGTAACCAATGTTCAGGTGACCACCCGGGAGTTTGGACCCTACACGATTGAATGGGATGCACTGGATCCCGATGGCGATGAGCTGAACTATGGCCTGCGTTACTCTGCCGATGACGGTCAAACCTACAGCCCCATTGCCACCGGTTTAGGGGAAACCGCTTTCACCTGGCACCATACCGTCATCGGCGGGAGTGCCAATGCCATGATCCAGGTCGTTGCCAGTGACGGATTTCACCGCGCGACCGAGCATTCGGCATTGTTCCAGGTTCCTACCAAGGGTCCTGTGGTTTCCATTCTTGCCCCCGAAGACGGCGCGAAGGTCCTGGAAGGCAGCGCAATCACCTTGCGCGGCGCCGCCTTTGATCCTGAAGACGGTGTCCTCGGTGGTGACAGCCTGGTATGGGCATTCGATGGGGTGGAAGTGGGTAGCCAGGATGTGTTGCGTACCGGTGAGCGTTCGATACCCACTCCTGGTGGACCGGTGTCATTGCCAGTGGAAATCGGGCTGCACCACATCGCTCTGACGGTGAAAGACAGCAGCGGCAAAGAAGCTCGCAGTGAAATTGACATCGAGGTCGTGGCGGACACGGACCGGGACGGGAAAAGCGACCTGGACGAGTTGCGGGTCGGCGCGGACCCCCTTGATCCCTATGTGCGTCCAAGCATTTGCGGTGACGGTGACCTGGACCCGGATGAGCAGTGCGATGACGGCAACACCGCGGCGGGCGATGGCTGCAATGCGGTGTGTGAGATCGAGAATATAAACCCGAATGCGTTGTGCAGGGACAGGGTTGTGCCTGCCGGCACTGGAGTCTGTGTGGCCAGCCTTGAAGATGCGTCAGTCGACAATGGGTCATCTGATCCCAATGGAGATGAGATTACGCTGGTTCAAGTTCCACCGGGTCCGTACCCGCTGGGTACCACCGATGTGACCTTGACTGCGACCGATGATAGGAATGGATCCGCTTCCTGCATGGCGAAAATCACTGTCGTCGACCAGGAAGCACCGGTTGCGTTGTGTAATTCGCCAACATCGATCAGCCCAAAAGATGCGCCAATATCATTCTCGTCAAGCGCGAATGACAACTGCCAAGCAGATTCCGTAATCACTGCTTACGATTGTTATAGTTTTACAAAGAAGGGAAGAAGGATTGATAAGACTGAATCCTGTGTAGTGCAAATTGAGACGGACACGCTCACGATACTGGACTCTGGTGGCGTAGGGGACAACATCACGTGGGTTTCAGAAGCTACGGACAGTTCAGGAAACCAGACAACTGAAAGCTGTGCTGTGACAGTCATTAGTCCGTAGCCGTCTTAGACAGACAATGCGGTGGCCTTTGGTTGGGCCGAGGGTCGCCGCTTCTGCTTATTTCGAGGAAAGCGGAAACAGGATTTTCGTCAGATGACCTAAGTTGCCCACGTTCCAGACGTTGGCAGGAACGTGCGGAATGTCGCTTTCTGGCCGTTTCCAGTCCTCGCCGTCAACGGCAGAACTCAATAAAAGGGGTGTCACGAACGGCAAGTTACCGGCTGAATACGGACCTACGTGAAATCCTTATAAAAGAATCCGCTAACAGGCCTCTATCGCCCCAACCCAGACGTTCGAATTTCAATGAAATACAAGGCACAGGCTCGCGATTTCACCTTTCATTGAGCTTACCCTAAATATATACTGCCATTAATGACTATCTACTTAGAATTACTTAAGTTTTAGAGGGCTGGCATGAGAAATTTAATCAAAGTTGTACTGTTACCCATATTATTGGCGGGATGCGCTAGTGCCGGTGATCATCGTCGTGCAGTGCAGGATGATACCGGTGACAAACTAACAGTTGGCACTGTACAGAAAGAAATACGAGTAGGCATGTCAGGAGCCGAAGTGGCAGCGGTGTTAGGTTCACCCAATATCGTTTCCACGGATGAAGAACGACGTGAGGTTTGGATTTACGACAAAGTGGCTACTGATTTTGTTCAGTCAAGCAGCAGCGGGGGAGTTTCTGCTTTGCTTTTGGGATTTGGTGGCTCAGGTGGTGCTTTGGGCGGTGGAAACTATAGCAGCAGTGCAGGCGCGTCTTCCCGTTCCCAGCGCACACTTACCATAATCATCAAATATGATAATGAGGGAAAAGTACGGGATTTCGCGTACCACACTTCAAAATTCTAACGCTTTCTGGGGATAATTAATGAGTAACAATTTATTTGGGAGGGCGACGCTCGCCTCCCTACTTTTGAGCGTGTTGGTCTTAACTGGTTGCGCAAGTATGCCAAAAGATGCGTTTCAATTGTCAACAACCTCGCTCGAAGATAGACAACTGCAGAGCAGGAAATTTAGCACTCTTGACGACAAGCTATTACTGTCCTCAGGCGCTAGTGTCTTGCAAGACCTCGGCTACAATATTGATGAATCGAATGTGAGTCTAGGAGTGCTTACAGCCTCTAAAAAAGCAGATGCTAAAGATACTGGGCAGATAATAGGAGCGGTCATGGTTGCGCTACTCACTGGTAGTGTCACCCCAACAGACGATGAACAAAAAATTCGGATTTGTCTTGTTCTCCAAGAGTCTTTAGATGACCCTAGCTCATCGGTAGCGAGAATCACAATACAAAGAATCATTTGGAATACTCAAGGCAAGATCTCCCGCGTAGAAAGCATAAAGGCTCCTGAGTTATACCAAGCATTTTTCGACAAGCTATCGAAAGCTACTTTTCTTGAGGCTAACCAAATATGAGAATTAGAATATTTCAATTGCTTTTTCTTTCAAGCGTCTTGTTGTTAAGTGCCTGCGCGACTCAAAATTCGCATGTCCTTGCAGGAGGGAGCGCTGTTGAATTGCGAAGTTTTCAGACTAGAGCATTTGATACAACTGACAAACATAAGATGATGAGAACTATCATTGCGACACTGCAAGATTTAGGCTTCATCATTGATAAAACAGACGAGGATTTGGGCCTGGTAACGGGGACGAAATTAAGTGGGTATCAAATAAGGATGACAGTCATTACCCGGCCTAGAGGAGAAAAGCAATTGGCAGTTAGAGCAAGTGCTTTATATAACGATAAGCAAATAGAAGATCCACTTCCATATCAGGATTTTTTCACCGCGTTGGAAAAGGGCATATTTCTGACTGCTCAGAAAATAGACTAGATATATCGAGAGATATGCTCAGTACAAATTGCGGCTCCTTCGGGAGCCGTTTTTGTATGAGGGCGAATGACCGGTTGAACCGGCAGCTCCGAAGCGGTCGTTCAGAGTCGCACCCTCCCCCCACCATTCGGCGATCCGACGCACCCGTCGCCGCATGTCGCCCCGGGAGTGCCTGCGAGGGCGCCCGCCTCCCCACCGGAGTGTCCCGACCTCCGCCACTCCCGACTCGGGCATGACACGACCCCTCGGGGCCACCCCACTCCGCAGACGGCGACTGTATCGACACTTCAGAATCAACCCAAAATTCATAACTCGAACATTCACAATAGTTTTCGAATTCGAAGTGCCCAATTTTCCGAGTTGTCAGCACGAGGTCGACTCCGAGCAAGAACACTCGACGTTGTCATGCGGAAAGGCTATTGGGAAAGCTTTCGGACTTCTTCAACGTTCCGACACCAAGACCAAATGCCAGGCAACCAACGTACCTGCCGTGCAACTCGCAATACGCGACACCCATAGACGGCGGTGGGTCACAAATCGCTGGTTCGGGAGTTCGGTTCGGTGCCGGTTCGGATTTCGGTTTACCGAACCTCTTTCCGATCTTCCACTTAGCCGCACCCCGTTCGGAATCGAACCGTCGACGGCTCGGTATAGGATCGGTTTCGGTCGTCGATCGGAATGTCGAACAGAAAAGCGGTTACGATTCTTGAGCTTTCCGGCACATAAACAAAGGGTTAGTGTTCCTCATAATCCCTTGGTCGTAGGTTCAAGTCCTACCGGGCCCACCAAACTCATAGAAATCCTGGCGTTATGGCATTGAGACCAAGTGATTCTTATGCCCAGCTTAGAGACCCCATAGAGCCTCCTCACGTAAAACTCCGAGAACCACCGAGCAACTCAGGTCGCGGACTGACATATCCGACGTCGCCGGGTGACGGTCCCGGCGGGGCCGCCATCGCATGAATCGATACCATTAGAAACCCTCTGCATCACTTTCGTTCACAACATGAAGGTGTGTCTTTTCATCTGCATATCCTGAACTTTCGAAGGCGAGTTCAGCCGAGCTGCGCAGTACGTCCGGACTAGCATCCACAAGCACCAACCGGAATCGATTAAACCCTTTTTTATCACGCTCCACGGCGCCCCTTTCCAGCGCCGACCAGTTAGGCTTTCTTGCGTTTAGCAATACCTATCAGACCGAGAAGACCGGAGCCGAATAACCAAATAGATGCCGGCACGGGTACCGCACTAGCCACAACACCGGAGAGTAATGTTTTTTTCATTAGCTTGAAGTCCGCAGCTGTTGATTTGGTTTCTTTCTTGCCATACCAACTAGGCCCAGCAGGCCCGAGCCAAACAGCCACATCGCGGCTGGTACCGGCACGGGCGATGCAATGCCTTCTAGTGTCCAATAGCTAGTGTTTAAGTATGGGGCACCAGCAGCAGATTGCCAGCTTAGCGAATACTCCCCTGTCAATGGATTCCACATACCCGTAGCGAATGCCGACGTAACCCCATCGTTTTTACCCGTGCCCGAGTGGATATCATTATTATTCCAGTTAGCAAACCAGCTGCTTAAATCCATGGTAATGGTGCCAGCTACTGTATCCAGCGTACCACTCGGCACAGTCCCGCCGATTTGGCTGCCCACCACGGTATTGTCATCACCAAGATTTGTTGCTGCTGTATATGTGTTTAGCGCGAATCCTGAGTATTGCATGCCAACAATGCTGTTCGGATCTGGTGTGACTGAATCTAGGCCTGCACCGCCGTTACCGAGGTAACCACCGATCAGATTCGTATTTGGTCCAATTGTCTGGAACGGAAGGATAAAAGGTCCGCCGCTCTGGTCGAGTCCGAAGGATCCTCCAGTGACTGTCATTTCACTAATGCTAAATATTGCAGAGTGGCCAAGTATGGGCATAAATCCCATAAAGATGCACATAGCGACTAATAGACGTGACTTCATAAACGTTCCTCCAAGTTCCTTGTTGGTTGTTGTACGTACTGGCGTTTATGAACCGCTGAGCCGACTGCAACGCTGCGTAAAAACATGCAAGGTATATGCAAAATAAATAAACAGGATCGCGTTCAGTTGGTTAGTGCATGAGTAAGTAGGCGCACGTATGCAGAAAGTGTAAACAATACTAGACAGGTATTCTGGGTAACTTTACACATTGCTGGCAGATTAGGTGGGGCGTGAAATTGTAGTTCAGTAGTTTCGTGAATGTCCGAAAAGGGTTGCGGATTCAACCGATCGACGCAACACATGCATTAAATCGTTCTGCCGCATCGCGCTATATAGCGGACTCCTGAACGCCTCTTAACCATATCGCGGGCAGGCCAAACACCACTATCCCCAAATAACTCCAGCCAAGATCGGTTAGGTCGAAGGTTCTCGATGGAATTGCGAGTTGCCCGAACTCCTCAAGTGTAATCAGCAGGGTTATCGCTCCCAGTATTGAAAATGGCCCATAGGTACGGTTATAAATTACGACCGACGGGAATCCGGTAACTATTAAGATAGTCAAAAGGCCTGCGCCGAGGAAGTGAATTAGTTTGTCTCTTCCAGGTAAGCCCCGTACAAACTCGAACCATTCTGGTTGGACGGAAGCCAGGATGCTGATGCCGAGATATGCCACGATAGCCAGAAGCGCAAGGTTTCTCACATTGGGTTTTCGTTGCTTGAAAGTCATTACGCAACCAGCTTATCAGCATATCAATATTTCGCGCTACACGAACGTCTCTTTAGGGTTGCGGAAGTTTATCCGTCAGCAATATTAGTCATCGCTAAACGACGGCTTCCGGTCGTTCTTTGTCGTTAAGCCGTCGCTTATATAACTGGCAACTACAAGACAAGAATCGACCCAAAGACGACGTCCATAGACGGGGCATACAGAGCATCAAATTTGCGGTGCCTAAGCCTGCTTCCAAATCGAAATATCCATAATATAAAGTCGCCTTTAATTTATCATTCCAGGGTACGAAGGAATTTATGGGGGATCCGAATGAATAAATCACGCCTAATTGTCATCTCCAATCAAAGAAGCACAACATAACTAACTTTGTGATAGCGTCGCTTTAACTCTAACGAGTTATAAAAACCGGAGCGCCATAACTAAAATATGGAGGATTAAAAATGAAAATAGCCTTTTTGGGTTCGTTTAGGATGGTAATGGGCGCGATACTCATATCCCTTGTTGTCGGTGCGCAGGCTGCGATTTTACCAATTGGCCAAATGAATATCACAGGCGGCACGCTTGATACTGGCGCAGGCTTCACTCAACCGTTCGATACGATTGGCCCGAACACCAATCTGGTCAGTGGGTACATTGGCAATGGAACACTTGACGACCCTGACAGCATAGTTAGAATCGAACAATTTTCAGCATCCCCCATTCAAACCTATACGGCTTTCTCCAATCTGGAAAACTCGCCTACACCGGGCACTTTGCCTGGTGGTCCAGTACCCACCGGACAGCTGGACACCATCGCTGGAACCATCAGCATGGACCTGAGCAGCTGGTTCATGACATGGCAAGGCAACCAGATGAATGCGGGCACCGGCAGGAATGACGGCATTACCTCGGCCTTTGCAACTGGCACTTGGAACCCGACTACAGGCGAATATGCAATGACCTGGACCTCGCAGATCATCGGCACCCTATCCGGGACGAGCGTTTGGGAATTGAACGGTACTGCCATGCCTTCTGCTGTGCCGATTCCGGCAGCCGCCTGGCTATTCGGCTCTGGTCTTCTTGGCTTGGTCGGGATGGCTAAACGTAAGAAAGCGTAATACCAAATACGATCGCACCAACGGTGGATCCTTCGGGAGCCATTTATGTTGATGTTGAACGCACGGTTCTGGCCGAACTAGGAAGTTCCTGGATTGGCGGCTGACATTTAAGCCAGACGGTGACTAACGACCCATTCCGGTCGTTTAGCATTTGGTGATATACACTTCTAAGGTGTAGTGTTGAAATGTCTAGATAAAAACTATATGAGAAGCAAGCTTATGAAAAAAACAATAGTGATGACATTGGCTTCACTCATATTTAGCCAAGCGGTAGCATCAGCTGTTATTGATCAGGACTGGCAGACACCAGGTGATGAGAATTTGCTGTTCGATACCGTGACCAATATGCGATGGCTTGATTTGAGTGTCACGGCTGACATATCGCATGACACAGTCGTCACGAACCTGGGGACAGGAGGCTTGTTTGAAGGCTGGAGGCTGGCAACACAGGAAGAAGTTCTAGAATTATGGGGACATGCTGGCATCACTAACACGGAGCGAAACTGGGTAACATATCAATACGCAGAGGTGAATGATCTCGTCACCCGCCTTGGGCCAACAGTGATGGTCGAACCAGGTCTATTTCCCATTGCTACTCACACCATTGGTATGGTCGAGGGTGGCCCAGCACTCACATCCTCAGAGCGCTGGTCCATGGAATTGACCTATGCGCCGGATGGCTTCAGTACTCGCACCTCCGCCAGTCATTACACTTGGGATATTGGTAATGCAGATCCACACTATTCAACCTATCTGGTAAAAACCGTACCACTACCGGCTGCGGTTTGGCTTTTCGGATTCGGTTTTGTGGGTCTGCTCGGAGTGGCCAGACGCAAGAAGGCGGATTACAGCTAAAAAACCAATAACCGGAAAATCAACCCATCCAATCTGGAGGATTCAACATGAAAAGACACACCTTCATGTTGTGAACGAAAGCGACGTGGAGTGCATCTGATTACATCGATTCATGCGATGGCGGCCCCACCGGGACTACAACCCGATGTGGACAGCCCTCGGAATTCGCCGTGATCGAGTCCCTTGGCGCATCACATGGCAGAGTCCCAAGCAGTCACGAATCGACTGACCAACTGTGGGATGAGTTATTCGTCAGATAGCCACCACCGAATAGCCAATAGCAAAAATAATCAACTGCGCAAAAGCCAACACCCAGAAATACAGAGCGAAAAGCAGTATTTTCGTCTGTCGCTGCTGATCTGATGCATTGCGACTGGCCAGTAGCAAACCCCCAATAATAGAAATCACCAGAATGGTTACACCGATAATAGCGAAGATCATTCTGGTTAGCCCTCCGGGACTGTCCGTTACGGAATATGTAGACAGTATACTTATTCAACTTCGGTCGCTCATTTCTGTAAATGATCCCTTGGTCCCGGGCTCGAGTCCCGGCGGGGCCGCCATCACATTAATCGAATAATCAGAAACCCTCAACATCACTTTCGTTCACAACGTGAAGGTGTGTCTTTTTATCTGCATATCCTGAACTTTCGAAGGCGAGTTCAGCCGAGCTGCGCAGTACATCCGGTTGTGAAGCCACAAGCACCAGCCGGAATCGATTAAACCCTTTGTTATCACGTTCCACGACGCCCCGCTCCAGCGCCGAGTTAATGACTTCCTGGGTGTTGGATTTTCCATCCATGGTAATGATGTAGATTAACAAACGGTCACCGACATTGACCTTGCTTCCCGAAATGCCATCGCTTTCTTTTTGGTAGTCAATTTTATCAAACACTTCTTCCGGGCATGAACATCCAAGTGTTTCCTGAACAAAACGTTTGATTTCCGAATACGTTTGCATGCTCGAAGTTCCTGTTAATTATTGCTGGAGCAAAGTGTACTGGATGACCCGGTAAGCCACCGCAACCGTCTTTTGGCTGATACAGAAGACGACATATTCCGCGGGCTTCACTGGCTCGTGCTCCTCGTTCAACAGACTGATAATGATGTCGTGGCGACTCGGTTTATTGAGCTTGATCTCGTTAAGCCAATCGAAGTATTTGTTACCGTCAGCGCGCATTAATGTTCTATATTGGTACCCTACAGGGATGTAGACAATCTGCCATGCAGGGGGAAGCCTGGTGATTATGGGGAAATTCATTAAAAACAGACGCATAGTAGCAGTGTTGCTGGGCGCATTGGTTCTTCTTCAGGCTGCCCCTCAGGCGGCACCACCCGATCGTCGCGCTGCAGCTGTCCAGACTTCCGGTTCCAGCGCATCGAACCAGGCACAGACCCGCAAACAACGAATTCTTGACCAGGTACCCCGGTTTGCACCTGACCGCGTGCTGGTCCGTTTCCGGCCTGGAACCGCAGCGTCTGAGACTGGCAAGGCACATCGCCAGGCAGGCGGTCAAACGCTGAAGGAAATTCCCGGTATCGGTGTCCACGTGGTCAAGGTCCCCGGTGGCAGTGTTCAACAGAAAATCGCCAGCTACCGGGCCAACCCGAATGTTGAATATGCCGAACCCGATTTCTACCGGGTATTGATTATTCCGGATGAGGGTAATGATCCAGGGCCATCTGCAGGCGGGGTTATTACCGGCAGGGAATATTTTGAAGAGCAGTGGGGGCTGAACAATACCGGGCAGCAGCATACCTCTTTTGATTTCTTGGGCAATCCGATTCAGGTCAACGGTATAGCCGATGCCGATATCAATGCGCCCGAGGGCTGGGACATTACAACCGGCGATCCATCAGTCAAAATTGCTATTCTTGATACTGGCATTGACTGTGACAGCATCGAACATGCCGGAAAGTGTGTCGAGGAAATCAGTTTTGTCGGGGATTACAGTGATTACCTCGACGATCCTGAAGACTATGTCGGGCACGGAACCCACGTTGCCGGCATTGCTGCCGTTCATACCAGCAATGGTATTGGTGCGGCGGGGGTAGGCTGGAATTCGTCCCTTGGAAACCTGAAAACCTGTTTTGCCTATCAACTGGATTTATTGCCGCCATTGGGTATCTACGTGACTCTCGGCGTGTGTCCGCTTTCAGCCTCTGTAGCTGCTATTACCTATGCGGCGGACAATGGTTACCACGTCATCAATATGAGCTATGGCAGTGACAAACTCGATGAAAATGGCGATCCCATCGGACCGCCTGAACAACCAAATGCGGAAACAGCTGCGATCAGCTATGCCTGGAGCCGGGGTGTGGTGCTGGTCGCTGCCGCGGGGAATGATAACAATACCACCCGACTTTATCCGGCTGCCAATGATGAGGTCATTGCCGTCGGGGCAACGGATCATATTGACGACCGGGCATCCTTCTCCACCTTTTCCGTGCCCGGCGATCACTGGGTCTCGCTGCTGGCGCCCGGGGTGGATACCCTGTCCACCAATCCTGTCGTGGACTGCACTTTTCTTGCAGAAATACTTGGCTTTCCCTTTGACCCGCAAACAGAGGGCTGCCTGAGCTGGAAATCCGGAACCTCGATGGCCAGTCCCCATGTCGCCGGCGCTGCGGCACTGGTGTGGGCACGCCGGTTTCCCGGCCAGGCACCGCAAGCCTGTACCAGCCCGAGCGGCGTGCCGTGTAACGACGTGGTGCGCAGTCACCTTGAATACGGTGCCGACAACTCGGGGGCGATTGCACAGAATTTCCTGTCCTGGAGCGAATATGGGCGACTGAACCTGTATGGCGCGCTCAGTATTGTCGATACCGATCTTGATGGTCTGCCGAATAGCATCGACGATGATGATGACAATGACGGGCTGGCCGACAGCGTGGAAACATCACCGGGTATCGGTACCGATCCGCTGGATGCCGACTCGGACGATGATGGGCTGAGTGACGGGTTTGAAGTGAATTATGATTCCCCCCCGCTGGATGCGTATTCTGCCGGGCTGGATACCGATCCGCTGGATCCGGATACGGATGCGGACGGTTTTCCGGACGGGATGGAGATTGTCACCGGCCATGACCCGCTGCTGGGCACTGATTCGCCGGTGTGGGGAGATACCGATGGTAATGGCGTCGTCAATGCGGGTGACGTAGTGCTGTTGACGCAGGCCGTGCTGGGGTCGATCACGCTGGCCGCCGATCAGAAGGCTCGCGTTGATATTGCGCCGGTCATTGCCGGAACCCCGACGCCGGACAGCCAGCTGACGCCGGGTGATCTGTTAGTGGTCCAGCAGATCCTGCTCGGTCTGGCCAGTTATCCGTAACGGCATATCGCGGCCTCTAGCTGTTGCATGCAGGGCAGATCCAGGTAAAAGGTGCTGCCTTCGCCAACCACAGCTCTCAGAAGCCGAACACAGGGGGATTTCCACTTAAGTTGACAGTATCTACCCAAAGCACTCGCTACGCTCGCGGGGCAAGCTTTCGCGGTACGGTGTCTTGAGCTGGTACCGGTTATTGCCATTCGGCGTCAGTGAAAGCCGCTTTTCCGCGAGCCATCAAAGGATCGTTATGAAATTTCACTGGTCTGATACCCAAACGCCCTGCGCAACTGCGATACTGGATCCCATGAATACACCCTCAAAGAATCGGCAATACAGCGCTGTCCTCGGCTGGTTAGCACTGATGAGCATCGCGACGTCGGGCTTTGCCCAGACCGGCGCTGACGAATTCGCAGCCTGTACTGCGCGTTTAAAAGAAGAAGCAGCGTCAGCCGGTATCAGTGCCGCCGTCGCAAACGACGTACTGGATAATGTGCGGTGGGTCTCACGCGTCATCGAACTTGACCGCCAACAACCTGAATTCACCACCACCTTTCCGGACTACTACCGCAAGCGGGTTTCTGACACTCGGGTCGAGAAAGGTCGCGCGATGCTCATAGAGCATGGCGCCCTGCTGCAATCCGTGAGCGATCGCTACGGAGTCCCTCCACACTATCTGGTTGCCTTCTGGGGGCTGGAAACCAATTTTGGCGGCTATCTTGGCAAAATGGCCATTCCCGACTCACTGGCAACCCTGGCCTGCGATCAACGCCGCAGCAAATTCTTTACCGCCGAACTGATCAACGCCATGCGCATCATCGAGGCCGGAGACGTCAGCCGCGAGTCCATGACCGGCTCCTGGGCAGGCGCGATGGGCCACGTACAGTTCATGCCTTCTGCATTTCTGAACTATGCCGTTGACGGTGATGGCGACGGTCGCCGTGACCTCTGGGGCAGCATTCCAGATGCGATGTCCTCAGCCGGAAACTTTCTCAATTCATTGGGCTGGGAGCCCGGCCTGAGGTGGGGACGGGAAGTCATCGTGCCGCCGGGCTTCGACTACGCTCAGGCGACCCGCAAAGTGAAAAAGCCATTAAGGGAATGGTCCGCCGCCGGGGTCACCGATGCATTCGGCGAAAGTCTCCCGGCCATCGATCTGCCAGCCTCAATCCTGGTGCCCGGTGGCGCAGCAGGTCCCGCTTTTGCCGTCTACGCCAATTTCGATGTGATCATGCGCTGGAACCGTTCTGAGTTTTACGCCATCTCGGTGGGCAGACTGGCTGATCGGATTGCCGGCGCTGGTGGGCTGACTCAACCGCCGCCGGAGGATGGATTGCGTTTGAGTCGCGACATGGTGATGACCCTGCAAACGCAGCTCAATCAACTGGGCTTTGATACCGGTAAACCGGACGGCATCTTCGGATCAGGTACCCGCAGAGCGCTGCGCGCCTATCAGAGTGCAAACAACCTGACCGCAGACGGCTACCCATCCCGACAGATGCTCGACGCGGTAGCGGCCAGCGCGAGTCGTTGAAAATATTTCCAGTCCAGCTGGAGTACTATTCATTATTTTTTAAAAATGTTCGCGAAATACCAAAAATAGCTAAAACCGGAACCAGATATGAGGCACTCATTACTGCGTAAATCGCAGGCATCAAGAGACTGTCACTTTCACTATTAGCCAACTTGCTCATAACCATTGTAAGAACTGGAGTCGACACCCAATTGACAATGAACATAGCAATGTAGCCTGTAACTATGCCGACAATTCCAAATATCAATTTTTTGCCGATACTTCTCCTTAACGCATATAGAAATACTGCTGTTATAAGCAGGGGCCAAAGTATTGACAGCCATACTATCAGCTGTTGCCAAAAACCAAATTGAGCGGAAAAACGATTTAACTCGGGTTGCTCTCCCTTATCTATTTCTTTTATCCACTGATCTAACAAGCCGTCGTCCATTTCCCAGAATGAGCCAACATCCTTTAAATATGTTTTTACTTGCTCATGTCTACCAAGTTTGAGTAACTCATTTGCAAGATCCATTTCGGGGCCGAATGTATCTAGCTGAGGTGAACCCGTACTTTTTCCAGATTCCAATAAATAGTTGGTGGCTTGGTCAATATTACCAATTTTTAAACTAATTAGACCAAGAAGCCTATTTGCATCATGAATGGCATTTCCGTAGTTCCAGTTACATCTATATATGCGCGCTAGTTCCAGATACTCTGTCAGTAGCTCTTCAGCACGTTTGTAATCATTTTCGGTATACGCCGCTGTACTTTCTTCTTCCAGGGAATAGAACCGGCTCAAAGGGGGAGTAACGTACCTATTATTCGGATTCCACGAATACTCGGATTCTTTTTCGCATTTGTCACATGGCGCTGAATCTTCGCAGGCAATAATTTCCGTGAAATACGTAGCTCCTATAAATATTAACAATATTGAGAAAACCATCTTCATTTTTCAATCCATCCAACAGGCGAGTAAACGAGACCTCACGTCGCGTTATTCATTTTTATGCCTGTTTATTTACATCTTGGTATGCAAGCATATTGATAAGTTGTTGTTCTTTTTCGTCATCGAAACCACAGGAATGCCTCCATTCCTTCGGATTTTCATATGTTCCGAAAAGCATGTCCCACCAGACAATATCTCCGTAGTTGTTTTTATGCCTATTATATTGATGGTGAATCCTATGCATTTCTGGTCTTTGGAATATGTAGCCAATCCACTGGGGCGTTTTTACATTAGTATGATAGAAAAACTCACCTATCGCTGTACATGCTGTGTAAATTGCACCGGCTTCAAGATTTAATCCGAGTAGCGCATATACAAGCAGACTACCAAGAATTGAATTTACGATCATTTCACCCGGGTGCTTATAGAACGAGGTAATGACCTCAAGCCGTTGGGGGCTGTGATGGATTTGATGAAACCCAACCCATAGGAAATCATACTCATGACGCCAACGATGCCACCAATAGAAAACAAACGTAGCGATAAAATAAGCAACACAGCCACCGGTTACAGGGCTTACATAACCCGAAAGTTGGAATGCTGACCAGGAAGACAGCCATACCTCCCAACTAACCCCGGCTAAAAGAATAATACTCAGCTGAACACCGTTAATTAGCAAAACACGCATTGGCCATGTTTTAACAACCGGTAATTTCCAGCCTACAAAGATTCGCTCTAACACGAAGCAGAATACAAATATGGCTAGTATTGTCGGGAGCATAATCTCGTTCTCTTACAGGGTATAACAGTTAAATAAACGAGACCTCAGGTCTCCTTATTCATTTTTATACATACTTTACCGATAAAGCTTCTCAAAGCCTTTCTCACTGAATCCGTTCATTCGTTTTTTGCCAACAAGAATCACCGGAACTCCTGTAGCTCCCATTGCCTGATACTCTGACTTCGCCCTAGCATTTTTCTCAACATCGTATTCCGTATATGTAATGCCCTTCATGTTGAAGTAGCGTTTTGCTTTCTTGCAATAGCTGCACCACTCGGTCGAGTACATAACGACCTTCTTCCCTGTATCGAAGATCGAACTATCGTAACTCACGCTCTCATAGGCGTTTACTCGCACTTCAACTTTCTTTGATACATGACGAGATGTTTTCCTATCTGAATAATGGACGTTCCCTTGCTCGTCAGTCCACCGATAGATTTCTGAAAGCGCACCACTGGCGCTCCACATACCTAGGCAGAACAGAAAAATATTAAAGATGCTCTTAGATAGCATAACGTCGGGCACCAGGGGCGGCGCGCTGTTTGCCGCGCCCCCGCCGAGAAACGGCTAACTGGTTGCTGTTATTAGTTTTTTTAGACATGTTCATTAAGTACCTGCCACAGCTTTTTACCATCCGTTCCTTCTGCGGGTAAAATATTAACCACGAGAATTATTACATTCACCACAGTAAACACGAGCACAAAACTATTAAGAAATACCGTAGGTGGGTTGCCAAACAAAACTAGATAAGCAGCTGTAATGGCAAGTACAAGCAACTGAGCAATTATTCCGCCGCTGTAGAACGCCACTTTCGCGGTAGCAGATGATGGACCTTCTGCAAAACACCAGCCTCCTACTGCGCTAACTAACAACACATGTACATCTAACGTAAAGATCCTGGCCGCTAATGCGTGACCCAACTCATGAAGTAGGATTAAAGTTGTATATGCCAGAACCAATGGGATAGCCGTAGCCCAAGAATAATCCCCAAGAAAGAACGCGACAAAAATACCACCCAACGGAAATGACCAATGAACCAAAACGGGAATCCCCTTGATCATAATTGGTCCAAAATATCCTCGTTTTGGTGGTCTATCCATACTTTTCCCAAGGCCTAACAGTTAAGTAAACGAGACCTTACGTCTCGTTATTTATTTTTAGCTTTGATGACTTGAGGCGCGAATAATTAACTTTAAATCAATATATTAGCGACTAGGCGCCTTATTATTACGATCAGATAAACGCGACCCATAATTTTGTATCGGCATTAGACGTGAGAGGCTTACTGGTACACTGAAAAATAATTGATCGGTGCGCTTGAGCTGACCAATGTCCGGTTTCGGGCCTACAACGCGAATGTCGTCTTCGTGTCGGCTCCCGCCTTTTAGAGAAATCTTGTATAGAATCCGGCTATAGGTCTTGGTTCGGCCCAGACTGTGTAAAAACCAGAAATGCCTGGTCAGTTTAGTCGGTAGCCGTAACCACAGGCGTCCTCGAAGCCATCTGGCCGATTGTTTTTGGTATTAGCCTACTGAACCATTAAGATTTGTTTATCAGTGTGCACCATAAAAACGCCTATGAGGTGCTGAGTACACCTGTTTTACACGGTAAATACAGGCATCTATGCCTGTATCGCCTGCATTAACGGCTTAACACCCAGGATGTTCATCACCCGCTTCAGATTGTAGGCGAGCACATGCAAGCTCATCTCGGTGCTCACCCGATTCAGCGTCCTGGTCAGGAAGTGTGTTGATCCCATCCACGCTTTGAGCGTCCCATACGGATGCTCCACGGTTTGTCGGCGGACCCGCATGATCTCCGGATCGC
>JBHPFC010000060.1:0-17554 GCA_042576405.1 Pseudomonadota bacterium | reverse complement strand
TGCCAGGTACGTCCGGGTTCGTCGGTGAATTCCTGGTGGTGATCGCGGTTGAAGGCCACCATGGCATATAGCGACAACGACAGGAGTTCCAGGCCCAGGTATACGGTGAGCAGGCTGTGGGCAGAGACCATGACCATCATGCCCAGCATGCCGAACAGGCCGAGCACGTAGTACTCACCCTTGAACAGATTGCGTTCGGCCAGATAATAACGTGAATACAGGAAGGCCAGCCCGGTCACCAGGTAGATAAATACCTTCAGTACTGCGGCCATGGGGTCGGCGATAAAGGTGCCAAAGAACACCTGCTGCGTCTGCCCGTGATCCAGTGACAGTGTAATCACCGCGGCGAACACCAGCGTCAACTGGGTCAGCCAGTAGCTGATGACACGTTCGCTGTCTTTCAGATACAGGTCGAGCACCAGGATCACACAGGTCATCGACAGTACGAAGATTTCCGGAAGTACGACCATAAATTCTGCAGGCTGAACAATCATGGCAATTCCCTATAACTTCGATACCGCAACATGTGCGATCAGATTTTCCAGCGACACTTCCATGACCTCGATCAGCGGTGCCGGCCACAGGCCGAACAACAGCACCATGAACGCCAGGCTGGCAAGAATGAAGAATTCGCGACCGTTGATATCCTGCAACTGGGCAACCTGTTCATTACCCACATCGCCGAACACCACGCGCTTGACCAGCCAGAGGCTGTAAGCAGCACCGAGGATTAATGTCGCCGCCGCCAGTACCGCAAACCAGAAGTTCGCCTTGAAGCTCGCGATCACCACCAGGAATTCACCGACGAACCCGGACGTACCTGGCAGACCCGCGTTGGACATGGCAAACAACACCATGAAAGTTGCAAAAACCGGCATGGTGTTCGCCACCCCGCCGTAATCATTTATCTGGCGGCTGTGCATGCGGTCATAAAGCACGCCGACACAGAGGAACAGTGCGCCGGAGATAAAGCCATGCGACACCATCTGGATCATGCCGCCTTCCATCCCCATGAGCGCACCCTGGGTGCTGCCACCGTTGCCATCCATCAGCGGGAAGATCAGGAAGATGCCCAACGTCACGAAGCCCATGTGGGCGATCGAAGAATAGGCAATCAGCTTTTTCATATCCTGCTGCACCAGCGCCACAAAACCGATGTAGACCACTGCGGTCAGCGACATGAAGATGATCAGCCAATCCAGTTCATGGCTGGCGTCCGGTGTAATCGGCAGGCTGAAGCGCATGAAACCGTAACCGCCGATCTTCAGCATGATTGCCGCCAGGATCACAGAACCACCGGTGGGCGCCTCAACGTGGGCGTCCGGCAACCAGGTGTGCACCGGCCACATGGGCACTTTCACAGCGAAGGCCAGCAGGAAGGCAATAAAGATAAGCACCTGCTCGGTCATGCCCAGCTTGAGCACATGGAAATCGAGAATTGCGAAACTGCCGGACTGGGTATACATGTAGATCAGCGCCACCAGCATGAACACTGAACCAAGGAAGGTATACAGGAAGAACTTGATGGTCGCGTACACACGCTTAGGTCCGCCCCAGACACCGATAATGAGGAACATCGGAATCAGCATGCCTTCCCAGAACACGTAGAAAAGAACGGCGTCGAGTGCGGCGAACACACCGTTCATCAGGCCTTCCATGATCAGGAAAGCTGCCATGTACTGCGCAGGACGTTCCTTGATGACTTCCCAGCCTGCCAGGACCACCAGCACCGTGGTAAACGTAGTGAGAATAATCAGCGGCATGGAAATGCCGTCTATACCCAGATGGTAGAAGACGTTGAAGGCCGGAATCCAGGAGGCCTTTTCCTCGAACTGCATACCGGCTGTACCGTTATCAAACCCGGTATACAGCAACAGGCTGGTAAGGAAAGTGACCATGGCGACTGCCAGCGCAAACGGACGCGGATTGATCCAGTCCTTGGCAGCTATCACCAGGAGGCCGCCGATGATGGGCAACCAGACGACAAAGCTGAGTAGTGGCATTTCGTTCATTTCTTTTCCTTACCCTGTTCTCAGTTGGCCGGTGCGAACCAGATAAACCAGCTCATCAACGCGAGCAAACCAACAATCATGCTGAACGCGTAGGTATAGAGATAACCTGTCTGTATGTGACGTACGACACCTGACATCCAGCCGACCAGCTTTGCGCTGCCGTTAACCAGCAGGCCATCGATCAGCAGCACGTCACCCAGCTTCCAGAAGGTCCAGCCGGTACCGCGCGCGCCGCCGGCGAAGAAGATTTCGTTGAAACGATCGAAGCCGTATTTATTAACCAGCATCTTGTAAATGAACTGGAATTTTGTCGCTGCCTGTTCGGCAATCGATGGCTTCTGTGTGTAGATGTACCAGGCAGTGCCGAGACCCGCCATCGCCAGCCAGAACGCCCAACCACCGAATATGGCATGTTTAAAAAACCCGCCGATGCCATGATATTCACTAGCGAGGTGCCCTACTACGTCATGTTCCGGACTGACAAAAATGGCACTGCCAAAGTAATCACCAAACACCACCGGGTCGATCAGGTAACCGGCAAGTACTGATGGAATGGCCAACATCACCAACGGCGCCCACACAACCGCTGGCGGCTCGTGCAAATGCGAGCGGGTATGCTCGTCAAACCGTTCGTTGGTATGGAATACCAGGAAGAACAGGCGGAAGCTGTAGAGTGCAGTAATAAACACACCGGACAAAACAGCAAAATAGGCAAAACCGGAACCGGCAATTTGCGATGCGTGCACGGCCTCGATGATCGTATCTTTGGAAAAGAAACCGGCAAACCCGGGGAACCCGATCAGTGCCAGTGAGCCTACCAGCGAAGTCCAGTAAGTGATCGGCAGGTACTTCTTCAGGCCACCCATATTACGGATATCCTGCTCATGGTGCATGGCGATAATCACCGAACCGGCAGCCAGGAACAGCAGTGCCTTGAAGAAGGCATGCGTCATCAGGTGGAAAATACCGACCGAGTAAGCCGACACACCCAGCGCCACCGTCATGTAACCCAGCTGCGACAGCGTCGAATAGGCTATCACGCGCTTTATGTCATTCTGTACCAGCCCAAGGAAGCCCATGAACAACGCCGTAATGGAACCGATCACCAGCACGAAGCTCAAGGCGGTCTCAGAAAACTCGAATAGCGGTGACATACGCGCCACCATAAAGATACCCGCGGTCACCATGGTGGCCGCGTGGATCAGTGCCGAGATCGGCGTCGGGCCTTCCATGGAATCCGGCAGCCAGACGTGCAACGGCACCTGTGCAGATTTACCCATGGCACCTATGAACAACAGGATGCAGATCACCGTCATGGCCGACCATTCGACCCCGGTGAACAATTCGATTTTCGCGTCGGCCATAGCCGGTGCCGCAGCAAATACTTCCGCATAGTCCAGCGTGTTGAAGTACATCGCCACCGCCGCAATACCCAGCAGGAACCCGAAGTCGCCAACGCGGTTAACCAGGAAAGCTTTCAGATTGGCATATATCGCCGTCGGTTTTTTGTACCAGAAGCCGATCAACAAATAGGACACCAGCCCCACCGCTTCCCAACCGAAGAACAGCTGCAGGAAATTGTTGGACATCACCAGCATCAACATGGCGAAGGTGAACAGTGCAATATAGCTGAAGAAACGCTGGTAACCGGGATCATCGTGCATGTAACCGATGGTGTAGATGTGCACCATCAGGGACACGAAGGTCACTACCAGTAACATCAGCGTGGTCAGGCGGTCGACCAGGAAACCGACCTGCATGTTGATACCTTCCGATACCATCCATGTGTAGACCGGGCCATTAAACGCCTCGTTTCCGTCGATCACCATGTACTTGAATACATAAATGGAAAGCACGAACGACGTTGCCACACCCAGAATCGTGACCCAGTGCGCGCCGGAGCGGCCAATCACCTTGCCGAACAGGCCGGCGAGAATAGCGCCTATCAGCGGTGCGAGAACGAGCGTGAGGTAAATTGTCTCCACAGCGCTACCCTTTCATACTGTCGAGGTCATCGACATTAATGGTCTGACGATTACGGAACAGCACCACCAGGATGGCCAGGCCGATGGCTGCCTCGGCTGCCGCCACCGTAAGAATGAAGAACACGAATACCTGGCCGGAGATATCGCCAAGGAAGTGCGAAAAGGCAATGAAGTTCATATTCACCGCCAGCAGCATCAGTTCAATGGCCATCAGCAAAATGATGACGTTTTTGCGGTTAATGAAAATGCCGGCCACACTCAGGCCAAACAACACCGCACCCAGGATCAGAAAATCAGCTAATACCATAAGTCTGCTCGCGATGGACGCCTAGTCCTTCGACTCTGCCTCCATTTTCACTATCCGTACCCGATCCTGGCTCCGTACCTTGACCTGCTCGGCAGGATTCTGCGTTTTCGCGGCCGGCCGCTTGCGCATGGTCAGGGCGATGGCTGCAATGATGGCCACCAACAGGATGACCGCGGCTATCTCGAAGGGATAGACGTAATCTGTATAAAGCACATTGCCCAGTTCGCGTGTATTGCTGTAATCAGCATCATGGCGCGGCGGTTGCGGCATGCTTTCAGCATTAAATGACTTGGTACGTAGCACCAGGTACATTTCCAGAATCATCAGGCCTGCGACCGTGATACCCACTGGGAGGTAGCGCATGAAACCTTCTTTCAATGGCGTAAGGTTGATGTCCAGCATCATCACTACGAACAGGAACAACACCATTACTGCGCCGACGTAGACCAGCACCAGGGTTATGGCGAGGAACTCAGCTTCCAGCAACAGCCACAGTGCGGAACAGGTGAAGAAGGCCAGCACCAGGTGCAACGCGGCATGCACCGGGTTACGCACAGTGATAACGCGCGTGGCGGCGAATACCAGGATGGCCGCGAATGTATAAAAGACGAGTTTTTCAAAATCCATGCGGGTTACCTGAATGCAGCATCGGCGGCGCGGTCAGCAGCAATCTGCTGCTCGCACTTGTCGCCAATAGCCAGCAGCTTGTCTTTGGTCATAATGTTTTCACCACGATTCTCGAAGTGATACTCGTAGATACGCGTTTCCACAATCGAGTCAACCGGACAGGATTCTTCGCAGAAGCCACAGAAGATGCACTTGAACAGGTCGATATCGTAACGCGTCGTGCGTCGCGTGCCGTCCTCGCGCGGTTCGGCCTCGATGGTAATCGCCAGCGCCGGGCAAACCGCTTCGCAAAGCTTGCAGGCAATGCAACGCTCCTCACCATTCGGGTAACGGCGCAAGGCATGCAGGCCACGAAAGCGATGTGACTGGGGTGTTTTTTCTTCCGGGTACTGCACAGTGATTTTTTTCGAGAACAGGTGCTTGCCGGTCAGACGCATGCCCTTTAACAGCTCCCAGAGGAACAGGCTTTTTACTTGGTGCTTGATGGCAGGAATCATGACGTCAGCCTCAATCGAACCAGGGTCCGAGGCCGCCAACAACTGCAGCGCCCTCCACCACCAGCCATATAATGGTCAGCGGTATGAACACCTTCCAGCCCAGACGCATAATCTGGTCATAGCGGTAACGCGGGAAGGTGGCACGAAACCACAGGTAACAGAACAGGAACAGGCAGGCCTTGAGCACCAGCCACACCAGGCCCGGCACCCACGTAAACATCGGCTCCAGTAGCGGAATCCCCTGGAACGGTGACAGCCAGCCACCCATGAACATCAGCGCCGCCAGGAAGGCAATGAGAATCATGTTGGCGTATTCGGCCAGGAAGAACACGGCGAACGCCATGCCGGAATACTCAACGTGGAAACCGGCGACGATTTCCGACTCACCCTCGGCAACGTCGAACGGCGCGCGGTTGGTCTCGGCAACACCGGAAATAAAATAGATCAGAAACAGCGGGAACAGCGGCAACCAGTACCAGTGCAGAATACTCCCCTGCTGCGCCTCGACAATCTCGGTCAGGTTGATACTGCCGGCAGCCATCAATACGCCCACCAGTGCGAAGCCCATGGCTATTTCGTAGGACACTATCTGCGCAGCAATGCGCATGGTACTCAGGAATGCGTACTTTGAGTTGGATGCCCAACCGGCAATGATGACTCCGTATACGCCGATAGAGGTCAACGCGAGAATGTACAGCAGGCTGGCGTCAACGTTGGCCAGTACCAGGCCATCCCCGAACGGCACCACTGCCCAGGCCGCCAGGGCTGGCCCGATAGCCAGCGTCGGCGCAATCAGGAACAGGTAATTGTTCGAACGGGTCGGAACAATAACTTCCTTCATCAGCAACTTGACCGCGTCAGCGATCGGCTGCAGCCAGCCGCGTGGACCAACGCGGTTGGGGCCAATGCGCATCTGCATGTAACCAATGATCTTGCGCTCGGCAAAGGTCAGGTAAGCCACGCCCAGCATCAGGGGCACAACGATCAGGAGAATCTTCAGCAGAATAATTCCGCCGTTGATGATCCAGTCGATAAGGCTGGTTTCAGTCATACCATTCAGGCCTTTTTAATCTGCAGTGAACCGTTGGCATCGCCAAGGTCCAGAGTTTCTTCAATGCCCATGGAAAGCAATGCTGCTCCCGGTGCAATGGCATCCGCGACAATCACATCCAGATCTACTGTCTTGCTTTCCTGCGAGACCGCTGCCCTGTCCCCACTATTCAGGCCAGCCGTATTGGCATCCGATTGATTAAGGCAAACAGCAGACACATTACCATCCGGCGTGTTCTGCAGCGCCTCCGCCCGACGTACGATGCTGTCAACGGCGTACATTGGCAGGTAGGCAATCCGCTGTATAACAGCATCGCTGTTATTGCTTCCAACGTGGTCGCCACACTGGCTGTTGTCCACCGAAATATCTCCAAGCTGCTGACCCAGCGCATCACTCACCTGCTCGGACGACGTTTGCTCAAAGCCATTCAGCTCAAGCAGGTTGCCGAGCACACGCAACACTTTCCAGCCCGGGCGGCTACCTGCCGGTGCGCGCGAAGCTGCAGGAAAACTCTGCCAGCGACCTTCACAATTCACATAGGTGCCAGACATCTCGGAAAAACAATTGATGGGCAACAGCACATCCGCATAGTCACGCATACGATCAGTAACATAAGGCGTCAGCGCAACGACGAACTCGGCCTGCTGCATGGCAGCCAGCGCCTTGGCACCGTCCGCACAGTCAAACTCGGGCTCTATCCCCATTAGCAGGTAGTTCTTCAGGGGCTGATCGATCATCTGCGCCGCATTGAGACCGACTTCCTTACGCGCTGCGCCGCCATTCGTTCTGTGCGGCAATACACCTGCCAGGCAACCACCCGCACTGTTTGCGCCGTCCGACAGGAATCCGAGTTTCGCACCACTCAGATCTGCAACCAGCACGGCAAGTGCGCGCAGGGTTGAAAAGGCCGGGTGCATACTCGCACCAATACCCAAAAGCACAACGGCGTTACCCGCCTCTATCAGGACATCCGCCATCGCCTGTTCGTTGGCATCCGGCAATGTCTGCTCAACAACAGCCTGTAAATCTTCCGGTGCACGGGCTTTCTTTGACTGCAGCAATGCCGCCGCAACACCGGCCAGCGACTTGATCATGTGTGATGGCGGGACAATCGACTTGTGCGCTATTTCAAAGGTGTACTGATAGTCCACCGGATTGATAAACATCATGCTCGCACCGGCGTGTGCAGCCTTGCGCAGACGGTGACCGATTATCGGCTGCTCCTTGCGCGGGTTGGCGCCCACGACCAGAGCGGCGGTAACGTGCTCCAGTTCTTCCATGGTCTGCCCCAGGAACGGAAATACCGGCTGCTTGTCCTGACCGGTGAAATCACACTGCCGCAAACGATGATCGATATTGTTTACCCCCATCCCTTCGGCCAGCTGGTTGACCAGGCTCATTTCTTCCAGCGTGGCGCTTGGCGACACCAGTACACCGAGCTGGCTGGCACCCTGGTTTTCCACACGCTCACGCAAAGCCTGGGCAACAATGTGTAATGCCTCTTCCCACTCGACAGGCTGCCAGCCATCGGCCTTCTTGACCATTGGCTGCTGCAGACGGTCATCGCTGTTTACACCCTGGTAGGCAAAGCGGTCACGGTCCGATAACCAGACTTCGTTTATCGCCTCGTTTTCCTTTGGCACGGTACGCATCAACTTGCCACTGCGCGTATGCAGGTAGAGGTTCGAGCCGACGCAATCATGCGGTGATACCGACGCTGTCTGGGCAATCTCCCAGGCGCGGGCAGTAAAGCGGAACGGCCGGGATGTCAGCGCACCAACGGGGCAGACATCAATAATATTGCCCGACAGTTCAGATTCAATATTGTGCTGGATGTAGGTACCGATCTCCACATTCTCGCCGCGACCCATACCGCCCATCTCCTTGAACCCGGCAACGTGCTGCAGGAAACGCACACAGCGTGTGCAGTGGATGCAGCGGGTCATGTCGGAAGCAATCAATGGACCGAAATTCTTTTCCGGAACGACACGCTTTTTCTCGGTGAAACGTGAAACGCCGCGGCCATATTCCAGCGCCACGTCCTGTAGCTCACACTCACCACCCTGGTCGCAGATAGGGCAATCCAGTGGATGATTGATCAACAGGAATTCCATCACCGCGCGTTGTGCATCCCGCGCGTATTCCGACTGGGTCCAGATCTTCATGCCGTCGGCTACCGGTGTTGCACAGGCCGGCATTGGCTTGGGCGCCATACGACCACCCTGCTCTACCTGAACCATGCACATGCGACAGTTGGCAGCGACTGGCAGTTTCTTGTGATAACAGAAACGTGGCACCTTGATGTCATTGTCATCGGTGACTTCAATGACCATGGCACTCTTGTTCGCCTGATAGGCGACCCCGTCAATCTCGACGGTGATCATATCCTCGGCCACAGTTTCAGGCTTGGCGCTCATGCAGC
The DNA here is from genome assembly GCA_042576405.1 of Pseudomonadota bacterium. Taxonomy (GTDB): domain Bacteria; phylum Pseudomonadota; class Gammaproteobacteria; order DSM-19610; family DSM-19610; genus Thiogranum. The sequence continues at coordinate 8,653 of JBHPFC010000060.1, read as the reverse complement.
CGCTCCCTTGCTGTCGTCGCGATGGCTGCTGGTGCCGGGCATACAGTTCTTGTGTTTGACGTGATATTCGAATTCGTGACGGAAGTGCTTGATGAAACTCTGCACCGGCCAGGCTGCAGCATCGCCAAAGGCACATATTGTATGCCCTTCGATCTGACCCGCCGCACTTTCCAGCAGGTCGATATCTTCCATGGTGCCCTGGCCTTCCTCGATGCGTTTGATCACGCGGTACATCCAGCCGCAACCCTCGCGGCACGGTGTGCACTGGCCGCAGGACTCGGCATAGTAGAAGCGTGAGATACGCATCAATGCCTTGACCATGCAAGTGGAGTCATCCATCACGATCATACCGGCTGAACCCAGTGCGGAACCCGCTTTTGACAGCGAGTCGTAATCCAGGTCGGTTTCCATAATCACATCAGCAGGCATCACCGGCATGGAACAGCCGCCAGGTATTACCGCTTTCAGCTTGTGACCATCACGCACGCCTCCGGCCAGTTCAAGCAAATCCTTAAACGGGGTTCCGAGTGCAATCTCATAGTTACCCGGCTTGTTGACATGACCGGATACACACCAGAGTTTTTCGCCGCCGTTATTTGGCCGGCCCAGCTCAAGGAACCAGTCACCGCCATTACGCATAATGACCGGCACTGAAGCGAGACTTTCGGTGTTGTTAATTGTCGTTGGCTTGCCATACAGGCCGAAGTTGGCCGGGAATGGCGGCTTGAAACGCGGTTGGCCTTTCTTGCCTTCCAGCGAGTTCAACAGTGCGGTTTCTTCACCACAGATATAGGCGCCAGCACCCAGGTGACTGTGTAATTCAAAGTCGATGCCGGAACCCATCAGGTTCTCGCCGATCAAACCGGCTTCGCGCGCTTCTTTCAACGCCTGTTCAAAACGCTCGAAGGGTTCATGGTGAAACTCACCACGCATGTAGTTGTAACCGACCGTCGCCCCCATTGAATAGCCGGCTATAGCCATGCCTTCAATCAGGGCATGCGGGTTGTAACGCAGGATGTCCCGATCCTTGCAGGTGCCCGGTTCGGATTCGTCCGAATTACAAACAATGTATTTCTGTACCGGCGCATTGCGCGGCATGAAACTCCACTTCAGGCCGGTCGGGAAACCCGCACCGCCTCGGCCGCGCAGTCCGGATTTTTTAACTTCCTCGATGATGTCGCCCGGGTCGGTCTTTTCGGCGAGGATCTTTTTCCAGGCCTCATAGCCACCGGTCTTGAGATAGTTCTCAAGCGTCCAGGGCTCGTCGAATTCCATGGTGGTGAAACAGACCTGGTTCGTCATGATTTACTCCAGACCGTCGAGAATCTGGTCCACCTTCTCGGTGGTCAGGTTCTCGTGGTAATGCCCGTTAACGGCCATCATCGGCGCGCCGACACAAGCGGCGAGACATTCTTCTTCCGCCTTGAGATAGATACGTCCGTCTTCAGTGGACTCTCCCAGCTTGATGCCAAGTTTGTTCTCGACATGCTCGATCAGTTCGTCGGCACCGCACAGCATGCAGGAAATATTGTTACAGAAAGCAATCGTGTTACGCCCGCAGGGTTCGGTCTCGATCATCGAATAGAACGATGACACTTCGTAGACAGACACCTTCGGCATTTCCAGGTATTCGGCTACTGCATTCATCTGCGCCACGCTGACATAACCTTCCTTGTGCTGAATGGCGTGCAGCGCCGACAACACCGCGGACTGTTTCTGGTCAGCCGGGTATTTCTCAAGCCAGTGATCGATCTCTGCCTTGATCCCGGCCGGAATTTCATAAATTTCTGACGCCATAACTAACGGTCAACCTCGCCAAATACGATGTCCTGTGTACCAATGATTGCGACGACATCGGCGAGCATATGACCACGCGACATTTCGTCCAGTGCCGACATGTGAGCGAAGCCCGGCGCACGGATCTTCACCCGGTAGGGCTTGTTGGCCCCGTCGGAGATAAGGTAAATACCAAATTCACCCTTGGGATGCTCAATTGCAGCGTAGGCCTCGCCTTCAGGCAGGCAGAATCCCTCGGTGAATAATTTAAAGTGATGAATCAGCGACTCCATGTCCTGCTTCATTTCTTCGCGCGATGGCGGCGCAACCTTGGTGTCCTCGACAATGACCGGGCCGCTGTTACTGCGCAGCCAGTCGACACACTGCTTGATAATGCGGTTGGACTGACGCATCTCCTCGATACGCACCAGGTAACGGTCATAGCAATCGCCGTTGACGCCCACTGGTATATCAAAATCCATGCGATCATAGACTTCATAGGGCTGTTTCTTGCGCAGGTCCCAGGCAACACCCGATCCACGCAGCATCGGGCCCGTCATGCCCAGCTGCAGAGCACGCTCCGGCGACACCACACCGATATCGACAGTGCGCTGTTTCCAGATACGGTTATCCGTGAGCAGGGTTTCATATTCATCCACGCAGGCCGGGAAACGCGCCGTGAAGTCATCGATAAAGTCGAGCAACGAGCCCTGGCGATTACGATTCAGGCGCTCGATATCTTTAGCTCCGTGCCAGCGCGACTCCTCGTACTGCGGCATGCGGTCCGGCAGGTCGCGGTAGACACCACCCGGACGATAATAAGTTGCGTGCAGACGCGCACCCGAAACTGCTTCGTAGCAATCCATCAGGTCTTCGCGTTCACGGAAAGTATAAAGAAACGCGGTCATGGCGCCGACGTCGAGTCCATGCGCCCCCAGCCACAGCAGGTGGTTGAGGATGCGGGTGATCTCGTCAAACATGACGCGGATGTACTGCGCACGTTCCGGCACCTCGACACCCATCAGCTTCTCGATAGCCATGACGTAACTGTGCTCGTTACACATCATGGACACGTAATCGAGCCTGTCCATGTAACCGATACTCTGGTTATAGGGTTTGCTTTCGGCAAGCTTTTCAGTGGCACGGTGTAACAGGCCAACGTGCGGATCGGCGCGCTGCACGGTTTCACCATCCAGCTCCAGTACCAGGCGCAACACGCCATGGGCAGCCGGATGCTGCGGGCCGAAGTTTAACGTGTAGTTACGAATCTCAGGCATCAGTTTCTGTTTCCGTCTCCGATGATTCAGAGTCCATAGCTTCGGGCGCCCCTTCAGCACGAATCACACGCGGTACCAGTACGCGCGGCTCGATACTGACCGGCTGATAGACCACACGCTGTTTTTCCGGGTCGTAGATAACTTCGACATTACCGCTTAGCGGGAAGTCCTTGCGGAACGGATGACCGATAAAACCGTAGTCGGTCAGGATACGGCGCAGGTCCGGGTGGCCTTCAAATATAATGCCGTACAGGTCAAAAGCTTCACGCTCAAACCAGTTGGCGCCATTCCAGATATCGATAACCGAAGGCACCACCGGCAACTGCTCGTCCGGCGCAAACACCTTGATGCGCAGGCGCTGGTTATTACTGACCGACAACAGGTGATAAACCGCTGCAAAACGCCGGTCTTTCTGCAGCGTCTCGGTGGACAATTCTTCTTCAAGCCCGGGCAAGCGCCCGGCACTATTGGCGTCTACGCCGCGACTGAACCCGGTACTGGTGGTTTCGTCTGTCGACCACTCGGCATCGCCATAGGCCAGGTAGTCAACGCCACAAACATCGACCAGCTGCTCGAACCGGAAATCTTTTTCATCACGCAATGCCATCGCTGTGTCGATCAAATCAGCAGCAGCCACCTCGATGGTGACCTCGTTCAAAGCGACTGTCGCATCAAGCAAGGTATCGCCAAAACGTTCCTGCAACTGACCAATTAGTTCACTGGCTGACATGAATATTCTCTTTTAGCGGGCGATAGTGTTGGTGCGCCGAATCTTGTTCTGCAACTGCAAAATGCCGTAGAGCAACGCTTCCGCAGTGGGCGGACAACCTGGCACGTAGATATCGACTGGCACAATACGGTCACAGCCACGCACTACGGAATAGGAATAATGGTAATAACCGCCGCCATTGGCACACGAGCCCATGGATATAACCCAGCGTGGTTCCGACATCTGGTCGTAGACCTTGCGCAGCGCCGGTGCCATCTTGTTACACAGGGTGCCGGCAACAATCATCACATCCGACTGTCGCGGACTGGGGCGAAACACCACACCGAAGCGGTCCAGATCGTAACGCGAGGCGCCCGCCTGCATCATTTCCACTGCGCAGCAGGCCAGGCCAAAGGTCATGGGCCACAACGAACCCGTACGCGCCCAGTTGATGAGCTTGTCCGCCGAGGTGGTGACGAAACCTTCTTCGAGGAGACCTTCGATAGCCATTAGTTAATCGCTACTCCCATTCCAGTGCGCCCTTCTTCCACTCGTATATAAAGCCGATCACCAGGATGCCCAGAAAAATCATCATGGCGGTATAGCCAAACCAGCCGATCTGGTCGAGGACGACGGCCCAGGGAAACAGGAAGGCAATTTCAAGATCGAAGATAATGAACAGGATGGCGACCAGGTAATAGCGCACATCAAAGCGCATGCGGGTGTCTTCGAAAGCTTCGAAGCCGCACTCGTAAGGCGAGTTTTTCTCGCTATCCGGCTTTCTCGGTGCGAGCAGGAAGCCTGCTGCTACCGGTAACAAACCGAACGCTATGCCGACGGCCATGAAAATCAGGACCGGTAGGTAATTCTCGAGCATGCCATCCTCTTCCGACGCGTCCCGGCGGTGAGCCAGGTATTTATTATATTGCGCATGATCACGGAGCACTGGAGTCTAGGCCAGCAGGTTTGCAGGTGTCAAGCAAGACGGATGAATGTTTTTTATAGTAAATCAAGCAGTTAAGTTATGCTTCTGGGGTCATAAAAAAACCCCATACGACTGGACGGGTGACCAGCAGCTGACATTGGCGATCAGAGCCCCAATCCACGCAAGGGCTTGAATAAACGGGGGCGTACGCGTAGTCTGCGGGCCGACTATCTCAGCGGTTTACCCATGTCACACCTGATCTATTCTGCGCCCCAGGCGTTGCATTCACTGTGGAAAAAAACTGGCCGATTCATCCTCAGGACGAAAATGCTGTTCTCGCCAGAGAGTGAAAAACTCGCGGCCGAACGCAAACTGCGTGGCCGCGAACAATTCCGGAAACTGCAACTGGCAGACATCGTATTCGTCTCTTTCGGTAAAAGCGGCCGCACCTGGTTGCGCGTTATGGTCTCGCGCCTGTACCAGCAGATGTATGAACTCCCCAAGCAGACATTGATCGGTTTCGACAATTTTCACCGCATGAACGCTGCCATTCCACGCATGTTCTTCACCCATGACAACTATATCGGTGATTACACCGGGCACACCGACTCCAAGGTCGACTTCTACGGCAAGAAGGTCGTATTGCTCGCCCGTGACCCGAGAGACGTGGCCGTATCACAGTTTTTCCAGTGGAAATACCGGTTGAAACCCACCAAGGTGGCGATTAACAAATACCCCGAAGAAGGTTCGGACATTTCCATCTTCGACTTCGTCATGAAGTCCGATACCGGCCTTAAATGGGTTATCGGTTTCCTCAACCAGTGGGCGAAGGAAGCGGAAAATATCGAGGACCTTCACCTCGTGCGCTATGAGGACCTCAAAGCCAACCCGGTCGAAACCCTGGAAAAACTGGTGCACTTCATGGGCGCACCGGCAAATGCAGAGCATATCCAGGATGCCGTGGAGTTCTCTTCCTACGAAAACATGAAAAAGATGGAAGAGAAAAAAACCTTCTGGCTCAGCGGTGGACGCATGGTTCCAAGGGACCGCTCCAATCCGAACAGCTACAAGGTTCGCCGCGCCAAGGTCGGAGGGTACAAGGACTATTTCGACGACCAGCAGGTGGCAGAGATCGAAGCATATGTGGCCAGGAATCTGTCACCACTTTTTGGCTACACGAAAGAGTCGTAGTCAGGCGGCCAGCGGCGGCGTCCTGTCCAGAATTTCAAACGCATCGTGACGGATATGGTTCATGGCCATTTCCTCGCGCAGCTTCTCTTCCGTGAGAATGCCTTTGTCGAGGCATTCGCGTAACAACCCGAAAAAGAAATCCACCTGGTTCGGATCCGGGTGCTCTTTATAGGTTCCCGCAAAACCATAATCGCCGAACAATGCACGCCGCGCCCGCCGCAACCAGTGCCTGGGCGGGAACAGGCGGAAGGTATCGGCGGCCCGGAAATCCACCGGCAGACCGGTCTTCCAGGGTTGATGCTTGCGCTTGGTGGTATGCAGCATCTTGGTATTTTCCGTGAGGTGATCGAAGTCATTCCATTCCGGTTCGAAGAAACCAATGGTGTCCGGGTCTTCGTACTTCAGACACACCCACTTCATATAGTCACGCTGGAAATCGAACATGGCATTAAACTGCTCTTCGATTTTCCAGTGCTGCAGTTGCTCGTTGTCCATAAGCATCACGCTGGTGGCCAGACAACCACGCTTGCCCTTGTTGCCGGACTTGCGCCTGCACATGACGGCTTTGCCATGCATGTCGCGAGACAACAGTTCCCAGATATCACCAATAGCAAACACATCCGGGTCAATCACCACGGAACGGCCCTGGTAGTTCATCAGCTGGGGCGGCAGAAATCGTGTGGGGGTAAAGGACTGCAAATCATCCCGCACCCATTCACGCTTACCGCCGTCACGCAGGTAAAACTGTCCTTCCCTGGCCCTCAGGAACGGGAAGTCATCGTAATTCATGACGCGAATATCAAACTTCTCGTTGTGCTTCGAATTGCGCCGCAAAGCGTACTCTGCGATCACTGCACCCAGATACTGTTTGTCGTTGGCCTGAATAAATACGCAGTAATCCACTGCCTGCATCCTCTGTCACTGTATTTGCCCATTCTAAACCGCGGCTCCGCCGGATACCAAGAACGGGAAACCTTAGCGACTGGCCATAACGCGCCGAATCCCGCAAAATAGACGCCCCGCCTGGCGGGCTGATGTATTAACACCGGACGACGAAAACCTTGGCGAAGCTCCTTCTCGGCGACAAACATACGCAACACGCACCCTGGATGCTGAGCCTGTTATGGCGCGTTGAAGCCAGTCTGGTTCACCTGCTGAGCATTGCCTGCAGGCTGATGTCACCCGATACAGCATCACGACTGGGAGCACGACTGGCGCGCCGTGTTGGTCCCGGTCTCGACAAGACCCGCCTGATCAGACGCAACCTGAAAATTGCCTTTCCGGAGCTGTCAGCCGACGAAACAGATGAACTGGTCAGAAATATCTGGAGCAACCTTGGTTCCATTGTCGCGGAGTACCCGCATCTGCGCACGATATGCGATACCCGGGCTGAAGAACGCCTCGAGATTGTCATGCAGGAACCTCTTGAGGTGTTTAAGCAAACCGGCAAGCCTGCAGTATTCGTAACCGCCCACCTGGGTAATTGGGAAATCGGTGCCGCAACTATTGCTCACCTGGGCGTACCACTGACCGTCGTCTACACCGCGCTGCAAAACCCCCATATGGATCGCCTGCTGGCTGAGGCGCGCGATGCACTGGGCTTTCGCGCCGTAGAACGCGAAAGTGCAGCACGTGAACTGCTGCGTCGCCTTAAACACGGCACCTCTGTCGGCCTGCTCGTTGACCAACGCGTCGACTCCGGGGAGCCAACCCTGTTTTTCGGTAAAGAGATGCTTACCGCGACAACCCCGGCCCAGCTGGCCTTGCGCTTCAACTGCGACCTCATTCCCGTGCAGGTGCAACGGCTAGAGGGCGCACGCTTTCGGGTCACCTTCCACAAACCGATTACGGCCGATGACCCAAATGCTACCCCAGCCGAACAAATCAATAATATTACCCTTAATATCAATAAGTTGTTTGAGAGCTGGATACGCGAACGCCCGCACGAATGGATGTGCACCAAGCGCCGCTGGCCGAAAGACCCAAATCGCGGTCACCCCGACGACTGGGGAAAGTGGGATTAAAATCCAGCCCCGGTGTCCAGCCCGAAAAACGGCTATAATGCCCCGCTTTACTCAACGACCATAGCCGTACCTACATGCCCATTCTCAGCGATAACGCTCGTAAAGCCCTGATCATTGGTCCCACCGCCCTATTGCCGCGCCCTCTGCGCGTTGCCGTTCGCAAACAACGGCTCGGCAAACTGGAAGTGGATATCGCCAGGCGCTCACAATTGATCATCGTCGCTCATCCAAAGAGCGGTAACACCTGGCTCAAGGTCATGTTGACGCGCCTCTATGGTATACGCCATGGAATCGCACCCGAGGATTTCTCCAAGTATCCTTCACTGGCTGACAGCAACCCGGCCATTCCGCGTTTCGCCGCGACCAACGGCTGGTACAGTTATGAACGTGCTATCGGTGACAAGCTTCAACCTGAGGCCCCTGACTCCGACCTCAAGCACAAGCCGGTCATGCTGCTGGCGCGTAACCCGCTGGATATCGCCGTATCGTGGTTCTTTCAGTTCACCAAGCGTCAGTCAGCGCATAAACAGGAACTGATCAACGCCGATCTCGCCCACCCGGTGGACCGTAGCAATATCGACATGTGGGACTTTGTGCGCCACAGTGACATCGGCCTGAACTCGCTGATCGATTTTCTGAATTACTGGGAACGGGCACTGGGAAAACTGGACAAGACCCTGTTGACCAACTACGAATCGCTGCGCGCTGATCCAGGAGCCGTATTGCGGCAGATCACGACACTGATGGGCGA
>JBHPFC010000059.1:0-17629 GCA_042576405.1 Pseudomonadota bacterium | reverse complement strand
AAGCTTCTATCGTCCGCTAGCAAGTAAACTTTACATCTATGAAATTGTTCACAAACTCAGAAATTAATCAGCAGAGTACGGGCACGCGATGAGCATACAAATGGCTATCGTCATGGACCCTATCGGGTCAATCAAAACCCACAAGGACAGCAGCTTTGCGATGCTCCTGGCGGCGCAGGCCCGCGGCTGGACACTGTTATATATGGAGCAGCAAGACCTGTTTCTAAGGGGCGGCGAAGCATTTGCCATGACACGCAGTGTGGTGGTCAGGGATCAGGCCGGAGACTGGTTCAAGCTGGGTGAGCCCCAGGAAATGCGGCTTGGCGAGCTGGATGTCATCCTGATGCGCAAGGATCCACCACTGGATATGGAATTCATCTACACCACCCACCTGCTGGAACAGGCGGAGCGCGCCGGGGCCCTGGTGGTTAACCGCCCGTCAGCCCTGCGCAACTGTAATGAGAAACTGTTCGCCGCGCAGTTTCCGGATTGCTGCGCACCAAACCTGGTGAGCCGCGATCCAGCACGCCTGCGCAGCTTTCTGGACGAATATGGCGATATCATCCTTAAACCGCTGGATGGTATGGGCGGCGCCTCTGTCTTCCGTATTCAGGCAGATGACCCGAATATCAGCGTAATCCTGGAGACACTCACAGCACTTGGCCAACGTACCGCCATGGCGCAGCAATTCATTCCCGAAATCAGCGCCGGTGACAAGCGTATATTAATGGTCGACGGGGAACCCGTGCCCTACGCACTGGCTCGCATACCGGCTAAAGGAGAGACACGCGGCAACCTCGCGGCCGGCGGCCGTGGTGAAGGCATAGAACTCAGTGAACGTGATCGCTGGATATGCAGCCAGGTGGGCCCGGAACTGCGAGCCCGGGGGTTGTTGTTTGTTGGACTGGACGTTATTGGCGACTACCTCACCGAAATCAATGTCACCAGTCCGACCTGCATCCGCGAACTTGACCACCTCTACGACCTGGATATTGCCGGCCAACTGATGGACAGCATCCAGGCCAAACTCACATCACGCCGCTAATGTACCTGCGGGTCTTGCCGGTACTGCTCGGCTGCCTGTGGTTCATGGGCTGCCAACCTGCCCGCGACGAATCCTACAATGAACAGCTGTTCGCCTTCGGCACACTGATCGATATTTCTTTTTACGGCGTGCCGCCAGATGAGGCCCGGCAAGCCGTACAGGCCGTCGACGCCCTGTTTCAGAAACAGCACAACGATTGGCATGCCTGGCAGCGTGGCGCGCTGGACACCCTGAACCAGGCAATCGCCCGCGGACACTCGATTGAGACAGATGCATCAATTGTACAGTTGATACGCCTTGGCCAGCAGTTTGAAATATCCAGCAACGGACTGTTCAACCCGGCCATCGGCCAGCTGTTGGGGCTCTGGGGTTTTCAACAGGACGAACCGGCAACCACAGCACCTGACCCTGCCGCCATTACCGCCTGGCTGAACAACAAACCCAGTAGCCTGCAGATCGATATCGACAAGCAGCGTATTCACAGCCGCAATCCGCGCGTCAAACTGGATTTTGGCGGGTTCGCCAAAGGGTATTCGGTCGCCAAAGCGGTAGCGTTGCTGGAACAGCGCGGCATCCACAATCTTATTGTCAACACCGGCGGTGACCTGTGCATGCGCGGCCGGCATGGCGACCGGCCCTGGCGCATTGGCATCCGCTCTCCAGAGGGAACTGGCGTGCTAGCCAGCATCGACCTGGAAGGACCCCAGTGTGTATTTACCTCGGGTGACTACGAACGCTATTTCGAAGTAGATGGTCAACGTTACCATCATATCCTGGATCCCCGCAGCGGCTACCCCGCGAGGTCGACCCGATCTGTAACTGTTTTAAGTAACGATGCAGCCCTCGCAGATGCCGCGGCAACTGCGCTATTCATTGCGGGCCCGCAAGAATGGACTGCTATTGCCCGACAAATGGGCGTCAACGAGGTGCTACTGATTGATTCCCGGGGCACCGCTTACATTACACCCGCACTCACCGAACGCATTCACTTCGAGGAAGCGCCCCAGCGTATTGAGAAGATTGAACTGTAAGCACCCAACTACGTCTGAGTCCGGTATACTCTGTGCACAATTTCAGCCATGGACACACTTCAAGACCCACTGTGACTGCATCAACACAAGTTCCCTTCGAAGCTCCCACTGCCGACCGGCTGGCGCTAACGCTGTTTATCGCTACCGCCCTTCATGCCCTGATCATCCTGGGCATAGGTTTTGACGCTTTCGACCAGGATCCACCAGAATCGGACGCACCGACTCTGGACATCACGGTCGTAAACCCCAACCAGACAAAGCCACCGGAAGACTATGACTATCTCGCAGAAACCAGCCAGGATGGGGCCGGGAATACCGAAGAAAAGGTCCAGCCACAGCAACAAGTCGTCGAACAGGCACCGCCACCGGCAGCCGCCCGGGAGATAAAACCCGACACCACCCAGGTACTGACGCGAGACACCAGCCAGCAAAAAGTTGACAAGCCTGAGGAAAACCCGCCCCAGGAAGATGAAGCACAAAACAGTGCTGCCGAGCTGATCAATCGCAGCATGGAAATGCTGACGCTAAACCAGCAGATCAACCAGACGCTGCAGGCCTATTCCAAGACGCCCAAGAGCAAATTCATTTCCGCACGCACCAAGGAATTCAAGTACGCCAGCTACATGCGCGATTGGGTCGCCAAGGTGGAGCGGGTAGGCGAACTCAACTACCCTGATGCCGCCCGTCGCCAGCACCTGTCCGGCAAACTGATTGTCCAGGTTGCAGTTTATCCCGATGGCACGGTTCGCGAGATCACTATTCGCAAACCGTCAGGCCATAAAATTCTGGACGACGCGGCTGTGCGTATCGTTAAACTGGCAGCACCGTTCGCGCCCTTCCCGGAGAACATCAGGCAGGAGACCGATGTCCTGTACATTACCCGCACCTGGATATTTACCAGCGGCAATCGCCTGAAGAGCCACTAAAATCTGACGTAAACATCCGGTCCAAATGCTTGTGAAAAGCATTGAGCTACAGGATACTATTGCCATGGCAGACTCTCAGCACCTGACCAATCAATTCCTGATCGCCATGCCCGGTCTGGAAGACCCCAATTTTTTCCATTCGGTAACTTATATTTGCGAACACAATGCCGAGGGCGCCCTCGGACTGGTAGTTAACCGCCCTCTGGACATGCGACTGGGCGAAATCCTGCATCATATAAACCTCGAACACGCCGAACTGGAAGCCAGGCAGATGCCGGTGCATCTGGGTGGCCCGGTACAGCAGGACCGCGGTTTTGTGCTGCATGAACCGCTGGGTGAATGGGAGGCCACTATGCAGGTGACAGACCGTATTGGCATCACGTCTTCTCTCGACATCCTCCATGCGATTGCGAAAAACGAAGGGCCGGAGCATTCTCTCATTACGTTAGGTTACGCTGGCTGGGGCGCTGGCCAGCTGGAGCAGGAAATGGCCGACAATGCCTGGCTTAGTGGTCCTGCCGACCCCAACATTCTGTTCCACACTCCCGACGAGGAGCGCTGGAGAGCAGCCGCTGCCTCACTTGGTGTAGACCTGGACCGCCTGTCTGGAGATACCGGTCACGCGTAATGGCTGACAACATCGTGCCAAAGCCCACACAAACGTTGCTGGGCTTCGACTATGGCCGCAAGCGCATCGGTGTTGCCGTGGGGCAGCAACTGACCTGCTCAGCCACCGCTTTAACAACCGTACAGGCGCGCGACGGCAAGCCCGACTGGCCAGCAATCACTCGCTTGCTGGAAGAGTGGAAACCAGACGCGCTGGTGGTCGGAATACCGTATCATATGGACGGTACTGAACAGGACATGACACACGCCGCACAGCGCTTTAGCCGGCAGCTGGAAGGCCGCTACAAGCTACCGGTCCATTGTGCTGAGGAGCGACTGACCTCAGACGTGGTAGAGTCCGGCCTCAACGACAAAACAGGCAAAACAGCCATTGACCCGCTATCCGCGCAGGTAATATTGCAGGACTGGTTACAACACAACGCCCAACCCACATGAGCAATAACTACAATATACCGGCCCTTATCGAACGCATGGCCGATGAATTACAGCAAAAGATCAGTATTGACGCGCAAACAGTCATGGTCGGCATTCACACCGGTGGTGTCTGGGTCGCTGAAGTATTGCATAAATTGCTGGGTATTCAGGAACCTCTTGGCGCGCTGGACATCTCCTTCTACAGAGACGATTTCACACGCATCGGTATGAATCCGCAGGTCAAACCCTCGCAGCTGCCATTCAGCCTGGAAGGCCGTCATATCATCCTCGTTGATGACGTTCTGCACACCGGGCGTACCATCCGTGCCGCCATGAACGAGCTGTTTGACTATGGCCGCCCGGCTTCAATCTCGCTCGCGGTACTGGTAGAGAGGGGAGGACGCGAACTGCCCGTCGAGGCACAAGTTACAGGCGTCAAAATCAAGCTGGCCGAGAATGAACATGTCAAGCTGAGCGGGCCGGAACCGCTCAGCCTGGAGGTCAGGGATCTGTCATGAGTAACACCAATATCCAGGTACGCGAAGACGGACGCCTGCGGCATTTTCTGTCTACCGAGGGCCTGTCCCGGGAACTGCTGACAGAAATTCTCGACACCGCAGAATCTTTTGCCGGCGTCACCGAGCAGTCGGTCAAGAAAGTGCCCCTGCTACGTGGCAAGACCATCGTAAATCTGTTTTTCGAAGCCAGCACCCGCACACGCACCACATTCGAACTGGCCGCCAAACGGCTTTCAGCCGACGTTCTCAACATCAACGTAAACTCATCGGCGACCGTAAAAGGGGAAACGTTGCTGGATACCCTGCGCAATCTCGAAGCCATGCACGTCGATATGTTTGTGGTAAGACACAGCGATAGCGGCACCGCACACTTTATTGCCCGGCAGGTACAACCACACGTCAGCGTTATCAATGCTGGCGATGGCCGTCATGCACACCCCACCCAGGCCATGCTTGATATATTCACCATTCGCCGGGAAAAAGGCGCTGACTTTGGGCGCCTGTCTGTGGCGATCGTTGGGGACATCGCTCACTCCCGGGTAGCCCGGTCACAAATTCATGGGCTGAATATGCTGAACACTGGCGACGTACGGGTTATCGCACCACGCACCCTTCTGCCTGCACATGTCGAATCCCTGGGAGTACGTGTTTTTCATGACCTGCGCGAAGGCCTTCGGGACGTGGATGTCGTTATCATGCTACGCCTGCAAAATGAACGCATGGAAGGCGCTCTCCTGCCAAGTGAGCACGAATATTACCAGCTGTACGGCTTGACCGAGGAAAAGCTGTCTATGGCCAGGCCAGACGTCACTGTTATGCACCCCGGTCCGATTAACCGCGGCGTAGAGATTGATTCACAGGTAGCCGATGGCCCTCACTCGGTCATACTTCAGCAGGTGACTTCCGGTATCGCCATACGCATGGCTGTCATGTCGATGGCGATGCAACAGTCGACCACACAGGATAACCATGCCTAAGCCGAGAATAAAAATCTCCGGTGGCCGGCTGATAGACCCGGAAAACCGGATCAACGACACGCTGGATCTGTATATTGCCAATGGCTGCATAATCGCAATCGGAGAAGCGCCGGACGGTTTCCAAAGCGATATCGAGGTGGATGCCACTGGCCTGGTGGCTGTCCCCGGCCTGATTGACCTGAGCACCAGGCTTCGAGAACCTGGCCAGGAATACAAGGCCAGCATCGACAGCGAGTGCCGTGCCGCTGCGGCCAGCGGCATTACCACACTCTGTTGCCCGCCAGACACTGACCCGGTCATTGATACACCGGCAGTTATCGAACTGATCCGCTACCGCGCCCGACAGGTGGGTGCGGCGCGAATATTCAGCCTCGGAGCCCTGACCCGTGACCTGGATGGCGAACACTTGAGCGAAATGTCCGCGCTAAAATCGGCAGGCTGCATCGGCGTCAGTAATGCTCTCAAACCGCTGGCATCAACACTCGTCCAGCGCCGTGCATTCGAATATGCAGCCACCTTCGACCTGACGGTCTTTCTGCATGCAAACGATGCCTCACTGTCTGCAAATGGCTGTATGCATGAGGGTCATATATCGACCCGGCTGGGCTTGCCGGGAATACCGGAGGCTGCCGAGACTGTAGCAGTGGCGCGTGATTTGGCGCTTATTCAGCAAACCGGTGTACGCGCTCACTTCTGCAGACTAACCACCCAACGCGCTGTTCGCATGGTGGCACGTGCCCAGTTCGACAATATCCCCGTCAGTGCCGACGTCGCCGTCCCCAACCTGTACCTCAGTGAGCTGGATACCATCGATTTCGGTGCCGACTACCACTTTATCCCGCCATTGCGGACCCAGACAGACAGGGACGGATTGCGCGAAGGCCTGTCCAGCGGCACGCTCTCAGCGGTATGTTCTGACCACCAGCCTCACGACAGTGATGCCAAACTAGCCCCCTTCCCGGCTACCGAGCCCGGTGCATCCGGCCTCGATTCACTGCTACCACTGACGCTGAAACTTGCAGAAGAAAACCACCTTCTGCTGCAAGATGCTATTGCCCGAATCACCAGCGGTCCGGCGAAAATTCTAAACCTGCCCTACGGTGAACTCAGTGTTGGCCGTGCAGCCGACATCTGCATCTACGATCCTGCGGCTACCTGGCAACTCAACGCGGACAGCATGCATAGCCAGGGCAAAAACACACCGTTCCGTGGCTGGGAGATGCAGGGGCAGGTGCGCTATACCCTGCTGGATGGCGAAGTAATCTACCGTAAGGACTGAACCTGCACATGCACAAGCCGCATCGTGACACCATCGAACTGGAAGAGGCCGAGATCATCTCTCAGCAAGCGTTCGACGGTGACCAGTACATACTTAGACTTCAGGCTCCAGCCTGCGCTGCGACAGCACGCGCCGGCCAGTTCGCACACCTGAGTTGTGATCCCGCGCTGGCGATGCGCCGACCGCTATCGATCATGCGCGTTGATCCTGACAGCGGCTGGGTGGATTTTCTTTACAAGGTGGTTGGTGAAGGTACCCGCTTACTGTCACGACGTCAGCCTGGACAAACCATAAGTGTACTGGGACCAATCGGGCAGCCGTTCACACCTCATCCGGAACACCCTCGCAGCCTTTTGCTGGGTGGCGGAGTCGGCATGCCGCCGATGCTCTTTCTGGCCGAACACCTGAAACAAAACAGCGGCTTCACGCCATTGGTGCTTCTAGGCTCTGAAGTACCATTTCCATTTCGACATCAACCGTCCAGGATTATGCTGCCCGGCATACCAGATGGCGTAATCGGCAGCATGCCTTTGCTTGAGGACTGGGGAATTCCCAGTCGGCTCGCCAGCCTGCAAGGTTATCCAGGTTGTTACGAAGGCTATATCACTGACCTGGCGCGCACCTGGCTCAACGCTCTCACCGGTGAACAGCGCATGCAGGTGGAAATTTTCAGCTGTGGCCCGCACCCCATGCTGGAAGCAGTTGCGGCATTGGCACGCGAGTACGATTTACCCTGCCAGGTGTCCCTGGAAGAATACATGGCCTGCGCCGTAGGCGGCTGTGCCGGTTGTGTTGTACAGGTGAGCACCGATGCCGGCCCGGCGATGAAGCGGGTCTGTGTAGATGGTCCTGTATTCGATGCCTATACTGTATTTCAATGAATAACTGTAGTTGACTCTCTAACAGCTAGGGCGTTTCGACCAGTGTCACGCCTTCGAGCGCGCTATTCGAATCCACTTCGTTGTCTTTAAGCTTGATCATTAAGCGAACCTCGTTGGCTGAATCAGCGTATTGAAGCGCATCGTCCTGCGTGATTTCGCCTTCACGATAGAGTGCGTAGAGTGCCTGGTCAAAGGTTTTCATCCCCTGCTGGTTAGAGCGCTTCATCAAATCCTTGAGATTATGGACCTCACCCTTACGGATCAAGTCTGCCATCAGCGGTGTATTGATCAGCACCTCCACCGCAACGCAGCGCCCTTTACCATCCGGCGTGGGAATCAACTGCTGCGCCAGGATGGCCTTAAGGTTTAACGACAAATCCATTAACAACTGACCGCGGCGCTCTTCCGGGAAAAAGTTGATAATACGGTCCATTGCCTGGTTAGCATTATTGGCATGCAGCGTGGCCAGACACAGATGCCCGGTTTCAGCAAAGGCAATAGCGTGATCCATGGTTTCGCGGGTACGAATCTCGCCGATCAAAATGATATCCGGAGCCTGACGCAAGGTATTTTTTAATGCCGTATCAAAAGAATCAGTATCGATACCTACCTCACGTTGGGTGACGATGCAGCCGGCGTGCTGGTGTACGAACTCGATAGGGTCTTCGATAGTAATAATGTGCCCGGTACTGTTGTGATTGCGGTAACCGATCATGGAGGCCAACGAAGTTGATTTACCCGTACCGGTTGCGCCGACAAATACAATCAGGCCGCGCTTGGTCATGGCCAGGTTCTTGATAATAGGCGGCAGACTCAGGTCTTCGATTGACGGAATTTTTGTCTCTATGCGACGCAAAACCATACCGCAGTGATTGCGCTGGTAAAAAGCACTGACACGGAAGCGCCCCACACCCGAGGCACTGATAGCAAAGTTACATTCGTGCTGGGTATCAAATTCCTTGCGCTGGTCGGCAGTCATCACGCTAAGCACCACTTCGCGAGCCTGCTCCGGTGTCAGCGTCGACTGGGAAACTGGCTTAAGACGCCCGTTTATTTTCATGCTGGGCGGCATACCTGCGGTGATAAACAGGTCAGAAGCGCCCTTGTGAACCATCATCTTCAGTAAGGAGTTAAAATCCATGCTGTTTCCTGAGCTGTAATTAACGGAACATTTCTTTATTCATAGCCTTGGACCTGGCGTCAATTCGACTAATCAGGTTGCGAGCCACCAGGTCCTGCAAGTTCTGGTCGAGCGTTTGCATACCAACGGACTGGCCCGTCTGGATGGCTGAATACATCTGCGCTACCTTGTCCTCACGAATAAGGTTACGAATGGCGGGTGTGCCAATCATGATTTCGTGCGCAGCGATACGTCCGCCGCCGGTTTTCTTCAATAGTGTCTGCGAAATAACTGCGCGTAACGATTCGGACAGCATGGAGCGCACCATGGTTTTTTCTGCAGCCGGGAATACGTCGATAATACGGTCGATGGTCTTGGCCGCGGAACTGGTATGCAGGGTACCGAACACCAGGTGACCGGTTTCGGCTGCTGTCAGAGCAAGACGAATGGTTTCCAGATCACGCAATTCGCCGACCAGGATAATGTCCGGGTCTTCACGCAGCGCCGATCGTAATGCTTCGTTAAAACCGTGAGTGTCGCGGTGCACCTCACGCTGGTTGACAAGGCATTTTTTGCTTTCATGCACGAATTCGATGGGGTCCTCAATAGTAAGGATATGCTCGAACCGCTCATTGTTGACATGATCCATCATCGCCGCCAACGTCGTTGACTTACCTGAACCGGTCGGACCGGTCACCAGCACAATGCCGCGCGGCTGGTCGGCAATCTCCTTGAAGCTGGCAGGACAACCCAGTTCCTCAAGCGTCAGAATAGTTGAAGGAATTGTTCGAAAAACGCCACCTGCACCACGGTTGTGGTTAAAAGCATTGACACGGAAGCGTGCCAAATTAGGGATTTCGAACGAGAAATCTGTTTCCAGGAACTCTTCGAAATCCTTACGCTGCTTATCGTTCATGATGTCGTAGATCAGGCTGTGGACAGTTTTGTGGTCCAGAGCCGGCACATTGATTCGGCGAATATCGCCATCAACGCGTATCATAGGTGGCAGACCCGCGGAAATATGCAGATCGGAGGCATTATTTTTGACGCTGAAGGCGAGTAACTCGGCAATATCCATGCGCTTTCCCTTTAGTAGTTCCGGGTTCCTTATCGTCAGCTGCGATCAGAACTTGACCCTTTCACAGCCACAACATCACTAGTGTACCTGCTCGTCGCCTGCAACAGCAGATATCATAATAACTGCTTGAATCAGGCATTTATGATCCTGTATCGTTTCCGCCATGACACAGCAACGACTCGCCTTCATCGGCGCAGGTAACATGGCACGCAGCCTGGTGGGTGGCCTGATCGCAGACGGCTGGGATCCTGCCGTAATAGGCGTATCCGATCCAGATGTCCACCAACTCGGCGCTCTGACGGCCCACTTCAAGGTCAGTACCGATACGGACAACCGGGCGATACTGGCTGGACGGGATGTCGTAGTACTGGCCGTCAAACCCCAGATACTGCGCGAAGTAGCGAGCAGCATCGCTGAACAAATACAACAATCCTGTCCACTGGTAATTTCTATTGCAGCCGGGATTCGCAGCAGCGACCTGGAGCGCTGGCTCGGTGGAAACTGTGCCGTTGTGCGCTGCATGCCGAATACCCCGGCGCTGGTGCAGACGGGCGCAACCGCACTGTTTGCGACCCGGAAAGTATCAAACGAGCAAAAAGACCTGGCCGAGAGCATTCTGAGAGCCGCCGGCCTCACAGTATGGGTTGATGATGAAGAACTTCTTGACGCAGTAACCGCATTATCCGGCAGTGGCCCGGCGTATTTTTTCCTGATTATGGAGGCGCTTGAGGAAGCCGGCATTACACTCGGCCTCGGTCGCCAGACTTCCCGGTTGCTCACGCTGCAAACAGCACTTGGCGCTGCCAAAATGGCCCTGGAAAGTAACGACGATACAGCTGTCCTGCGCCAGCGGGTGACCTCGCCAGGCGGCACCACTGAGCGCGCCCTCGAAGTTTTCGAAGACGGCAAGCTCAGGGCGCTGTTCGTTGAAGCGTTAACCGCAGCGCGCGACCGGTCTCGCGAACTGGCAGATCAACTGGGGGGCGAATGATGGGCAGCAGCTATGTCACTAACCCCATCGAGTTTCTGATCAACACCCTGTTTGGGCTGTATATTCTACTGGTCATGCTACGTTTTTTACTCGCAGTGGTACGTGCCGATTTCTATAACCCGGTCAGCCAGTTCATAGTCAAGGCCACCAATCCGCCACTGAAACCACTGCGTCGCATTCTACCCAGCGTTGGCAAACTGGATACCAGCACATTGTTTCTGATGCTGGCGCTGCAGATGCTGTCCTTTACCCTGATCGCGTTACTGCGTGGCGGCTCCTTCTCCATTGGGGCACTGTTGATACTCTCTGTTGCCGAACTGTTTTCGTTATTTCTTAATGTATTGCTGTTCTCGATCCTTATCCAGGTCATTATCAGCTGGATCAATCCCGGCACCTACAATCCAGCCGTCTCACTTCTCTACAGCCTGACCGAACCAGTGCTAAGGCCCTGTCGACGCCTGATCCCGCCGATTTCAGGTATGGACTTGTCACCCCTCGTAGCACTGGTTGCTATCCAGCTGATCAAATTGTTGCTGTTACCCCCCTTGTACGCACTAGCTCAGTAATACGGTGGACTGGTATCGCTGGCAGCATGACACGCTGATGCTGGACATCCGCCTGCAACCACGCGCAGGCAAGGATGAAATTATCGGGGAATATGCCGGACGCCTGAAAATTCGCCTTGCGGCACCGCCAGTTGATGGCCAGGCCAACAAGAGCTTATTGAAATTTATGGCAAAAATTTGCCAGGTGCCATTACGACAGGTCAGCCTCCTCGGCGGCGCGACCTGCCGCGACAAACTCATTGGAATCAAAGCCCCCTGTCGCCTGCCGGAAGGCGTCACACCCCCTGAAACCTGATCGGAACCGCGACTTCCCGGATAAGCTCCCGGCAGTAACCGGGCATTCGCTAACTTGTTCATAAATCGACTTAAAGCCTCGTTTCCAACGGCCGTTAAATAGCCAGGTGCACTAAAGGTGCAGAGCCCTTCATCGGCGTGTAAAAATAAACAGCGGGAATTTGTTGCATGAAGCAAGACCAACTTGATAAACGCATACACAGCTACAACTCATGGCGCGAACGTCTCATTGAGACCGTTGGACAGTTTCAAGCATGGCTGGAAAGCCACAACCTGGCCACGCCGGACCAGGAATTCACAATATTTGAAGCCATAGATGCATTACGCAAAGACAGCCTGACCGTTGCCTTTGTCGCTGAGTTCTCGCGCGGCAAAACCGAGCTGATCAATGCGCTGTTCTTTTCTCACTATGGTCAGCGCCTGCTACCTTCCGAAGCCGGACGCACCACTATGTGCCCGACGGAACTGTTTTACGACCGCGACAACGAGCAGGCATACATACACCTGCTACCTATTGAAACCCGGTTACAGGATCAGAGCATCGCGGATTTTCGACATGAACCGATCCACTGGACACAGATCGAACTCGACGTAAACAACACTGACCAGGTTGCAGAGGCACTGCACGAAGTAATCAAAACCAAGCAGGTTCCGGTCGCCCGTGCTCGCGAACTGGGGCTTTACGACGAGCAAACTGACCCTTATTTTCAAGCCCACAAACAGCCACCGGCACAGGTCGAGATTCCACACTGGCGCCATGCGCTGATCAGCTTCCCGCACGAACTGCTAAAGCAGGGCCTGGTGGTACTGGATACCCCCGGGCTGAATGCCATGGGTCACGAGCCAGAGCTGACCCTGAACATGCTTCCCGCTGCCCAGGCGATACTGTTCTTGCTCGGTGCTGATACCGGTGTAACCCGCAGTGACATGGAAATGTGGCAACATCATATTCGTAAAATAAGCGACCGCTCAGACAACAACCTGGTTGTAGTGCTCAACAAAATAGACACCCTTTGGGACGAACTTAAAGACTCGTCCAGCGTCAACGCCAGTATAGAATCACAGCGTCAGTCTACGGCAGAACAGCTGCAGGTCGACGTCAACCGCGTCTTCCCGATTTCTGCCCAGAAAGGATTGCTCGCCAAAATTCGCAACGATGAACGCCTGTTGCAAAAAAGCCGTCTGCATACACTGGAAGATTTTCTGGCCGAACAGGTATTACCAGGCAAACAGGAAATTGTGCGCGAAACACTCGTCAGCCAGATCGGTGGTTTGATCGACGACAACCTCGCCATACTGGAAACCCGCAAGACAAAAACCGACGAACAACTTGCCGAACTGCGCTCGCTGCGAGGCAAGAACGCGGATGTCATCATGCACCTGATGAGCAAGTCGCGAGAAGAACAGACTGCCTACCTGCGCAATGTCGAAAGCTTCCAGAACAGTCGACGGCTGCTGCAGAACCAGGCACGCAACATGCTGGACACCCTGAGCATGGACAACCTGGATCGCCTGATCAACAAAACCAGGGAGTCCATGACCAAGAGCTGGACGACCGCTGGAATGAAACGCGGCATGGAAACCTTCTTTGACGGCGCACGCGATACCATGGAACAGGTCAGCGGCCATGCCGAGCAGACGCGCATGTTGATCCGTGCCACCTACAAAAAATTTCACGAAGAACACGGCCTTCCACAAATCATGCCCAAGCAGTTTTCCGTAGCGTCGTTTTCTACGGAGCTTGAACGTCTCTACCAGGAAGCCGAAGCATTCCGGCGCAGCCCCGTGACGACCGCTACCGAACAATCTTTCGTCGTCAAGAAATTCTTCATTTCGCTCGTCAGTCACGCCCGCAGCCTGTTCTTCAAGGCCAATCAGGATGCCAACCACTGGCTCAAGGAAGTCATGAATCCACTGGTACGGCAAATAAAGGAACACAAGTCAACCATGGAGAAGCGCCTGGAGACCTTGCGACGAATCAGCGAATCCCGTGATACGATTGACACACGTATCAAGGAACTCGATACCAGCTTGCGGGAAATAAAAAAACAACTGGACACCCTGCAGCAGCTGCACCATTCACTGCACAGTGCAGGCCCTGAAATGGTGACTCCCGAATCGGAAACCTCTCCTCCTCTCGAAGTCACCAGCTAGATCTGCAGCTCCCCGATGTCGGGGAGCTGGCCCACAATTTTCCTCCGGGGCAACTCATACGCTCGAGTATGGTCTATAGTTTCAATGTAGTTATCAGACCACCCAAAGGAGATGCCGAATGCATAAGAAAAACATAATACTCTTCCTGTTAAGCCTCATGCTGGTGCTCAGCGGAGTTGCCACCGCCGAGAACTCACAGGACTTCGGTGACTATGTGGTGCATTTCAATGCACTGAACACCAACCACCTGCCGCCGGGAGCCACGCGCGAGTATGGCATCAAGCGCAGCAAGAACCGCGGTATGATAAACGTTGCAGTGCTAAATAAAATTATGGGCACTGCCGGCAAGCCGGTGGCTGCAGATGTTGCAGCTGAGGCCAGCAACCTGACCGGGCAGAAACGTGACATAAACCTGCGCGAAGTACGCGAGGGTACAGCTATATATTACATTGGTGACTTTCCCATCACCCACGAGGAGACCCTGCGCTTCACGGTCACCATAAAGCCCGACGGGCAGGCTGATACCTACGAGGTAAAATTCAAGCAGCAGTTCTATACTGAATGAGCTGATACAGGGCGTACAACCCGAACCCCATCACCAGCAACCCCGCCGAGCGCCGGACGCGCGGGTCTCTGACCCGTGCTGACAGGCGTTCGGCGACAAAGCCCATTGCCAGTAGATTGGGCAAGGTTCCAAGCCCGAAACTCAGCAACAAGGCGGCGCCATAAAGCGGATCGGCGGTCGATATCGACCAGACCAGAACACTGTAAACAAGCCCGCAGGGCAACCAACCCCATATCATTCCTAACAGAAATGCCTGGGCAGGAGTTCTCACGGGAAGAAAACGCCGGCCAAGTGGTTCGAGATGCGTCCACAGACGGCCACCGATATTTTCCACTTGTGCCAGCCCCTGCCACCATCCAGCAAGATAAAGTCCCAGCGCAATCATGAATAGCGCGGCTACCCCTTGCAGGACTATCTGCACCTGATGCAAACCGCTCCAGTGGGATGCCAGCCAACCAACACCCCCGAATAGCGCGCCGGCAATGGCATAACTGCTTACTCTGGCCAGATTATAGGCCAGCAAATAACGCCAGCGCGCCGCACGCTGACCTTCCGGCAAACCCAGCGACAGCGCGGTGACAATACCGCCACACATCCCGACGCAATGCACGCCCCCAAGCAGGCCGACAATGAATGCCGCCCACAGGGAGACATCACTAAGCACGAGCATCTTCCTTCAGCCAACCCTGAAAACGGGTCAGCAACAACAAACCCGGAACAGCAATCAGTGCACAGATGGAGAAAAACGCGGTCCACCCCAACCACTCAGCAAAAAATCCGGTCGGCGCAGCGACAACAACTCTGGGAATACCCATGAAGCTACTCAACAATGCGTACTGCGTAGCGGTGAATTTTCTGTTGGTCAGGCTCGCCATGAAGGCCACAAAAGCGGCTGTACCCATGCCCGCACTAAGATTCTCGAAGGCAATAACACCCGCAAGCATGGGCAGGCTATAACCAATCTGTGCCAGCAAGGCGAAACCGGCCGTCGATATTGCCTGAAGGATGCCAAAACTCCACAGGGCAGCATAAATACCGGTACGCAATATCATGATGCCGCCAAATATGCTGCCCGCAATCGTCGCCCAGAAGCCAAACAGCTTAACTACGGCACCAATCTCGGTCTTGCTGAATCCGATATCCAGGTAGAACGGTATCGTCATATGACTGGCCATGGTGTCGCCGACCTTGTACAGGAGTATGAACAACAGAATCAGCATCGCATCCTGGCGCCGAAAATAGTCGACAAAAGGCTGTATGACGGCTTCGCGCAAGGTTGTTGGTGTACCGCTATGCGCCTCGGGTTCGGGCGCAAATATGGTGGTCAGAATACCGACAAGCATTGTCAATGCCATTAGCTGATAAACCATGGCAAAACTCATGTAGTCAGCCAGTATCAGGCCGCCACCGGAAGCGAGTAACATCCCCACGCGGTAACCATTCACGTAAAGCGATGCACCAAGGCCAAGTTCATTGTCAGTTAGTGCTTCGCGCCGATAAGCATCGATCACAATATCCTGGCTGGCTGAAAAAAATGTTACCAGCCAGGCAGCGAGAGCAACAACCAATGCACTAGTGGCCGGTTGCGTCCAACCCAGTGCTGCAATCGAAATCATCAACATCAACTGGATACTGACCAGCCAGCCACGGCGACGGCCGAAAAAGGGCAGGCAAAACCTGTCCACCAGGGGTGCCCAGAGAAATTTCAGTGTGTAAGGCAGTCCAACGAGTGCGAACAGGCCGATCGTCCCGAGATCAACGCCCTCATCGCTCATCCATGCCTGTAATACAGACCCTGTCAGCAACAACGGCAGTCCCGAGGAAAACCCCATCAACAGCGCTACCAGCATGCGCCCCGAAAATATGCTTTGAAGCATATTCATGCCCTGCACCCTGACTGGTGACTATATCGAGTAGTCATAATCCATAATAAGCGGCGCATGATCGGAGAAACGCTTCTCCTTATAGATTCTTGCCGCTTGAACTGTTTTCGCAATACCTGGCGTCACAACCTGGTAATCGATACGCCAACCCACATTCTTGTCCCAGGCCTGGCCGCGGTTGGACCACCAGGTGTACTGGTCCGGACGTGGATCAACAACCCTGAACGCATCCACAAACCCCGCCGGACCAAACAACTCGTCCATCCAGGCGCGCTCCTCTGGCAGGAAGCCAGAATTCTTCATATTACCCCGCCAGTTCTTTAAATCGATTTGCTTGTGCGCAATATTCCAGTCGCCGCATATAACGTATTCGCGACGCTTGCGCCTCAACTTGCGAAGATACGGCATGAAACGATCCAGCATGTTGAACTTGATCTGTTGACGCTCTTCACTGGAAGACCCGGAATGCAGGTACAGGGAAACCACGCTCAGCGCGCCGAACTGGACCTCCAGATAGCGGCCCTCGGCATCGACATCTGGCCAACCCAGGCCAGTAATAACCTTGCTTGGCTTTTTGCGGCTGTAAATCGCCACCCCGCTATAGCCTTTCTTTTCCGCATCGTGAAAATACCCATGGTAGTGGCGTGGCCAGAACACCCGATCCTCCAGCTGATGGACCTGCGCCTTGGTTTCCTGAACACAGATAACATCAGCGCGCTGCCGCGCCATCCAGCTGAAAAACCCCTTCCGGGCCGCCGCCCGAATTCCATTGACGTTGGCGGTAATAATGCGCATGCGTTCTCCTGTGTGACCTGCGCGTGTATCATACCGGAGCTTTCAAACCGCCGTGGAAACATCATGCAGCAGTACAAAAAAGACTTTCTCGACTTCGCCATTGACGTAGGCGTAATGCGTTTTGGCGAGTTCACCCTGAAATCCGGCCGTACCAGCCCCTACTTTTTCAACGCCGGCCTGTTCAACACGGGCAGCCATCTGGCGCGTCTGGGGCGCTTCTATGCACAAGCCATCATCGACGCAAAAATCCGGTTCGACGTCCTGTTCGGCCCCGCCTACAAAGGCATCCCGCTGGCCACTGCTGCCAGCATCGCCCTGGCTGATCATCATGATTGCGATATGCCCTACTGCTTCAACCGCAAAGAAGCCAAAGATCATGGCGAAGGTGGCAACCTGGTAGGCGCGCCGCTACAAGGCAGGATACTGATAATCGATGACGTCATTACAGCTGGAACAGCCATTCGCGAGTCTCTTACCCTGATCGG
>JBHPFC010000058.1:0-17866 GCA_042576405.1 Pseudomonadota bacterium | reverse complement strand
GGGGACAGACCACGTTTTTTGTTAACAAAAAACGTGGTCTGTCCCCGATTAAACCGCTAACCAAGCGGGAGAGTAAGTATGCCAAAGATGAAAACCAATCGCGGCGCCGCCAAGCGGTTTCGCCGTACAGCCAGTGGTGGCTTCAAGCGTGGCCAGTCACACCGTCGCCACATCCTCACCAAGAAAAGCAGCAAGCGTAAGCGCCAGCTGAGTATGCCGGCAGCTGTTAACGACTGTGATCAGCGTATGGTTCGCCGTATGCTGCCCTTTGTATAAGAGTGAGGTTGTAAGTCATGCCAAGAGTAAAACGTGGAGTGCAGGCTCACGCCCGCCACAAAAAAGTTCTCGACGAAGCCAAAGGCTATTATGGCGCGCGTCGTAAAGTCTATCGTGTCGCCAAGCAGGCGGTTATAAAGGCCGGCCAGTATGCGTACCGCGACCGTCGTCAACGTAAACGTCAGTTCCGTGCGCTGTGGATCGCCCGTATTAACGCGGCTGCCCGCGAGAACGGTATGTCCTACAGTCGTTTCATTAACGGCCTTGGCAAGGCCGGTATCGAAGTCGACCGCAAGGTATTGGCTGACCTGGCGGTATTTGATGCCGCTGCGTTTAGCGCGCTGGCAGAAAAATCCAAGGCCAGCCTGGCAGGTTAACAGCAAGGCGCGTCGCAACTGCGGCGAACTCAAGACAAGCAAACCTGTACTGGGGGAAAGGCCGCAAACCTTTCCCCTTTTTATTGTTTAGGAGAAATAAGTGGAGGCTCTAGCCACACTGGAACAACAAGCCCGGCAAGCCATTGCCGCTGCCACTGATCTGAAAATACTGGACGATATTCGCGTTCAATATATGGGTAAAAAGGGCTTGTTGACCGAACAACTCAAGCAGTTGGGTAAACTGCCCGCGGATGAACGGCCGCAGGCGGGTCAGGCTATCAATGTAGCCAAGAAGCAGGTGCAGGCGGCGATTGAAGCGCGTAAAACTGAATTGCAAACTGCTGCCCTGGCGGAACAGCTGGCGTCCGAGCGCATTGATGTTACGTTGCCCGGTCGTGGACAGCAGTCAGGTGGTTTGCACCCGGTTACGCGGACCCTGCAGAGAATCGAACGGCTGTTCGCTGGCATGGGCTTCGAATCTGTAAGCGGGCCGGAAATCGAGGATGATTATCATAACTTCGAAGCATTGAATATACCCGCACATCATCCGGCTCGTGCCATGCACGATACTTTCTACGTTGATGCGCACCGGGTTTTGCGTACCCACACATCACCGGTACAGATCCGGGTCATGGAAACGCAGAAACCGCCGTTCCGGGTTATCGCGCCCGGTCGTGTGTACCGTTGCGATTCTGATCTGACGCATACGCCGATGTTTCACCAGGTCGAGGGCTTGCTGGTCGACGAAAACGTTAGCTTCGCGGACTTGAAGGGACTGCTTGATGAATTTTTGAAGCACTTCTTCGAGAGGGATGATCTCAGCGTGCGTTTTCGCCCATCATATTTCCCTTTTACCGAACCGTCAGCTGAAGTCGATATAGAGTGCGTAATGTGTGCCGGCGAAGGTTGCCGGGTCTGCAGCCACACAGGTTGGCTGGAAGTGCTGGGTTGCGGCATGGTACATCCGAACGTATTTGAACATGTGGGTGTCGATAATGAGGAATATACCGGCCTGGCATTCGGTATGGGCGTCGAGCGGTTGACCATGCTCAAGTATGGCGTTAATGACCTGCGTTTGTTTTTCGAGAACGACCTGCGTTTTCTGCAGCAGTTTCGATAGGAAAGAATAATGAAATTCAGTGAAGCCTGGTTGAGAGAGTGGGTTAGTCCTGATCTGGAGAGTGCCGCCCTTGCGGAGCAGCTGACCATGGCCGGGCTCGAAGTGGATTCTGTCGAGCCGGTTGCAGCAGATTTTGAAGGAGTGCGAGTGGCAGAGGTGATGTCAGTTGAGCCGCATCCGGATGCAGACAAACTGCGCGTCTGCAGTGTCTCTATTGGTGAGGCCGAAGCCCTACAAATAGTTTGCGGTGCACCGAATGTCCGTGCCGGTATGAAGGCGCCACTGGCAACCGTCGGCGGGCGGATCGGCGATATGAAATTGAAAAAGGCGAAACTGCGCGGCATGCCTTCTCACGGTATGTTGTGTTCGGCGCGTGAACTGGGCCTCAGTGATGAGCACCAGGGGCTGATGGATCTGCCTGTGAATGCACCGGTTGGAGAGGATCTTCGTACTTATCTGAAACTGGATGACATCTCTATTGATGTTGATCTGACACCGAACCGGGGTGACTGTCTGGGCGTGGAGGGCATTGCCAGGGAAGTTGGTACGCTAACGGGTACTGACCTGACACCGCCACCGTTTAAATCTGTGGACGCTGAAATTACCGATGCAATTAATATCTCGGTAGAAGCCCCGGAGGCTTGCCCACGCTATCTGGGGCGAATCATCCGTGGCATTGATCCGTCTGTTGAAACACCGTTGTGGATGCAGGAGCGATTGCGGCGCAGTGGTCTTCGCAGCCTGGGACCGGTTGTGGATGTGACAAACTATGTGCTGCTCGAGTTGGGTCAGCCAATGCACGCATTCGATCGCGACCAGCTCGTTGATGGAATTGTGGTGCGTTATGCAAGCCCGGGTGAAAAACTCACACTGCTGGATGAGCGCGAGATTGAAGTTGATTCCAGTACGCTGCTGATTTGTGACCAGGATAAGCCGCTGGCGCTGGCCGGCATCATGGGTGGGGTTGACTCGGGCATTTCAGGTGATACCCGCAACCTGTTACTCGAAGTAGCCTATTTTGCACCAGAGAAAATCGCCGGGAAGGCGCGTGCTTACGGACTGACGACGGATTCCTCACATCGCTTCGAACGGGGTGTTGATCCAGAGTTACAGTGGCGCGCGATGGAGCGGGCAACCAGCTTGTTGCTCGAGCTGGTCGGCGGCGAGGCTGGACCGGTGGTCGAAGTCGTCTCCCAGCCGCACCTGCCGGTGAAGCAGGCCGTTCTGTTGCGTCGTTCACGTATTCAGAGACTGCTGGGTTTTGTACCGGATGATGCGCAGGTGAATGACATGCTGGAACGCCTCGGTATCCGGCTGGAGGCGGATCCGGAAGGCTGGCTGGCGACGCCGCCCAGTTACCGTTTTGACCTGTCCATTGAGGCCGATCTGATCGAAGAGGTAGGTCGAATCTTCGGTTACGACAATTTGCCAAGTGCAAATAACCAGGGGGACCTGGTCATGCGTTCGGTATCCGAAACGATTACACCGCTGTCGCGCATGCGGTCGCTGCTGGTTGATCGAGGCTATCAGGAAGCCATTACCTATAGCTTTGTCGACGCAGAACAATTGCAGATGTTTGAACCCTCGCTATCAGCGATCGAACTCACTAATCCGATCTCCTCGGAAATGTCGGTTATGCGAACCAGTCTCTGGGGTGGTCTTGTCAGTGCGCTCCAATACAACGTTGCCCGCCAGCAAAGTCGCATCCAGATGTTCGAGACAGGTCTTAAGTATATCTCTCAAGAAAATGAAATAAAACAGAATAATTGTATTGCCGGCGTGGTTTGCGGCGAACGTCTCCCCGAGCAATGGGGTGCACAGAAAGAGCTGATCGATTTCTACGATGCCAAGGGCGATGTCGAGGCGTTACTGTCCTGCTGTGGTGTCAGTGCCGAGTTCCGGGAGGAGCACCATCCCGCCTTACATCCGGGGCAGAGCGCAATGATTATGGTCACCGGGAAGCCTGTTGGCTGGCTGGGATGTATCCATCCCCAGTTGGCTCAGAAACTCGAAATACCAAGGAAAACCTACCTGTTTGAGCTTGATTTACAGATTCTGCATCAAGGCAAATTGCCAAGTTTCCAAAATCTCTCAAGATTTCCGTCAATCCGCCGTGATCTAGCTATAGTTGTGGATGTGGGGACGCCAGCTGGCGCTCTGTGTAACAGCATCACCGAGCAGGCGGGTAGTTTGCTTACTGACCTGACGGTGTTCGATGTTTACCAGGGTAAAGGTGTAGAAACCGGGCGAAAAAGCGTCGCTTTAGGCTTGATTCTACAGGATTCTTCACGCACACTTACTGACGATGATGTTGACGCGGTAATGACTGGCATTACCGGGCAACTAGAAAAACAATTCGGGGCAACATTGAGAGAGTGACACCATGGCGCTAACCAAAGCCGACATGGCAGAAAAGTTGTTCGAAGATCTGGGGCTAAACAAACGCGAAGCCAAAGAGCTGGTCGAGATGTTCTTCGAGGAGATCCGCCACGCACTTGAAAATGGCAAGCAGGTAAAGCTGTCCGGATTCGGGAATTT
This sequence comes from Pseudomonadota bacterium, assembly GCA_042576405.1. Lineage (GTDB taxonomy): Bacteria > Pseudomonadota > Gammaproteobacteria > DSM-19610 > DSM-19610 > Thiogranum. The sequence continues at coordinate 13,555 of JBHPFC010000058.1, read as the reverse complement.
TGATCTGCGTGATAAAAATCAACGTCCGGGACGTAATCCCAAGACGGGTGAGGAAATACCTATTTCCGCTCGTCGGGTAGTAACATTCCGTCCTGGCCAAAAACTAAAAGCACGCGTAGAGGCATATGCTGGAAGCCAGCAATAACAACGAATTACCCGCCATTCCTGGTAAACGCTACTTCACTATCGGTGAGGTATCGGAGCTGTGTGGTGTAAAACCGCACGTGCTGCGTTACTGGGAACAGGAATTTCCCCAACTCAAGCCGGTAAAGCGGCGTGGCAACAGGCGCTACTATCAGCGTCATGACGTGATCATGATTCGTCAGATCCGTAGTTTGCTGTACGAGCAGGGATTCACCATTGGCGGTGCGCGTCAGCGCCTGTCGGGTGAGGAAGCCAAGGAAGACGTCAGCCAGCGTCAGCAGATCGTGCGGCAGATGCGCGTCGAGCTGGAAGAGCTACTGCAAATTCTCAAACGCTGAATGGCATAACCGCACATGCAGCGGGGACAGATTTTAAATCTGTCCCCGCTTTTTTCATTGCTGTATGATGTGCGGCTGTTCGGGGCGTAGCGCAGCCTGGTAGCGCACCTGCATGGGGTGCAGGTGGTCGGAGGTTCAAATCCTCTCGCCCCGACCATATTTTCAAAGAGTTACAAGTCATCTGAGAATGACTGCTGCCTTGAATAATCGCTCTGTCTAAAATAACGGCCTGAAGGTATTCACTTCGCGGGCCTTCACTTAGGTTTCTGTCGTTTCGACACCTGCATGCTTTTCGAAAAAGCTGGGAGCGCCTTGTGGCAAATTTCTAAAAATCTCCCTGGCGCAGAGCTGTATCTGCTTGTTTGTAAAAACAAGACTCTCATTAATCGACATTCACCAGGCCTTGTCGCCGTGACCCGACCCATCGGCTTTAAGGGGTGATGGGCTTTTCCTGCAATAGTGCGCTAGGTTCCGAAGCTGTGTACTATAATTTGTCGGTGGATCACGTATAGGTAATTGATGATGACGGCATTTCTGGGCAGCATTTTCAGCCTCCATGCACGTCTGCCGATCTTCGCTGGACTTGTGCTTTTGCTTGCCAGTACTGCATGGGGTGATGACGCGGGAACCAACAAGGAGATCCGGGTTTTCATCGATCGGCAAACCCTGGTTGCCCTTGAAAATGGCGAAGAGGTCTATAATTTCGATATCGTCACCGGGCAGGACGGAAAGGAAACTACCGCTGGCCGCTACCATATTTTCCGCAAACACGAAAAATACACGAGCAAGACCTACGGATCCGAAATGCCATACACCATGTTCTTCACAGAAGACGGCAAAGCGATCCACGGGACACAAATGGCAACCCTACGCTCATACCTGCATTCCTACCTGAGCGAATCGGTGGGCTCACAAGGCTGCGTCGGTCTGACCGATGATAATGCAATGGCGTTGTTTGAATGGGCACCCGTTGGCACCCCTGTCATCGTAATGTCAGAAGAAAAAGACAAAGAAAAATAAGACGCATGGATTTCTGCACCGTAGTAACCGCCGAGAGCCCCTGATGACAGCCAAAGAACTTTCAGAAACACCGGAAAAAGTTGTTACTGCGGTAAAAATGCTTTATTTCCTGATTGCCATCGGAGTTATTCGAACCTCAATGACCGTGATACGGCATGCTGATGTAAGATCGCCGTATTTCCTGATCTTTATCAAGTTAGCAGTCTACGCGTTAGCCCTGTTCATAATCTACAAAATCAGCAAAGGCAAAAACTGGGCAAGGTGGCTTTTACTGGTGGTAGTCACCATCGCCTTTCCGCTGAGCATTCTGCCGATTTTCGATTCGATCGCTCACAATCCATTTGACACGCTACTGGGCTTCCTGCAACTGGCGTTATATATCGTTGCGATGGTTTTCCTGTTTCATAAAAGTGCTTCAAGCTGGTTTTCTGTCAGGTAGATATCCGGTTTAAAGCGTGTTGATGACACCGTAGCTCGAACCATAATTTCGACCACAAAATCAATATCCCTATCGCCTCTGCCAGAAAGACTAACCAATATACGGCCCCTTTCGCCATCACGCCCCATACGAACAACATGCGCCACAGCATGTGATGACTCAATTGCGGGAGTAATCCCTACCAATCTTGAAAGCTCGAAAAATGCACTGATAGCTTCGCGGTCACTAACGGTCACGTCTAAAAGCCGGCCCTCGCACTTTGCAGACCCGGTCACATAACCGAAAATTCGGTTGTGCTATCTATATAGCCGGTCGTTAACCGCTCAGTTGAGTAGAAAAAGTAGATGTCAGATGTCAGATATTGCGAAGAATAATGTGATCAGCCTAGATGAATACGAATCGTCACGCCGCAAATCCGGGGACGGGGCGATTATCAGGGCTCTGGAAGATGTGCGCGAGCTATGTTGCCAGAGAATCACCGAAAATATTAGATATATGATGACAAAATGTGACGATACCCTGTATGGCTGTGCACAGTTGGCTGAAAGCAGCACAGTTGAGAATTTGTATCTCGATGCCATAAATGAGCTAAAAGCCATCAGCAGTGATTTGGAAAAGCTGTTTGCTGATCGTTTTGTCGAGCAATTCAACCTTGGAATTCCCAGGTACACTCAGCCGTTGGGTGTTTCTCAACCCGGCGCAGAACAAGATGGTCCTGACATCCCCTATCTCAAAAAAGAACGAGCCAGTGAAGATCTTGCCGTTTGTAAATTGATCGAGAAAACACGGGTCGGTTGTGCAGAGATACTCGTATCCCTGGACAGGCGTATCGGGTTCCTGGTAGGCGACCCGGATCTTGAACTTTGGAAGAATCCAGTCAGCCCGGAGCCGATCTGCGAAGCCTTCCGCACGACAGTTACCGAAGCTATCCGCCAGCTGAAACATGGCTTTGAGATGCGTCCCGTATTGTTCAGTCTCTTCGATGAATATGTGCTGGGCGACATGGATGCAATCTACAATGAGTTGAACCTTCACCTTATCAAGCTTGGGGTACAACCCCAACTACATACAAATGCGCAGACACCTGATTGCAACGGAGGCATGCCAGGACATCAGGAACTGCTGTTTTCCGATAACCCCGTGCCCTATCCGGAACTTGGCGCCCGTTGTTCGCGCGAGCAAGTCACTATCCAGGCGGATTCCGGAGTTGTCGATAAGGGGGCCGAAAACGGCGAGCAGCAACTACTGAACAACCTTCCCCTGCAGCAGTATGGTCCTGAGGAACCACAGCTGAACCAGAACGCGGGCAGGCCGGACGACATCACCATTGACGTAGTTGCCATGATGTTTGAGCGTATACTGGAAAACAAGAGCATTGCGGACTCGATGAGGGCCGTGCTTGGCCGTCTCCAGATTCCGTTTATCAAGGTTGCCATCCAGGAGCAGCGTTTCTTTTCCGACAAGAAGCATCCTGCGAGGTTACTGCTCGATCGCCTCGCCGACAGCGTGACAGGCTGGGATGAGAATCTTGGGCATGAAGACCCCTTGTACAGAAAGATCGATGCCATCGTCCAGACCATTCTTAACGGGTTTGACCAGGACACGAGCTTGTTTGGAACATTGCTGGAGGATCTGGATAACTTCCTTGGTAACAGAGAAGCGCAAGCCGAAATCAATGTCCAACGCTCGATTAAAGTGCTGGAAGGAGAAGAACAGCTTGAGGACGCCAGATCCAGGGCGATGGATCAGGTTGAGAAGCACACCCGCAGCGGATTAAACGTTGATTTTATCAATGACTTCATAGCGACGCGCTGGAGGGATCTTCTCTTGCTGATATATGCGCGCCAGGGCAACGACAGCGAAGCATGGACACAGGCGCTGTCGACCATGAACGATCTTGTCTGGAGCGTAAAACCCAAAAACTCAAAGGACGAGCACCAGCGCCTGATGAGCATGCAACCGCAACTCTTGAACAGCCTTCGCGAGGGAATGTGCCGGCTTTCCGTTCCAGTGACCGAGCAGGATGACTTTTTTGCCAGACTCGCGCACGCACATGCATGTACATTCCCGGGGAATAAGCCGGCAGAACAAAGCGTGGAGACCGAATACAAGGACGCGAAAACAGAGAAGGTCAACGTTGTTGCTGAAGATGAAGCAGGCAAATCCAATACACAAAATCGATCCTCAAGGGGCTGCGAGGTCGGCATCGATGATATCTTTATTACTCAGGCCAGACAGCTGCAACCCGGGACATGGATAGAAATACAGGGCAATGACGGGAAGACCAAACGTGTCAAACTGAGTTGGGTGAGCCCCATTACCAGGACTTGCCTGCTTACAGATCAGATGGGCCTGAAAGTTGGTAACTATAGTATCGAAGAGCTGGCCAGATTATTGCGCGCCGCTCGGGCCGGTAGCTGGCTGCGGAAGCCGGTACGGTAGCGAAAACACTCGACAGGCCGCGACTGCAGGAAGTGAGATCCTGGGCGCTACCACCACCTGTGACATTGGAATTTGTTCAGCTCATCTGATTGGATGCGGCCAGTTGGCTACATCCCGTTGTTGACTGGCGTTATTCAGACTAATGCGTTGGTTTAACCCTGCGCCTTGGGCAGATAAAACAATTGCTTACAAGTCGCGTAAAATGGCATTTTAGTTCTTGCCATGACTATAATATTTATACCAATCAATGATCCGGATCTGTATGGTAGTTTCCAGATCAATAAGGGGTTGAGACTGGCGCGCCGGCGGCAATAGAGTGCTTGGGTTTGATGTCACCCAATACGTTCCTGATTTGATCAGCTGAAGTGCAATCGGGGCACGCACTTCGTGCTGAGAATAAAATGGCTTCCTGTAGTAAGGCTTCCCGGCTGCAGCAACCACAAGGCATTTCCAGTTTAAAAATTAATCTCTCCCAACACCTTCCTCTGCAGTACCACGTAATCGCCCAGGTTGAACTGGCCATCGGGCACGGGTATTCCGCTCGACAGCGACGCAACATCCAGGCGCCCTAACTCAAAAGACGAAGCTGATGTTTGCCCCGTAAGGACTTTCAGCCCGACCAGCAGGTCTGCCAGATTCACTTGGCCATCGCCGTTCACGTCTCCGTCGGCCAGTATCGGGAACGAAGATTCCTCCGCGCAGACGCTGTCACCCTGCGATGGTTCCACGCCGGTTGTGTAGGAATAGTTTCACTAAAATTTATAGCCTGTTTCCAGGTACTAAATGAATGTCTGATGGTTTCTAGGGGCCTCTTTCGACGGGCAAATGACCACTATGTTCGGGATGAGCCACTCTTTCTAAGCGATTGTTTGTTTGGTATTAAAATTTTGTCACATGATGGCCCTGTGCTTGTCTGTGCGTTTTCTGGTGGCTGCTTTACCGGGCATTATCTGCTTCCTCTACAGTAGTCAGATGAAATTTCATGGTATATGTGGGATCAGAGCTCCGTCTAGAATCCATGCTGCTATTTAATTGAATCAATGAGATGCAAAGCGAAAAACCACCTAGTTTTAGACGCCCCTGCACTTTAGAATCCGTTGTAGTTTCAACACGGTTAGGGCAGCAACGATAACCTGCATGGGGTGCAGGTTACCGAAGGTTCAAATCCTCTCGCCCCGAGCATATTTATATCTGCTAGGTAGACATGATCTGGTTAGATGAATTTGATCCGGCGCATTGCGAATAGCACCATTTTTATCAATAGCATCCCGTGTTTCCATCTACGTATGTTGGTCGAACCGTAGGTACGCTCCCGATATCGAAGAGGAATGTCTGAAATCCGCAGGTTTAATCTAGCTGCTCCAAATATCAGGTCAAAATCCCCGAACGGGTCGAAATCACCGAAATAAGACCGATTTGCCTTAATTTTTTGATAGTCTTCGCGCCACAAGACCTTTGTTCCACACAAAGTGTCTTTTAGAGGTTGGCCTAGCAGCCAGGAAAATACGGCGCTAAAGAACTTGTTTCCAAGGAGGTTCAGGAAACGCATTGCTTCCCTGTCCATTGGGTACACGAGTCGAACTCCGTTTGCGAATTCACACCGGTTGGTTGAAACAGCCTCATAAAACTGTTCGAGTGCTTCAGGCGCAACGGACAGGTCGGCATCAAGGATCATAAGGATGCCTCCGGAAGCTACGTCATAACCTAGCCGCACCGCATCTCCTTTCCCTTTCCCGGTTTGTCTATATAAGGAGCATTGTCGGTCTGGGTGATTGTTGATAGCGCGCTCAATTGCCTCATAGGTGTCGTCGCTTGAATGTCCTTCTACAAATATGATCTCTGTGTTTTTCCCCATGTTGGGCATTCGCTCAATAATTTCTTCAATGTTTCCTGACTCATTCCGAGCGGGCACAATCACTGATACTGTCGGCGGTTCTTGTGCAATCGCCCTTGTTGTAATTGGCCGCGCGACTACGAAATTGGTCAGCGCAAGAGCACTAAACGGCCACAGCTTTACGAAATAACGATTAAAAACTTTACTCAGAAACGGTATGGAGATGGGAAGAAGGACTTCCTGTGTGCTGCGTATTAATTCCAGTCCTGCATGATTCAGCAAGTTGAGTACATCAGGGAGCGTTAACCAGTTTTGATCGAGTGTGGATCGGGCAAATCCCAGCCGTTGTGCGGATTTCAGCGGGAATTCCCAGAGATGACTGTAGAAATTTATGAGTATCCGGGTGCCTGCTTTGGAGTGTCGTTTGGCGGTATCAAACACCTCCTTTACATCCCAAACATCGTTAATCAGGTCGGATAACACAATGATGTCAAATGTTTCTTCCAGATTCAGGTTGCCGGCGTCGGCCTGAATAAATGTAAGATCAGGGTGATCATGCCGGGCCAGCTTAATGGCTTTCTCTGAAAAATCTACACCGACTCCGTAGGCGGGTTCAAGTGATGCAAGCAGATTTCCAAATCCGCATCCGAGCTCCAGAACGCGTGATTGCGGTGGAGTGTTGTACTTGAAAACCTCCTGCAGTCGGTTACGATAATAATTGCCAAAGCAGAACAGTTTCGGGGGCGTTGTTAAGCTCAAGTCCCAGTGGTTGATCCGGCGTTGATTGTAGTCCTGATGTTTCCTGTCTGTTACAGACGACATAAAAAGCGATCTCTGAGGAGTGTGAATAGGCTATACGATTCAATGTTCTTGTTGGCTCTTCAGGGTATGTTTTCAGGGGAGGTCTGCCATTTCCTGAGAAAAATATTCAGTAATATAGTCCTTGTCAAGCCTGAACAGCACGGCGTAATAGCCGGCGTTGATTTGTTCGGCCGCCTCAATTTTCATGACTTCCCCGGCCTCAGGCAGCCATGTTCTCGGCTTTCGAATTACTTCCAGTGAGTACTCCGAAATTTTAACATGTCCGGCGATATAGTAGGAGTCCGCTTGAAGTTTCTGCAGGATGCCCGGCAGGTCACTAAATCTAAGGGGTATCCTGGTAATGTATCGATTGCTTTTCCATGTCAACTATTGCTCACCACGCTTAATCGCAATTACGAGGGAATCGGGTTCGGTATGTTCGCTGGTCATCTTGCTTAGGCGATGTCAGGATTCTACTAGTCCACTGGTTGAAAGGGTTATGAGGAACGGAGACAATATACAATTGTTGCTCCTGCCAGGAAATAGTCTACGGTTCCTTCGTATTCAGGTACGATCTGGCAGGTCGGAACAGTATGTCACGATATGCATTTGCGTCATCAGATAGAGAGCCTGAGAAGTCATCGTTGTTGTATGACGGGTCCATTTCATAGTTTAGTGACCCTAGTAAATTTACGAGTTTCTCTGACGAAGAGCCATGACGGTTCAGGTCAGTTTCTGAAACCTCGATGTAAAGGGTCGGTTGGAGTCGTAAAAGTGTTTCTCTGGCACCATGGATCACGCGCGTCTCCGCACCTTGTACATCAATCTTTATTAGTGAAACATCAGGCCATTGCTTTTGTCGAATAATATCGTCAATTGTGATGCCGTTTACTGGCAGTCCGGTTTCAGCTAGTTGATGGTCCCCTGGATGCTCAGGGTTAACCATGAGGTGTAGTGGGCCAGATACGTCTGCCACGGCTGCCTGAATGGTACTGACGTAATCCTGAAGTTTTAGTCTGGTTAAGCGTTTGTTTAATCGGGCATAATTTTCGGGTTCAGGTTCGATTGCTATTACGCCCCCGATTGTAGGAGCGACCCATTTTGCGAAGTGCTCAGTGAAGAATCCAATGTTGGCGCCTATGTCGATTATATGGCTGCCTGGTATGTAAAATCTTTTCAGTAAGTGGATGTCACGTGCTTCAAGGTATTTTTTGTAGCCTAAATAGAAATGATCAAAAATTGCTTCCCCCATCCTGGTCTGCAGGAAACCGGTTTTCTTGACTGCAGAATAGATCTGTATCAGAAGGGATTGTAATGGGCGGTTCATATTGGTACTGCTAGTATGTTAATTCCGGAACCATCCGGGAGGCTCTCGAAGTATTTCAAAGGCTCACTGATTTCATCGTGATTGTGTTCAAATAGCAAGCGATAGCCGAAAGATTTCAGGAGATCTACGAGTTCCGCCGGTGTAACGTTGTTAGGTTTTAGAACGTACGGCGCTATTTCAATAATGATAGCGGGGCGGTATTTCTCAATAGTTCCCGCTGCGCCAGTCAGCACATCATACTCAAATCCATCCACGTCAATCTTTATCAGGGTTACTTCATTGAGATCAAGATCAGTCGCGAGCGTATCCAGGGTACTCGCAGTAGCGCCTTTAGTCTCCTTTGCAGTTCCGCCATGTTCATGGTGAATGTCCGTATTGCTGGATAGTTTCCAGCTGGAAAACAGAGTATCGGGCACGACGGATTTGGCCGGGGCAGAAGCAAACATCTGTTTAGGGAGTATGGCTTCTGCGATATCAGGATTGAGTTCGATATTCCTGAGCATTTTGTTGAATGCGTACTGAGTTGGTTCGACTGCCACTACGGTACCGGTAGAGCCGACTATTGTCGCTGCCGGCAAGGCGTGCGCACCGATGTTTGCGCCCACGTCTATTACCGTATCGCCTTCTTTCAGGAGTTTGCGATAGGTTCGTGTTGTAGTGGGCTCGAAGACGCCAAGATAGAGTGCCAAGTCTATGCCTTCATCCAGATTCAGGTGCCAGGTTACGTTGTTTCTTACAGCGATCACTTCTGCCGGGAGTCTCATAAGGTGACGCGAAGACAGAAATAGACGGCTGATAATACGCGCAAGGCTAAGTTTTGTGCTGGTTTTCAACATTATGTGTATATCGCGGCTAGTAGGCGTTGGTTTCTATTGTCGTTCCAGGGTGATGAGCATTCGAAATGCCATTAATTTTCTCATGAATGCGGGGAAAAGGCGTTCAAACCTTACTAGCATGGGTGCTAGCGCAGCAGGTAATAAAGACCAACGATTGAACCCGCCAGAAAGCGGATATGCTATAAGACTGAGGTAGTCGATGCTGCAGACCCTTAGATACGGCTGGTTGTCCGAGAAACGATCGATAGAGTCTCTAAAGAGAATCGTGGGGACCGCCTGGTTCGCATCATAGGGGTTGCGACCGTTGCTCGCTTTGCTGCTAGCAATAAAAGGATCGTAACTAAAATCGACTGGTTCAGGGTGGAGGTATTTATAAAAGAACCAGCTAACCGGTGTTATCGCGGGTTCCATCATAATAAGGCGGCCACCGGGTCTTAATATTCTGCGTGCTTCGTTAATGAATCTTAGGGGCTGTTCGATGTGGTGGAGAACATCAACCATTACAATATTATTAAAACTTGCGTTCGCCAGAGGAAGCTGCTGGGCGTCGGCAACGAAATCTAAGCACGGCGAGAACTGGATATCGGTTCGAGTCAGTGGGGCAGTTGGTGCCGAATACTGCCCGATTCCGGAACCAATTTCCAGAATGTTACCGGTGGCCAGATGCCCTGATATTTGTCGGTAATAATCCTCGTATATGAGTCGTATTACGCGTTTGTTTTTCCATGCTTCTCTGTGGAGCTGCAGGGTAGGTGTCGCCTCTGTCATTGTCGTTCTGCGATTACCTGCTGATTGGAGGTTGGCTTTCCGAGTGCGATTGCGAGGCGATCAATTATGAAAAACAGGCCGACCGCTAACAGGTTTTCATCGTAAAAGAAGGACGCGAGTTTGTGGTTCCCAGATTTCAGGCTATAGGAGCAATTTCGAACCCAGACAAGTGGTGCAGTTAGAGGTTTACTGGAGATAACCCGAAAACCACAGCCATTTAGCAATTGATTAAGCGTATCGGGTGAAAACAGGTTCAGATGCCTTGGTGCATAGTAGCCACCCCATGTGCCATCGCTAAACCATTTCCGGTCATACCCTTCTGTTGAGGGTGTGCTGATACTGATTAATCCGCCTGGACGAGTATGCCTGTGCAGGCGCTTTAGGGCTGATGTCGGTTGCCATAGATGTTCGATCAGTTGGTTCATGATTATCAGATCGTATTTCCTGTCGAGATCTGCGGTTTCAAGCGGCGATTCGATAGCGCTGATATTCAGTTGATGTAGCCGCGCTTTTGTATTGTCGCTGAACTGGAGGTCTAGTGCGGTGACTTCCAGATCAGGTCGGTGTTCGCGAATAGCGATGGACAGGGCTGCATCACCTGCTCCCGCTTCCAGAACTGCCGCGTTAGATGGCAGGCTTGCAACCAGGTCCCGCACCCTATATTTCAGAACGATGGTTTTCAGCCGATGGATAATCCGGTCGCTCAGCTTACTGCCTTGGTCTCCAAGAGTGTAGTAGTTGCCTGGATATATTAAATGAGCGGATCCCTGTGTTGGCCGGGGGGTCATGTAGACGTGGCCGCATTCGCTGCAACGTACAAAACAGATTTCTTTTTCTGTGGTTTCATATTCGTAGTCACGGCTTCGGGCGATAATACTGCCGCTGTCAGAATTACATAATGTGCAACTTGTCTTTTCGAATTCAACGAGGCTAGCCCTGTTACCAGTCATGGTTAACACTTCCGGCTTTTCAGAATGCTGAAGAACGTATGCAGATAACCACCTTGCGTCGAATGCAGGTCGGGATTGATTCCTGTATTGTCTCGAAGAAAATTCCGGAAGCATGACAGCTGATAAAATGGGATGTATGGGCACAGATGGTGCTCAAAGTGATGCATGTAACCGTATGGTGCGAAGAAAAGTTGTTCCAGTCTGCCGGATAGCGTAGTGCGATTGTCCATTCTGCTTTCGGGCGTTAAGGATGCATGTTCGACGATTGTTCGAATACGGTTGATGAGCGGTGGAATGGTTAATAGGGGGAGTATCCATAGCAGCAGATATGCATAAGGAATACCCGTTGACCAAAACAGCCCATACGCAATTCCAGCCTGTACCGTAATTAGCTTGATAAACGCCCATGGGGACTCAGTTGGCTCTGTGGTACCTCCCGGTTTGTTGATATACCTCGTCATAAAACTGGATATCGCAGTCAATCCGGCAACATCCTTGAGAGCGCCGATCAGTATTTCAGTGCGACTTGCGGTTTTCGCATAAAGGTCGTAGCTCGGATCGCGCTCTGTTCCGGAGTTTTGATGATGTGCAGAATGAAGTCGGCGGTATCCGGCGACGGTGTTAAAAATTGGAAGGCACACAAATATATCGGCGATCCGGTCGTTGATTATGGGGCTTTTATGGAAAAAATAGTGGCTACCTTCATGCATGAGTATGCCCATTGCATTCTGCGTGAAACCCGCGACGATTGCCGTAGCTAAGAAGGCTGGTATTTCCGGGTGGCTGGAGGACACCGCAAGCATAGTCAAAAATGGGATAAGGGTGCCTAAATAGCACGCGATGAATGAGCGAGTTGCGGTCTCTCTAGCCAAAGGAAAATGCGCTTTAACATACTGCCGAACGTCACTCAGGCTGTCTGATGCTATTGTCGTGGTATTGAGTGATGACATGCATTGAGCCTGATCGTTTAGGGTTGGGGTAGCAGTCGGCAAATTGGCATTTGTTTTCTAGTGCTATCCGCTTGGTTAATAGTGTTGATTGGTTTATATGGATATTTTGTGTAGACAGGTAAAAATTGAAACCTGCGTATAGGCAAGAGTGGACCTAAACTTCCGGATTATTCGTTGAATACTACGTATATGGTGTCGCTCGGTCAATAATGATCTTCTTGCGTAAGTTGATATTTCTTAAGGAGTTAGATGTCGGTATGGTGGTTTACGGAGTGAGCGGGGAAAGCCGGAACGATGGCGCCGCCATGCTTTCTATCAGCCGGTGTCGTTGTCTAAAGCAACAGCTGAATTAGTGACCTGTACAAAAAAATTAGTTGCCAACACAATAAAAACATATGCTTACCGGTCGTGTATAATGCCGATCCAAGACTGATCGAGTGGATTATTAATTCACTGCAATCAGAAGGTTAGGTCGGCGCCAAGGCTCTTTTAACGTGTGGTAAATAGTAGGTTTGTTAATCTTCGCTCCGACTAGTTTTTAAATTGTGGAATCTGTTTTAAAGCCAGGTTCAGTACGGGACCGGCGAGCCATCCAAAATGTCATATAAGACCGACGACCTTAGAATTGTCGAAATTCGCGAAGTGGTTCCCTATGCGGAGGTACAAGCCGAGTTTCCGGTTACGGCAACAGCTGCCAGAACAACGTGTGAAACGCGAGAGGCGATTCACCACATTCTTCGCCGTGAAGATGATCGTATGCTGGTCATTGTCGGTCCATGCTCGATACACGACCCCGAGGCAGCACTTGATTATGCCCGGCGGCTGAAAGCTGTGCGTGAGCAGTTGTCTGATGATCTGTTAATTGTCATGCGTGTCTACTTTGAAAAGCCAAGAACTACGGTTGGCTGGAAAGGTTTGATCAATGATCCTGATCTGGATGGTAGTTTCCATATCAATAAGGGACTGAGGCTGGCGCGCAAGCTGTTACTGGATATCAATGAGACCGGTGTACCGGCGGCAACAGAGTACCTGGATTTGATGTCACCCCAATACGTTTCTGATTTGATTAGCTGGGGTGCAATCGGGGCACGTACTGCGGAAAGTCAGGTACACCGGGAGCTGGCTTCAGGGCTGTCCTGTGCGGTGGGGTTCAAGAATGGTACGGACGGGACTTTGAAAATTGCGATTGATGCAATACGTTCTGCATCGCAACCACACCACTTCCTGGCACTGACCAAGGCTGGCCATGCGGCAATTTTTTCGACGGCAGGTAATGAGGATTGCCATATTATTCTGCGCGGTGGAAAAGAACCGAACTATGATGCGGCCGGGGTGGCTGCTGCGGCCGAACAACTTGAATCGGCTGGCCTGGATGCGCGCATCATGATTGATTTCAGTCACGGCAACAGCTCAAAGGAATTCCAGCGCCAAATCGATGTGGGTGACGATGTGGCCAGCCAGATTGCCGCAGGAGACGCGCGCATCATGGGGGCCATGATTGAAAGCCACCTGCTGGAAGGGCGTCAGGATTGCGAGCCTGGCAGTGCGACGCTTGAATACGGCAAGAGCATTACCGATGCCTGTATCAGTTGGGACAACACTGTGCCGTTACTCGAGAAGCTGGCAGCTGCGGTACGTCAACGTCGCTAAGAGACAGTTCAGGCCTCTGCCTGAAGGCTGGTACTGTTCAGCTCAGACTTATTGCC
>JBHPFC010000057.1:0-18597 GCA_042576405.1 Pseudomonadota bacterium | reverse complement strand
GACCAAAAGATACACATCCAATCAATAAGTTACGTAAGATACTAGGTTTCATAATTGACTCGATCATTCCCCGAACGTTGTAGACTCCGCTGGCAACATGCCTTTACGCCTGTCCATTATTACGACCACCAACGGCAAATCTTAAACAGTAAATCTACTGACATACCAGCCGGTTGCTGCACCACGCCAACCAAATCAACCCATGGATTACACCGCCCATAAAAAAACCCCGCCTGGGCGGGGTTTCAGCCGATTTTTAAAACAAACCGTTTTACTATTTACCTCCAGCAGCAGCTGTAAGAGCCGCCTGAATAGCATTTGGGCTCGGCATAATATTCATGAAACTGTTTTTCCCCATCATTTTCAGGTCTGGATAATGCACCGCCATGCGAAAACGCATGTGCAGGGCATAAACATCATTACCGTCAACCATAATCTCGACAGGCAGGTATGAAGTTCCCTTGAGCTCTTCAAAATCGACAACACTCATGATATGTGCGTCATCCATATCTTTCTCTGCCTCACTCGGCGCCTTGAGGCTCACACCGAAAACGGAAACATCATTAGACAGGTCCAGGCGATATACCTGCGTAACTCCGGCCACGCCAGCCGCCAGATTCTTTTCGACAGCCTTCAGTGCCTGATCGTGGCTGTCATGCCTGGCCAACTCGTAGGGATCATCGAAGTATTCCATACCGAAGGTGTAGTGATATTTGCGTAGCTTGCGAGCTGACAGCCCCTTCTTGGAGCCAAATGTTTCCTCGGCACCCAGCGCGCCTTTAAGCGCTTCGTTGACACCATTGAGGTCTGATTTAAGACGGTAAGCGTTAGCAATGTACAGGGGATTCGGGTACGCCACCTGGATCTCGTCACCAGACTGGGTAACGGCTACACGCCATGGTGCCGCGAACCCGCCGAACTTCGTCATTGATGCCACTTTTTTCAGGTCATCGTTAGTTACGATAATTACTTGTGCGTTCTCGACAAACGTACCCGAATAAGGACTGTACTCACCAATAATCTTGAAGCCAGCACCGGTTAACGCTGTTTTGGTTGCAGCCACCTTGGCATCAAAATCACCCGACCCTTTGGATGCAAGCACGAATGGCTTGAATTTCTCAGCCGCCTGTACGTAACCCGAATAGGACACCGCCATCAAGCCCACCAGCATGAATGCAGCAATTATTCGTTTCATTATGTTCATTCCTTCTCTCCTCAACGCTTTGGTCTATGGCCGCAATGCATCGTAAACAAATATGTTTAAAACTACGACCCCAAGCAAGAAATAATGAAAAGGGTCGCACAAACACGACCCTTTTCAGTTTAGTGGCTCAAAAACTGCTTACACTGCAAGTCAATTAAAATTTCCAGGAAAAGGCCGCCTCGATCGCATTCTGGTACATGTCATTCTTGGCGCCGTAACTGAAGCCGGTAAACGGCCCGCTACCGGTATAGGTGTTATCGACATCATTCCTGAAGGCATGCATGTAAGTCATGGAGAAATCGGTGTCCGGATTTACCATGTAGGTAAAACCGACCGTGGCGTGTTTCTCTACGGTTGCCGGGGCCAGCACATTAAACAACGCCTGATCATCATCGTAAGGAATCTCAGAGTAGTTGAAGCCGGCACGGAATGTCCATGTTGGGCTGTAGGCGTAATTGACACCGATCTTGTAGACCGTCGCATCATCCCAGCCAAAACCCCAACCATCGTTGGTACCGAGGGGGTTGGAAACTGCTGCAGGATTACCGGTGAGGGCGCCGACAAATGCTCCGAAGAATTCATTTGCAGTCGGCCCGTCGTTGTTGATCGCCTTCACATCACTGTACATGATGCGGGATACATCGACAGCGACGGTCAGTTTGGAACCGAAATGAAGTGCGATACCACCGCCAAACATGGCCGGGATATCGAAATCACCCTGCTCTGCAAACAGGCCTGAGTAGTCGTCGAACTCATCCATATAGATCTTGGAACGCCCCATGAGACCAAATGAGAACATGCCCATGTGTCCCTGGTAGCCGATCTGCCCACCAACACCCAGGGCGTCGTCATTGCCGTTATTGGTTACTTTACCCGGATCACTGGAGAACCCCTGGAACAATCCGAGACCGTAGGAACGGAAACTCTGGTAACCGATCACCGGCCCGAAACCGATGGCGTGATTGGGTGTAATTTTGTAGGTAAGCGTTGGTGAGATCAGCACCTGAGCCAGGTTAATGCCCAGTGCCGGAGTATTATTGGGGTTCAGGTACAGACTCGGTAGCTGCCCATCTACTACTGCGGTTGGAACACCGAAGCCATTAGGCGGGGGCAAAGTGAGTAAACCGGCAAAGCCCGAGGGTCCCGGCTGGAAAGTCGAGGTGGCTGTGTCGCCAATAACCGGCGCGAAAGCATCGACGTAGATATTACCGTTGCCGGTATCAGCGTTACCATAGCGGGTATTCATACCGCCATTGCCCGCAACCGACATACCCAGTGTAATTTTGTTACTCCAGGCCTTGGTAATACCGAAACTCGGGATAAAGAACACGTTGGAACGACTCTGTTCGTTCGAGTATGCACCTTGCCGGGGTCCTGCTCCACCGAGATCCGGCACAAGCATTCCTGTGGCATCAACCTGCCCCTTACGCTTGGGCTTGAAAATCTCAACGCCGGCTACCACGCTATCTTCCACTTCAGCTATCGACGCAGGATTAATAGCAGCTGCCATCGGGTCCTGTCCGTAGGCGATACCTGCGCCAGCCATGCCGCGGTTCTTTGCACCTGCACCAATCTTGAAATATCCATTGGTTGCCTGCGCCATTGGTGCCGCTAGCAGGGCCGTAACTGCGGCCAATGCAAGCGCCCGTTTCAGGATGTTTCTCATATCTCCATTCCTCATGTCCATTAGTCTCGTGGCCCCCCTTTTTTATCGTATGTTGCTAATTAACAACATGCTTTTGGGGTATTAACTACAAAGATGTAATAAAACACCACACTTTGTCAATCGTCCAAAGCAAAAAAAGCAAAATATATGCCGGCACCAATACATCAGCATTTACTAATACTTAGCGCAGCTTCCTAATATGTCGCAATACGTGTTTCGCACTTGAATTACAGCACCTGAGGGAAGTATGCTGAATTCTCGTAGCGGCCAAGCAACAAACTGGAGAAGCAGCCCATGCAGAAATCCGTTGTCGGTATTTCGTCACTGCGGCTTATCAGCGCCGGAATCCTGACCACTTTTTCATCCATTTCAATGGCTGGCGGTTTTGCCTTGATAGAACAAAGCGCCAGCCAGATGGGCAATGCCTTTGCCGGTGGCGCTGCTTTCGCTAACGACGCATCAACCGTTTACTTTAACCCTGCAGGCATGACTCGCCTTCCGGCGCAGGTGGTGGGCGGTCTGCACTACGTGGATCCATCGGCAAAGTTTGATGGCACTGCAACGGATATTTTTGGCGGTGCGGTTTCCGGCGGTAATGGGGGTGACGCCGGGCAGGATGGACTGGTACCCAACCTGTATATCACCGCACCACTGGGCAACGGTCTATTTGCCGGCCTCGGCATCACCGTACCCTTTGGGCTTGCTACCGAATATGATAAAGACTGGAAAGGCCGGTATCACGCCATCGAATCAGAAGTCCACACTGTCAATATAAACCCCTCAATAGCTTACAAGGTCAACAACAGACTTTCTGTCGGGGCCGGCATCAGCCTGCAGTACATTGATGCGAAACTGACCCAGTCGATCGATCAGGGCAGCCTGTGCGCACCTACGCTGGCACAACTTCAAGCCCTTGGTGTACCTGGCGCCGATCCGGCAAATTGTGCTGGTCTGACACCTCAAAGCGCCGACGGGTTCGCCAAAGTGGAAGGCGACAACTGGGCTGGTGGTTATAACGTGGGACTATTGTACGAACCGACAAGCAGCACCCGCGTAGGCTTAAGCTATCGCTCCAAGGTCCAGCAAAAACTGAATGGCGACGGTAGATTCTCCAACACCATTCCACAGTTATCTCCGTTCGGCATATTTGTGGATACAGACATCCACGCCAGCATCAATCTCCCGCAGAATGCATCCCTGAGTGTGTGGCATGACCTTAACAGCAAGTGGTCGGTAATGGCCGACGCCACCTGGACCGGATGGGATAACTTTGACGAGTTACGTATCGGCTACGACTCCAACCAGCCGGATTCCGTCGTCGACGAAAACTGGGATGACGTCATGCGCTATTCTGTCGGCGTGGATTACCGCATGAACAGTGCCTGGACCTTCCGCGGCGGCGTTGCCTACGATGAAACCCCGATCCCGGATGCCGAGCACCGCACACCCCGCATACCGGGAGAAGACCGCACCTGGATCTCGGTGGGCTTTGGTTATCAAATTAATCAAAGCTTCGGGGTCGATGTCGGTTACGCTCATCTCTTCGTTGACGACCCCAAAATCAACCACACTTCTACCAGCGCGGGTAATATCAACGGCGAATACGACGCCGACGTAAACATTCTCAGCGCCCAGCTGGTGTGGAATATCTAGCAGCTTTTAAAAGCACATAAAAAAAGGGGCTGGAGGTTTTATCCTCCAGCCCCTTTTTTGCCATACCAGCGGCTTAATTCTTCTTGATCAGGAACTCGTACTTGCCGCCAGCTTCCTTGGATTCCAGCAGTTCGTTACCGGTCTGCTTGGCGAAAGCTTCGAAATCTTTCACTGAACCCGGGTCAGTAGCAATGATGCGCAGCACTTGACCACTATTGATCGTACCCAGAGCCTTCTTTGCCCGCAGGATCGGCAGGGGGCAGTTCAGTCCGGATGCGTCTAATTCTTCATCAAAATTTGCCATCGTACAGCGCTCCTTAAACGTGTATTGGTAATTAACCGCGAAACAGTAATTGCTAAGTATATAAGGTGGGGGCTCTTTATAGGATAAGTCCCGCTTAAACGCAAGCCCAAAGCGGATGATTGCAGCATTTTACGGGCAATGCGTTAAAGCGCACCTAACTGGACAGGTTTGCGGCCGGCGGTACCTCAATCTGTAATCCCTGTCGGTGCCAGTCGACTATACCGCCCCGCAAATTAACCACTGAATCAATGCCCTGTTGCTGCAAAAAAGCGCAAACCTGTCCCGAACGAGCGCCGGTACGGCAGTAAAAGACGATCTTTTCATGGCTACGCCACTCGTCCAGCCTGAGCGGCACCAGATGCATAGGCACGATCTGGGCACCCGGCAACATGCCCTGCGCCATTTCTGCGGGGCTACGCACATCGACCAGCAACGGCGCATTACTGCACTCCATCAGCGCCGCCAGACCTGCAGCGTCAATTTCTTCAATACCAAGCATGGCGCAACCTATATAAGATATTTCTAATATTCTGTCTGAGGAAGCCACTTCTGTCAAGTGAAAGAACTACCGCTGGCAACTATATAAATGTTCACACCTTGATAGAGACAGCTGACGCTAGTCTCACGTCATTGACTGAGGTATTCTCCATAGTCAATGAATGTCCGTCGGTTAATAAGTGCCGCACTTTGCGGTGCGCTTGTTCTCAATACGCCCCTTATCTACAGCGATATCTCAGGCAGCGATTTACCGGATTTCGGTGATTCCAGTGGATCGCTTATTTCACCGGCACAGGAGATGGCGTTCGGTGAGGAGTTTATGCGCTACATTCGTGCCAGCTCGAAACTGGTCTCGGATCCGGATATTCACGGCTATATCAGCCAGCTCGGCCAGCGCCTTGTCGCCAACAGCGACGCCCCCAGTTACCCCTTCACATTTTTCGTGGTCGACAATTCTGCAGTGAACGCGTTTGCAGGTCCGGGCGGCTACATCGGGATCCACACCGGCCTGATTCTTACGGCGGAGAACGAATCCGAGCTCGCAGGTGTAATGGCCCACGAAATTGCGCACGTTACCCAGCGCCACTTGCTGCGCGCCTATGAAAGCGCCCAGCAGATGAGCCTGCCTACAGCGGCGGCCATGATCGCCGGTATTCTGCTTGGGGTCGCTGCCGACAGCCCGGACGCCGGTATTGCCGCGATCTCGGCCGTGCAAGCGGGCAATATACAGCGGCAACTGAATTTTACGCGCGCCAATGAAAAAGAGGCTGACCGCATAGGTATCCAGACACTGGCACGCTCCGGTATCGACCCTTACGGTATGCCGAGCTTCTTCGAGCGCCTGCATCAGTCGACACGACTTTATGGTAGCAACGTCCCCGAATTTCTCAGCACCCACCCGGTCACCACCAACCGTATTGCCGAATCCATGTCGCGAGCCGAAAATACGGCCGCGGAAAGGACCTTGATTCCCTCGAGTTTCAGTTGATCCGTGCACGCCTCCAGGTCCTGGAATCCAGCAGCCCGCAAACCATATTAAGCACGTTCCAGAATCGCGCCAAAAAGCAGTCGGCCGGGCCCGCTGATCAATATGGCCTGGCCCTGGCATACTGGCGCAACAATGATTACGCCACCGCAAAAAAACAGTTGCAGCCCCTGCTCAACAAGGAGCCGGATCGTAAAATCGCATCAGCATGGCCCGGCTGGAACTCGACAGCGGACAGACTGATGCGGCACTCAAGCGCTTCAGCGAAACACTGAAGCTCTATCCCGGTGACCTGATAGTTGGCCAATACTACACTTCGGCATTGATCCAGAGCGGCCAGGCTGCCGAGGCTCGCGATCAGGCCGTAAAGATGCTGCGCAACAAACAGGCGCGTACACCGGAGATATATGAACTATGGGCCAAAGCAGCGAGCGTCTCTGGTCCGGCCTGGGAAACCAATGTCGCCTCGGCCGAGGTGTACTATCTTTACGGCAACCTGCGCTTCGCCATAGATCAGATGGAACGCGCCCTCAAGCACAAGGGACTAAGCCAATACGAACGTGCCCGATTTGAAGCTCGCCTGACCGAGTTCAAACAGATACTGAAGGCACGTGAACAGAATTAGGCGCGGCTCGGGGAATAAATTGCTGCTTTTCCCCGTCCCGCGCATAGACAATTAATTTCTGGTTCACGCTTACGATGCAGTCATGTGTTAACAAGTGCTTATATAGCTTCTTAATACCTGCTCTTAATACCGGTAATAAAACGAGAATTCGTTTTGACTCGAGGCAAACAGCACACTATATTGTAAAACTGACCAGACGGATTTAGACGCGTGCCGGGCAGCCGGCACATCCACCACCTTAAAGAAAGCGCATTGAAGGAGGAACTGATGCGGACACTTCCCAGCATCATGAAGACTGCAGGTTCAGTACTGGCACTTGCCGGTAGCCTGGCCCTGCTACCCAACCCCGTCATCGCGGCTGATGCTTCAGCTGTTGAACAGGGTAAAGCAATTTCATTTGACCGCAAAAAAGGCAATTGCCTGGCCTGCCATCAGATGGAAGGCGGCGATCTGCCCGGCAACATCGGGCCGCCATTGATTGCCATGAAGGCGCGTTTCCCCGACAAGGCCAAACTGCGCGCCCAGATCTGGGATGCCACCAAAATGAATCCGAACACTATTATGCCGCCCTTCGGTCGCCAGCAGATACTGAGCGAAGGCGATATCGATAAAATCGTGGAATACGTCTACACACTGTAACGAGTGCGTAGATTCAGAGGAGATAGACTAGTGACCAATATGAAACGCAGAACCTTCCTGAAAGGATCCGTAGCCGCCGGCGCAGTCGGCGCAGCCGTGGGCGCAGGCCTGCTGACCCCGCGCATGGTAATGGCCGCCTGGCCGACTGCCGCGTTCGAGGCCAAGTCCGTAGATAGTGCGCTTGATACCCTGGTGGGATCGCACGCGCTGGAAGGTTCGGACAAGATTACTATTCGCGCGCCGGATATCGCAGAAAATGGTGCCGTGGTACCGGTTTCTGTTGAAACCAGCATCGCTAACGCCGAGTCCATCAGCATTATGGCCGAAAAGAATGCAGCGCCACTGACTGCTTCTTTTATCTTGGGCGCAGGCGCAGAGGGCTTTGTATCCACCCGTATCAAGATGGGCAAGACCTCCAGCGTTATTGCTGTAGTCAAAGCCGGCGGCAAACTTTACAGCACCGGCAAAGAAGTTAAGGTCACCATCGGCGGCTGCGGCGGCTAATTAAAGGATAGAGGATAGAAACATGTCATCAATTAAAGCTAGAGCGAAGATGAGCGACGGCGTAACCACAGTCAAAGCATTGGTCAAGCACCCGATGGAAACAGGTCTGCGCAAGGACAAAAAGTCCGGCAAGCTGATTCCCGCACACTTCATCCAGGAAGTGGTTTGCGAGCATAACGGTACCAAGGTTATGACCGCATTGTGGGGAGCTGCCGTCTCCAAGAACCCCTATCTGTCATTCAAGTTCACCGGTGCCAAGGCCGGCGATAACCTGAAAATCAGCTGGGTCGATAACAAGGGTGAAAGTGACTCAACAGAAACAAAAGTCAGCTGATCTCACTTGATTCAGAT
The DNA here is from genome assembly GCA_042576405.1 of Pseudomonadota bacterium. Taxonomy (GTDB): domain Bacteria; phylum Pseudomonadota; class Gammaproteobacteria; order DSM-19610; family DSM-19610; genus Thiogranum. Next base: position 10,168 of record JBHPFC010000057.1, on the reverse strand, counting down.
AACCCGGACAACACCCAGAACCGGAGGTGGAGAATCCATGAAAAAATTGCTAACCATTATTGCGACACTTGGCCTGACAGCTGCTGCATCCCTCGCCGTCCAGGCGGGACCCCAGCAAGACCTGGTCGAGTTCCGTGCATATTTTGCAGATCGTTTTCCCGATGTACCGTTTAACGATTTTGTAAATGGCGTGTATTCCATTGATGCCGCATCCCGCGAACAGTGGGAATCCATCGAGGAGTTCCCGCCCTATGAACTCAACATTGACAAAGGCAAGAGCCTGTTTAACCAGCCGTTCAAAAATGGCAAGACCTATGCCAGCTGCTTCCGCAATGGCGGCGTCGGTGTCAAGCAGGATTATCCTTACTTCGATACCAATACCGGCAAAGTGGTTACACTGGAAGGCACTATCAATGCCTGCCGCGAAGCCAACGGTGAGAAACCGCTGAAATGGCAAAAGGGCGATATTGCCGATATCTCGGCGTATATGGCCTACACTTCGCGTGGCAATAAAACCAACGTGAAGATTCCTGCGGATGACGGCGCCATGGCAGCCTACAACCAGGGTAAGGCACACTTCTACTCGAAGCGTGGCCAGCTAAACATGTCCTGTGCCGATTGTCATCAGTTCAACGCTGGCAACCGTGTCCGCGCTGACTTGCTCAGCCCGGCATTGGGTCATACCACTCACTTCCCTGTCTATCGTTCCAAGTGGGGCGGCCTGGGCACCATTCAGCGCCGATACGGTGGTTGTAACAAGCAGGTTCGAGCCAAGCCATTCAAGCCTCAGCAAGACGAGTACAACGCCCTTGAGTACTTCCATACCTTTGTCAGCAATGGTCTGGATCTCAACGGCCCAGGTGCTCGCAAATAACGAGCAGCGCTTAAGCGAAAAGCCCGGTCAATTGGCCGGGCTTTTTTGATTACCAGCCCGGAATATTGGCGTCTGCAAGACGTCTATTTAGACAATCTGCATCGCCTTAAATCAACTTTTCAGCAAGGAATACAGCATGAACATCAGCCGCCGCGAATTTCTTCAGATGCTAGCTGTCGCTAGCGCCTCAGGGATGTCCCTCAGCGCCTGCGAAAGCGATAAACCCGCTGCATCTCACAACGGAGTCAAACCAGCCTCCAGCCCCGGTACACCCTACGAGATTCCAGCCTTTGGCAACGTTTCGCTGATGCACTATACCGACTGCCATGCGCAACTGTTGCCCATCTACTTTCGCGAGCCGAGCATCAATCTGGGCATAGGCCCCATGAAAGGCAATCCTCCGCACCTGGTAGGCGACGCCTTTCTGAAACACTATGGCATATTGCCCGGCTCTCCCGAGGCGCATGCGTTCACCTATCTGAACTTTGTCGACGCGGCGAATCAGCTCGGCAAGGTTGGTGGCTTTGCTCACCTGTCGACACTGATCAAGACCGTCCGCGCTCAGCGCCCGGGCTCGCTGTTGCTTGATGGCGGCGATACCTGGCAGGGTTCCGGCACCTCGTACTGGACCGACGCTCAGGATATGGTCGATGCCCAGAAGATGCTCGGCGTGGACGTTATGACCGCGCACTGGGAAATGACTTTCGGCGCTGACCGCGTTACGGAAATCATTAACAACGATTTCAAGGGCAGCATCGATTTTGTTGCCCAGAACATAATCGACAATGAGTGGGGGGAACAGGTCTTCAAGCCCTACGTCATCAAGGAGATCAATGGCGTACCAACGGCTATTATTGGCCAGGCATTCCCGTATACACCGATTGCCAACCCGCGCTTCATGGTACCCGACTGGAGCTTCGGCATACGCGAAGATCGCATGCAGGAAATGGTGGACAAGGCGCGCGGCGAAGGCGCACAAGTGGTCATTGTTCTGTCGCACAATGGCATGGACGTCGACCTCAAGATGGCATCTCGTGTCACCGGCATTGATGCCATTATGGGCGGCCATACTCATGACGCCGTACCGCGTCCGGTGGAAGTCAAAAACGCCAATGGCGTTACGCTGGTCACCAACGCCGGCTCCAACAGCAAATTTCTCAGCGTGCTCGACTTCGACGTCCGCGATGGCAAGATCCGCGACTACCGCTACCACCTGCTGCCAGTATTCTCCAACCTGCTCGAAGCCGATACCGAAATGGCCACTTACATCGACAAGGTACGCGCACCCTACAAGGACAAGCTTAACGAAGAGCTGGCCGTTACCGATGAACTGCTCTACCGTCGCGGCAACTTCAACGGAACGTTTGACCAGCTCATCTGTGACGCACTGATGGACGTCCAGGGCGCCGAAATCGCCTTCTCCCCCGGCTTCCGCTGGGGCGTCAGCGTCATGCCGGGGGAAGCCATCACTTTCGACCATGTCATGACCCAGACAGCCATCACCTACCCCTCAGTCACCCTGAACAACATGACTGGCACACGCATCAAGGAAATTCTTGAAGACGTTGCCGACAACCTGTTCAATAAAGACCCCTACTATCAGCAGGGCGGTGACATGGTGCGCGTCGGTGGGCTCAAGTACAGCATCGATCCGAACGCCAGCATCGGCTCGCGTATCAGCGATATGGAGCTGGACGGCAAGCCACTGAGTGCCGACAAGGAATATGCAGTTGCTGGCTGGGCCAGTGTCGCACAGAAACTGGATGCTACCCCGGTCTGGGATGTAGTTGCCGAGTATCTGCGCGACAAGAAAACCATCAGCAAGATTGCGCTCAACGAACCCGTGCTCAAAGGCGTTGCGGGCAACCCGGGCCTTTCCAACTAGTCAAACCCACATAGACGCGCTCACCGGCACCTGGCCGGTGGGCGCATCACCCTTCAAGCACCAGCTCGCGTCCACAACAGCATACTTCAACCTGCAATAGCCGATGCGTCTGCTGTAAGCATTTACAAAGCCTGCTAGTATCGTTACCGTTAACCGGGAACGCGAGGCGGCATGACGGAACATCCCAATCTAGAACGGATCACGACACTGTCCGGCGTCGCCGCATTGATTGCGCAAGGCCTGCGCGCTTACCAGATCGATCCATTGCCACTGTTTGAAGAGGCAGGGATTGATATTAAGGAAGCGTCACGTCCCGATAAGCGCTTTCAAACAACCCGTCTGCAGGCGCTCTGGCGCCTGGCAGTAGAGGCAACCGGTGACGAGTGCTTTGGACTGAAACTGGCCGAATACACCCAACCCAGCGTGCTGCAGGGGCTGGGGTTTGCCTGGCTGGCCAGCGACACCCTGCGTGACGGGCTAAACCGTCTGGTGCGCTTCTCGCGTTTCGTTAATGCTTTGATCGATGTTCGCCTGATTGATATCGATCAGTCGGTTGACCTGGTCATCACCGGCCCGGAAAAGTGGCCGAACTTCGTACATGCTGCCGGCGATATGGGCATGGCCTCGTTCCTGCGCATGTGTCGAATCACTGCCGGCCAGTCACTTAACCCGGAAGTCGTTTACCTGCAACGTCCCAAACCCGACTGCCATGAATCCTTTGATGCCCTGTTCAAGGCACCAATCTACTATAGCGCCAAGACCAACCGCCTGCGATTTCGCGCCCGTGAGCTCGACAACCCCCTGCCGACCCCAAGCCCGGAACTGGCCCGCATCAATGACCAGGCTGTAATCGACTATCTGGCGCGCTATGACCGCGACAGCACTGCCATGCAGGTCCGCTCCCGCATCATCGAATTATTGCCGGACGGAACGCCACAGCAGAGCAACATCGCCTGTACGCTCAACCTGAGCCTGCGCAGCCTGCAGCGCAGGCTGAAAGAGGAAGGCACCAATTTCAAGGGATTACTAGAGGACACACGTCGGGAACTGGCGCTGCACTATATCCGTGAGACACACCGGCCAATAGGTGAAATAACCTACCTGCTGGGGTTCTCAGAACCCAGCAATTTCACCCGCGCTTTCCGCCGCTGGACGGGTATGGCCCCGGCAGAGTTCCGCGAACAGGACCACGCCGACAGCAAGCACGATTAACCGGAAATTTCGCCAGGAACCGACCAGCGGGATTTTGCTGCACAGCTTCACCGCGGCACATGCCTGGCAGAGATAATGGGTGATTTACAAGCCCATAACCCTTTGAATAATGGTGGGTCGTGTAGGATTCGAACCTACGACCAATTGGTTAAAAGCCAACTGCTCTACCAACTGAGCTAACGACCCGTAAAGAAGGCGGGGATGATACCGAACCCGCCGAAAATGACAAGCCTTCGACAGGCTTGCAGGAAACCAGCCGGTTCCCCGCCTCTGCCTGCCGGGGAACCGGTGAAGCCTGTCAGACAGCGTCGAGTCGTCGCATCGCCTTGGGCAGCAGGTGCATGTCGACCAGCGCGGTAATCAGTGCTGCAATAAAGCTGGCGTCGGCCTCGTACACCATTTTGTAATACTGGATTTTCATGGTCAGCGCACTACCAAGGACAATACCTCCAAAGGCAATGAATGACCCAAGCGCCAGGGTGGAAATACCGGTAATTCCCTGACCGATGGTACAACCCAGCGCCAGCACACCACCGAAACCCATCAGTATGGCACCGATAAAGTGGCTGAAAAAATCCCTGAAGGAGGCAAACCATTCAAAGCGGAAGCTGCGACTCAGCAGCGACCATAGCAGTGACCCGAGAATAACGCCGGCAACTGCCATAACGCCGAAGGTCAGGTAAGCCGAACTGAATCCGGACGCTGAGTAACCAGCCGTCTGCCCCATGGGGTTGATAAAGGTAAAGGATTGCGCCGCCAGCGGTCGCGTGTCGGCAGGCTTGCCCTCGTCCGACTCGGCAAGAAAATCCCATTGCTGGGCATAAGCCTGTAGCGTGTAATTTTCGCCATCGATATCCAGCTGCACATTGCTGGTTACGTACCAGGCAGCCAGTACCGCCAGACCTACCGCCAGACCACCGAGGATGTTGTCAAAACTGCCCCGGAAATCACGCGAGCTGAACACTATTACCAGCAACGCAAAGCCCAGTAGGCCGCCTATAATCATCCGCGCAGTTGCCGCTTTTTCACTGCCGGCAAGCAGCGCACCCAGATCCTGGCTGGTGCCCGTGTCGATGGCAAGTGGCCGAATCCAGTCATAGAACAGCACGGTAAACAGCGTTTGGTCCGAGCCGGGGAACGGGTTAATCATGAAGTAGGCAATCACAGCAATCACTGCAAACACCATGATCGACTTGAGATTGCCGCCACCAATACGCACCAGGCACTTGTTGCCGCAACCACTGGCCAGTGTCATACCGATACCGAACAGGATACCGCCCAGCAGGTTTTCAGCCCAGATCAACTGGGGGCCACGATAGGGTGGAAATGCGCTGGTGACATTCACCACCCCGGCGGCTTCAAGCACCGTCACACCCAGCAGAGCAATCGCAATGGCGAACAACCAGGCGCGAAACCGACCCGTATCGCCTATATTGACCCAGTCGGACACGGCACCCATGGTGCAAAAATTTGTTTTATTGACGATAGCGCCCATCAGTAGCGCAATAATAAAAACAGTCCAGAGAAAAAAAGACTGCGCGGAAATAAAGCTGTCAAACGTCATAAATGAGTCCTCTTACTACAATCTGTCATGTTGGTAATGGGTAGGATCACCGACCCCGGCTGCTGCGAAACCGGCGGCGCGCAAGCGGCACGAATCGCAACGTCCACAGGCACGTCCCGCCTCATCGGCCGTATAGCAGGATACTGTTAAAGCGTAATCCACACCCAACCGGGTGCCGGTCTGAATGATCCCGGCCTTACTCATATCTATAAGCGGAGTGTGTACCTGAAACATGCCACCTTCAACACCCGCACGGGTGGCTAGTTGGCTTAGACGCTGAAATGCCTGAATGTATTCCGGCCGGCAATCGGGGTACCCGGAATAGTCTACTGCATTCACGCCGATGAACAGATCCCAGGCACCCAGCACTTCTGCCCAACCCAGCGCCAGAGACAAAAAAATCGTATTGCGGGCCGGCACATAGGTAACCGGTATGCCGTCACCAGGTCGATCAGGCACCTCGATGCGGCTATCGGTCAGCGCCGAACCGCCGATCAGGGTCAGATCGATCGGCATCACCTTGTGCTCCACAATTCCCTGCGCCTCGGCCACCCGGCGGGCAGCCACCAGCTCGGCCGAATGCCGCTGGCCGTAGTCGAGACTCATGGCATAACAGGCATAACCCTGCTGTCGGGCCAGCGCCAGCACTGTGGCTGAATCCAGACCACCGGAGAGCAGCACCACGGCCTTGCGCTCAACGTCCTGGCTCATTGCCCCACAAGATCTTGTGCAATTGCATCTGGAAACGCACCGGCAAGCGGTCGTTCAGAATCCATTCAGCCAATTCGGCTGCATCCTGCTGCTGATAACTCGGTGAAAACAACAATTCGCAGCGCCCCTGAAGGCGGTACTCGTCTATCACTCCACAGGCCCAGTCATAATCAATGCGGTCGCAGATGACAAACTTGACCTGGTCACGCGGCGCCAGGTAATCGAGATTTTCAAACCGGTTACGCTCGACCTCGTCCGAACCAGGCGTCTTGAGGTCAAGCACCTTGGTAACACGCCCATCGACCTGACTGACATCGAGCGCACCGCTGGTTTCAAGCGACACCAGATAACCGGCATCACAGAGCTGTTCAAGAAATTGCAGGCAGGCCGGTTGTGCGAGCGGCTCGCCACCGGTCACAGTGACGTGGCGTACCTGGTAGGAAGCGATCCTGTTCAACAGCACGGGCAATTCCAGGTATTCGCCACCGCGAAAAGCATATTCCGTATCACAGTACTGGCAGCGTAACGGACAGCCTGTCAGTCGCACGAAAACTGTGGGTAACCCAACTGTGGTGGATTCACCTTGCAGGGAGAGAAATATCTCGGTAATTCGCAGGCGCTCTGGCACTGTGGCCTGATGTATGACCGTGTTCATAAGGTGTATGTTAGCACCCGGCTGACGCTGAGTGTCACTGGGACGAATGGGGAATTGATGCCGCTCACAGCAGATGGGCTACGCATAAACTGGCCGGCAGCCCCGGAAATGCGTGCCGGCCAACTCACATACAGCGTGATAACGTCAGATCTTGCCGCGAGAGCGGTTTGAACAGCCTGCTAGTGCCCTTCCTTCTGCATACGGTCAATACGCTCCTGCGCCAGCCGTGCGCTTGTGCTGCCCGGAGAATCCTTTACAACCTTCCCCAATATTTCACGCGCTTCCGCCCAGCTATTTTGTTCGTAGTAGATATATCCCATTTTCAACCTGGCGTCGCCGGCCTTGGTACTGGCAGGATATTGCGTTAACACCTTTTCAAACTCGATTAGCGCCGGCTTGAACTTGCGTGTCACGTAATACACTTCTCCAAGCCAGTACTGGGCGTTATCAGCATAGCTGCTGCCCGGGTAGGTCTTCAAGAATGTCTGGAAAGCGCTGGACGCATCGGTGTAGCGACCTTCTTTCAGCAACTCCAGCGCCTGGTCGTAGGCCTTGCGCTGCTCTGCAGGGTTGAGCGTCGCTGACGCCTTTTGGGTTTCAGCAGCCTTCGCAGCTGGAACAGCCGCTGCAGCATTAGCGGGCACACCCGATGCTCCAGCCGCGGCCGCAGCGCCCGGCAACTGGGACTGTGTTTCCACACCTCCTGCCTCCATACGGTGCAAGCGACGATCAATATCCAGATAAAGATCACGCTGGCGCTTTTGCAGGCTTTCCAGTGTATGTGTCTGCACCTCGATATCACCGCGCAACTGCTGAACTTCGCGCTGCAAGGCGGTGACTTGCTCGTGCATATTTACCAGGCTGCGGCTATCCAGCTTGCGCTCGAGCTGCTGAATCCGCGCTTCGAGATCAGCATTGCTGGCCGCCGGCACTTCCGCCGACAGCGCCAGCAAGATAACTGCTGCAGCTCCCCTAGTAACCCACATAGACCAATTCCACACGACGGTTCATGCTCCATGCAGACTCATCATGGCCTTCCACAGCCGGTTTTTCTTCGCCGAAACTAACGGTACTGATCTGTGTCGGCGAGACACCCTGGAATTCCATCATACGTCGTACCGACTGGGAACGCTGCTCGCCCAGGCCAATATTGTATTCACGTGCGCCACGCTCGTCGGCATGACCTTCCACAGCGACCTTGATCTCCGGGTTGGCTGCCAGAAATGCGGCGTGCGCTTCTACCAGCGGACGATCCTGACTCGCAACTTCGCTACTGTCGTACTCGAAGTAAATAACGCGCTGCGACAGCGGGCTATTGGGGTCATTCAGGGACTCGACAGAGAGGTCGCCATAACCACTACCGACACCGGTAGCAACCGCACTACCGTCACCACCCGCGCCACTGCGATCCTCGACAGCAACATCGTCGCCCTTGTTACCGCCTGTTGAACTACAACCGGCAAATGCGACCACAACCAGTGCCACTGCCACGCTGTGAATGAGTTTCATGCTATCTGCTCCTTTAACTGAGAAATAATGCTGTTCATAAGTGCTACTCCTGGCTATTTACTTGCGTTTTTCAAATGGTGACCACACGGGCTCACGCACATTACCCTGCTGCAGGCTAAAACGCTGACGGAACCGGCCGTCACTCGACACGGCAGCCAACACACCACGGTGTCCGGCTTCCGTGGCATAAATAATCATACTGCCGTTGGGTGCAAAGCTTGGCGACTCGTCCAGCTGGCCATCACTCAGCACACGCAACAGACCGCTGTCCAGGTCGAGCGTGGCAATCTGGTAGCGCCCGCCTTCACCGTGCACCATGGCCAGTGTTTTTCCATCCGGAGAAAAATCAGCACTGGCGTTATAGCTGCCTTCAAAGGTTACTCGCTGCGCACGCCCGCCTTGTGCCGGCATGCGATATAGCTGCGGACTACCGCCGCGATCCGATGTGAAAACAATACTCCGTCCATCCGGAGTCCAGACCGGCTCGGTATCGATAGCAGCACTGGAAGTAAGCCGTTTCAGCTTCTTGTCCGACAAACGCATGCTGTAAATTTCCGGATTACCGTCCCGGGAAAGGGTCACGGCCATACTACGCCCGTCCGGCGACCAGGCAGGCGCACCGTTGATTCCTGCAAACGCAGCCAGCTCTTCACGCTTGCCAGTCGCGACATCCTGCACAAACACGCCCGCACGGCGTTTTTCAAACGAGACGTAGGCCAGCTTACGGGCATCGGGCGACCAGCCGGGTGACATCAGCGGCTGCCCGGAACTCAGTAACGTTTTCGGGTTGTAACCGTCACTGTCAGCCAATTCCAGCTTATAAACCGTTTTACCATTACGCTTTTCTGAAATCACATACGCAATTTTGGTAGCAAATGCACCCGGCTGGCCAGTCAGAGCCTCGTAGATGATATCGCTGATCCGGTGAGCCACGTAGCGCAATTTGTCAGCGGAAGCCGGCAAACTGTAACCGGTGATCTGTCGGCCACGAAACACATCGAAGAGGCGAAACTGAACCCGGTATTGCCCGGCACCCACTGGCTCGACCTTACCGATGATAAGATTTTCCACACCCAGCGTGCGCCAGTCCGGAAACCTCACCTGGTCCATCTCTACCGGTCGGGCGATTAAATTTTGTTCCGGTACCGGTGCAAAACGACCACTGCGTGCCAGGTCAGCAGCAACAATAGCTGCGACATCCTGAGGAGGAGCAGAGCCGCTGCCCTCAATACCAAATGGCACAACGGCAATCGGCACGGCGCCGTCAACACCCTGGGTTATCTCAATAGTCAGCGCCGCATGTGCCAGTAATGGCAGGTACAGCAAAACGCCCAGCAGACTTTTATAGATGTATCTCATATTCATTCTGGTTTGAACTCAAATCTCAGTGTACGGAACTGCTCCATAACATCGGGGTCTGGCGGCACCGGTAGCGGTGACGCCTTGAATACGGCTGCTTCTACCGAGCGGTCAAAAGCAGCATTACCACTGCTACGCACAATCTGTGCGTCGATGACCTCGCCACTCGGTATCAGGCGAACTTCAACAGTACAGGACAACTCGCCACCGCTACTTGGTGGCCGTATCCAGCTACGCTGCACCTTCTCCTGAATATACAGCACGTATTCGTCAATCATACGCTGCATGGCTGAACGGCGCTGCGTTGCGAGGCTCTCCTGCTCTGCTGCCAGCCGGTCCTGCATTTCTTTCTCTGCCGCCTTGCGCTGGGCCTCTTCCTTTGCCTTACGCTGTATATTC
>JBHPFC010000056.1:0-19028 GCA_042576405.1 Pseudomonadota bacterium | reverse complement strand
GTCTGTGTTGGGTGTGGGTGAATCGCATTACCCACCTGCTCCAGCGTCATGCTGGCCGAAACCATCAACACGGCTTCACCAATCAGCGTATCCGCATGGTCGGCAAGCAAGTGCACACCAATGATGCGCTGCGTCTTTTTATCGGCAACAATCTTGATCATGCCATGCTGCTCATTGTTGATCATGGCCTTGGCATCAATACTCATCGGCACCTTGGCCTCAACAGCATCTATCCCCCTGGCCTTGGCCTGTGCAACCGACAAGCCAACAAACGCTGCCTCAGGACGTGTAAAGATCACGCCACAATCCTTGTCCTGGTCATATTTCATATCTTCGCCAAGGATGGTCGCAGCTGCCACACGCCCCTGCTGGGCAGCCGTATGTGCAAGCATGAAACCGGGAACAACGTCGCCTAAAGCAAAAATATGCGGCACACTGGTCCGGCAACGTGCATCGATCTTTATAGCCGGGCCATCAGTGGCGACGTTTGCCTTATCCAGGCCAAGACCATCCAGCACCGGTCGTTTGCCGGTACCCATAATTACGTAGTCAGCCTTGATCTTGTGGGCCTTGCCATCGCTGTCTTTATAGGCCACCTGCACATTGCCGGCGGCACCGGAAATCTTGTCGATACTCACCGACGTGTGGATATCGAGTCGCGGGTCATCGTTCAGAACAGCGGTTAAGTGCTTCGCAATTTCCGGCTCAACTTCTGCGAGGATGCGCTCCTGTGCTTCCAATAGCGTCACCCTGGCTCCGAAGTCCTGCATCAGCTGCGCCATTTCGAGACCGATGGCACCGCCGCCAATAACGACCAGCTTTTTAGGCTGCTCAGGCAGTGCCCATACCGTGTCCGAAGTGAGCACACCACCGCCTTCGACAAGACCTTCAATCGCTCCGGGGATTGGCGGCACAAACGGCGGTGCACCGGTAGCAATCACGGCACAGCCAAAGGTCAGGTTCTCACCCTGGGGCTTATCACCAACAACGGCTCGCGTATGTGGATCATCACTGTTACCGGATGTATCAACAAACACAGTGTGATCATCAACGAACCGGCCAAAGCCCTGAACATATTTGATCTTCACGCCCTTGTCAGTTTTCAGCGCCATGTCACCGCGGGTTTCCAGCACGTTGCGACGCGAAGCTTCCAGTTTTTCCCAGTTTAGCTTGGGCTTACCTGGTGTAATACCCAGGTGTTCGTCATGCAGGCGATCGCGAATACGGTCAGCCGCAGCGCGCCAGGCCTTGGAGGGTATGCATCCGCGCCACAGGCATTCACCACCGGGGAACGGCGCATCATTGATCAGTGCCACTTTCATGCCGTGGCTGGCAAGATCACGCGCGCAATCTTCACCGCCGGGGCCACCGCCGATAACAACAATATCGTAATCCCAGTCACCCTCGGGAACTGCAGGACCGGTTGAACCCATCCAGCTATCGGGTTGTTCGACAAACTCTTTCAGCGCCTTCAGGTACATGGCCACTTCAGCGCCATTGACGACACGATGGTCTGCGGTGATGGTAAAGGGACTGCCCTGTTCAGTATTTGCCGAGATAGCAAGGATTGCGGCAATCCCCGGCGTCGCTATAGCATCAAAGTGACTGACGCCAAACATGCCCATATTGGAAATCTGGAAGGTAGAACCCGTGTATTCTTCCGGCTTCAGGCGACGCTTGCGGGCACGCTCGACCAGATCCCTCCAGTCTTCGTTCAGCTCCTCGAGTTCGCGCGCTTCGCAGTTGCGAAGTACTGGCACGACAAGGCCACCGCCGTCAGCGGATACCGCCATGCCAATATCAATATTCGGGCGTTCGACCAGCTTGTCCTGCGGCTGATAACACCAGTTCATTTTCGGGAACTGCTGCATCGCCAGTGCACAGGCCTTGGCGATAGTTACGGTAACGGACGAACCCTGCGCCTTCGAAGCCTTGATCAATGCGCCAAGTTTTATATGCGTCGTAACATGGAATGTCGGCATAGACAGCGACGATGTCATGGCATCACTGATAGCCTTTTCCAGCTTGTTCATGTCACGGCCATTGCCGGGCACATCGACTTGCGGGAAGCCCGCAGCAGCTGGCGCTGAGGCGGCAGGCGCAGTGTTAACGTCCGCTGCCACGATCACGCCGGCAGGTCCGGTTCCGCGCAAACCGTTAAGATCGATGCCACGCTGGCCCGCAATCGCCCGCGCATACGGTGTTGCGCCACGACCATGAGGCCGTGCAGCCATACTTGCACCCGCAACAGAGATTACCGGACTAGATGCAGTGACCGGAGCTACAGCTGAAGTCTGTAATACCGGTGCAGAAGCTTCGGTACTGGCACCACTCGCAACTGGCGCTGCTTCTTCATCCACTACCTGGTCAGGACTCTCAACCAGGTAAGCCATGGCAGCACCAACAGGCACTGTAGAATCAATTGGCGCCAGGGGACCGGACAGATAGCCTTCGCGGAATACTTCTACATCCATGATCGCTTTGTCGGTTTCCACGGTTGCGACCACGGTACCGCGATCGATCTTGTCACCGATCGCTTTTTCCCAGCTCACCACCACACCTTCGGTCATGGTGTCGGATAGCTGCTGCATGGCGATGGTATAACTGGCACCTTCCGGTACGGCAGCGCTGGCGGTGACTCCGGCTTCCGGTTCGGCAGCCGGCTCAGTTGATGCTTCAGGCGCAGAATCCGTCACAACCGGCGGCGCACCATCCTGCTGTACATCGCCTTCAGTAGCTACCAGGTAAGCCATGGCCCCACCCACCGGTACCGTGCTGTCGACAGCAGACAACGGACCCGACAAATACCCGTCACGGAATACTTCTACATCCATGATCGCCTTGTCGGTCTCAACCGTTGCGACAATATCGCCGCGCTCGATTTTGTCACCGATCGCTTTTTCCCAGCTCACCACCACACCTTCGGTCATGGTGTCAGACAACTGGGGCATTTTGATTACATATGGGTCAGCCATTTATCAATCCAGAATAATTAACCATTGAGGCCCACGGAATTTTGCATCAATTCCCTCAAAGCGTTTCCGCAGGCCTCAAATACAGTGCTACTTGCCAAACATTTTCCGAACAGCATCAACCACGTCGCTGGCGTTTGGAATGGCCGCCTTCTCCAGACCGTGGTTATATGGCATGGGTACATTGACTGCCGAGACGCGTACCGGTGCTGCGTCCAGTTCAAAAAAGCACTCTTCGTTAATGATTGCCATAACTTCAGAGCCGACGCCCACAGCTGGCTCGGCTTCCTCAACAATCACGGCACGATGCGTCTTGCGTACCGAGGCAGCTATGCCAGCACGATCCAGCGGGGTGAGCGCATAAAGATCGACAACCTCGGCGTTGATCCCATACTGCCTGGCAAGAATATCCGCCGCCTGCACGCACCAGTGCACGGAGATGTTGTATCCGAATAAAGTGATATCACTGCCTTCGCGGGCAACTTCCGAGCCCTCCAGCGGGTGGAAATATTCGTCATCCGGCACTTCGCCCTTCATGTTGTACATCAACTCATGTTCGTTGATGTACACCGGGTCATCACAACGTACCGCCGACTTCAACAGACCATAGGCCTGCCTGGGATTGGACGGCGTAACTACACGCAAACCGGCAATGCCCATGAAAACTTTCTCCATGCGCGCTGAATGCTGCGCACCCAGCTGATGAGCAGTACCACCGGCAGAGCGCACGACCACTGGCGCAGTCAGCTGTCCGCCCGACATGTACCGCACCTTGGCCGCACTGTTAAACAACTGATCCATCGCCAGCCAGGCAAAGTTTACTGACATAATCTCGATAATCGGCCGCACCCCCAGAAATGATGCACCGACACCCAGGCCGGTATAACCATTTTCCGAAATCGGCGTATCCATCACGCGGTCTGCCCCGTACTTGTCATACAGACCCTGAGTGGCTTTATAGGTACCACCGGCTACACCGATGTCTTCACCCATGCAAATTACCAATGGATCGCGATCCATTTCCTCATCGTGGGCACGACGAATCGCTTCCCAGTACATGATCTCAGCCATTAGTGGCCACCTCCATGAACCCAGGGGTCGTTATCGGCGAGGACATATTTCTCCAGCTCATCCACGCGTGGTTCCGGCGAAGCCTCTGCGAAAGCGATGATGTCATTCTCAATTTCATCCAGAATTTCTGTATCCATGGCCTTGTATTCATCTTTGCTCATCTGGCCGGCCTCAATGAGACGGTCACGCAACATGATGATCGGGTCCCGGTCTGACCACATGCGTTCTTCGCCCTTGGAACGGTAGGCATTTGAATCCGACATCGAATGACCGCGATAACGATAGGTCATGAGCTCAAGGAAATACGGACCCTTGCCGGAACGCACATGATTAACTGCTTTGGTAGCTGCCTTGAATACCTTCTCGATATCCTGTCCATCTTCCTGTGCAGAAGGAATGTTATAGCCGGCGACACGCTTGTACTGGTCTACTACCGCTGTGGAACGGTCGATACGTGTACCAATACCGTAAAGGTTGTTTTCGCACACATACAAAACCGGCAGTTCCCACAGCTTGGCCATGTTCAGGGTCTCGTGGAAAGTCCCCTGATTGTTGGCAGCATCACCGAGGAAACAAATGGCGATATCGTCGTCGCCTTTCATTTTTATGGCCTTGGCCATACCGGCCGCCAGCGGGAAAGGCCCACCCACGAGTGCATAGCCGCCCATGAAATGGTGTGCAGTGTCAAAGATATGCATGGAACCACCGCGCCCCTTCGAGGACCCGGTCTCCTTGGCATACAACTCAGCCATAACCTGCTTGGGATCAGCGCCGCACTTGATGGCGTGGACGTGATCGCGATAACCGGTGATGACATAGTCCTGTCCCGGACGGGCGGCGTCCAGTACACCGAAACAACAGGCTTCCTGCCCCGGATAGAGGTGGAGGAATCCACCGATTTTTCGCTCTACATACGCTTCGTAGCAGCGCTCCTCAAAGCGCCGCGCAAACAACATTTCACGCAGCAGCCGTTTTTTGTCGGCGTCTTTCATGAGGCTCCTTGCTGTTCCAGGGATCTGAACCAGACCCCGTGATTGAGTTGAAACTATTGAATTTTCAAAGAAAATTAAGCATTCTGCAGCTTCATTGATGCATCATGCCGGCCTGGAAACAGGTGTTGCTCACGCAATCCGCTACCCGACCAAAATCAAGCGCGCTATGATCTTTGTTTTGGGCCATCAGGTCAAGGCAAAAGTCGCCAAAAACTGCGGCAAAAGCGCCGGAAAACCAATGATAATCAACAGGAATCTGGCAATATGAAATTGAAGTTACGACGCCCCGACGACTGGCACCTGCACTTGCGTGATGGCGCCGCCATGCAATCCGTGGTTGGCCATACCGCAGCTCAATTCGGGCGGGCGATCGTTATGCCCAACCTTAAACCCCCTGTTACTACCACAGATGCTGCTCTTGCCTACCGGCAGCGAATCCTCGAGGCGCTACCCAACGGCAGCGGCTTCGAACCACTCATGACCCTGTACCTCACTGATAACACGTCAGCAGAGGAAATCCACAAGGCGTATGCAAGTGGACAGATACACGCGGTGAAATACTACCCGGCCGGCGCCACGACCAATTCAGATTCCGGCGTCACCGATATCAGCAAACCCCGCTCGGCACTCGAAGCCCTGCAGGACGTCGGTATGCCCTTGCTGGTACACGGTGAAGTCACTGATCCCGATGTGGATATCTTCGACCGGGAAGCCGTTTTTATCGACACACTGTTGCGGCCCCTGATCGAGCGCATGCCAACATTAAAAGTCGTTCTCGAACATATCACCACACAACAGGGTATTGAGTTTGTCGAGCAGGGCCCGGATACGGTTGCCGGCACCCTGACAGCGCACCACTTGCTGATGAACCGCAACGCTATCTTTAATGGTGGCATCCGCCCGCATAATTACTGTCTGCCCATCCTGAAACGCGAACTACATCGCCAGGCACTGGTTAATGCAGCAACCAGTGGTAATCCAAAATTCTTTCTTGGCACAGACAGCGCACCACACGCCCAGGATGCAAAAGAAAGCGCCTGCGGCTGCGCAGGACTTTATACAGCACATGCCGCAATCGAACTCTATGCAGAGGCGTTTGCGCAGGCAAACGCGCTGGACAAGCTGGAAGGCTTTGCCAGCGAGTTCGGACCGCGTTTTTATGGCCTCCCGGAAAACCAGGACAGCATTGTGCTTGAAAGAGCCGAATGGCAGATTCCTGATCATTATCCACTTGGAAATCAACGCGTGATCCCTATGCGGGCGGGAGAACAGGTGAAATGGAAGATGAGCTGATTTAAACCGCCAGGATACTTGATAGGCCTGGCAGATACGCTACGCCTTCAGTGCAGACAGCTAATTTCGGGCGCGCCCGGGGAGGTTGTCATGAATCAACGTCTGTATTTTCTGTTACCCGACCAGGAAAATACCCTTGGCGTCATCAACGAGTTGGCAGAACACGGTTTCGACGCCCGGCAGATGCATGCACTGGCAGGCAAATGCCTGTCTACTGACGGACTGCCCGGGAGCAACAACATGCTGCGCAGCGACCTTGCCCGGCGGCTCGAGTTCTGGGGCTGGCGCTCGAACCCGGCACTGTTTTTTATCGCTGCCCTGGCACTTGTAATGATACTGTTCATGAATGCTGGCCAGTGGATGCTGCTCCCACTCGGTCTTATGATAGCGACTTTTCTGCTCGGCGAACGTTTCACACATCTCCCGAATGCTCACCTGAACGAGTTTGCCGATGCCCTGAAGCACGGTGAACTGCTGCTCATGGTTGATGTATCGTCAGAACAGGCCAATGAACCTGAACACAGCGTTCAGGACCGTCGCACCCCAAAGCCATAGCAGGCGGGTGCGGGTCAAGCTGGAATACACCGAGACTGGGCACCTAGTAAACGGCAGTAACGCTATAGCCCTTATCATTCAAGAGCTGCAACAGCCCCTCTTCTCCGGTCAAGTGTAATGCACCGACGGCAATGAAATGTTGCCCCTCTTTCAATAGCGGCTGCATGCGTTCCGCCATGCGGTGGTTACGTTCGATAATCAGTTTGCGATTGAAATCGTCGACCAGGCTCGGATTGTTGTCACGCATCGAGTCGTTACTCAACTTCACTAACCGTGCAAGGTCGCGATCCAGGTAGGCCGCTTTTAGATCGGCAAACATCTGAGGAATTTCATCCATATGCTCAAGAGTGTCTTTGAGCAAGACAATCTGGTCGCTCTTGGAAAAACTGTCAAACAGGCTCATCTGTTCCATCGGCGTTTCCAGACCGAAGACCGGCTTGCCTTGTGCCATTGCCTCCTGGTACAGCATCAGATCCAGCACTACGCCCGTTTCAGGCGGTGGCGTCATCAAGGTCACAGCAACTGCCCAGGGTTTCATACGTGCCACCATCATCTCGGGCATTCCATGCGTTGCCATGGCTTTAACCGAGCGTTGGTAAAGTTGCGAACCGATGTGCGATTCCAGGGTACTGCCGTCCGTTAACATAAAAGCTGTTGCCATAGCCAGTAACGACTGGGGGTCAAGTACGACCTCGAGCGTCACGTTATCTGCCTTGTCGAACACTGCTTGAACGGGGGGGGGTAACGTCACCACTTCCGGATCTTCAATGTGCATAGTGCCGAACAGGTAGCTGGGCGGGTTCCCCGGCTTTTCGATCTGCCATAACAAACCGCGTTCGAAATTATCACCAGCGACCGCCAGGATGGCCAGCAGCCCCATCAGCAGCAGTAAGCCACTGGCGAAAATTATTTGCCGCAAGAGTTTCACGTTCATGAGGGGGTTCCGGTATCCTGTCGCCATGTCAGACGATACTGCTTCAGCCAAACTTGCCAACCGTTTTCGTGGTTTTCTGCCCGTGGTTGTCGACGTCGAGACCGCCGGCTTTAATCCCAAGCGTGACGCGCTACTGGAAATTGCCGCAGTTATCCTTGATTTCGATGACAATGGCCAGCTACAGCCGGTGGAAACGCATTCCTGTCACGTCGAGCCGTTTCCAGGCGCCAATCTCGATGAAAAGTCACTGGAATTTACAGGTATTGATCCCTACCACCCGTTTCGTTTTGCCAAACCGGAAGATGAAGCGCTGCGTACAATTTTTCAGCCGGTACGCCGCGCAGTCAAGGACAGCGCCTGCACCCGCGCCATCCTGGTAGGACACAATCCGTCGTTTGACCTGAACTTTGTCAACGCAGCGGCAGACCGCTGCAAGATAAAGCGCAACCCCTTTCACCCCTTCAGCAGCTTTGACACCGCCACCATGGCCGGACTGGCGTTTGGTCAGACAGTGCTGGCCAGAGCTGCCATCGCCGCCGGCATGGATTGGGACCAGGAGCAGGCACACTCCGCCAAATACGATACCGAGCGCACCGCCGAACTATTTTGCATTATTGTTAACCGCTGGGACCAACACTTCGGTTACAACAATCAGCCGGTCGCTGCGGAGGCAGCGACCGGCCCTGAAAGTCCCGAATAAACGTCACTGACTATCGGTGATTGTCCACCCAGGCGTTGCCGGCAGACGTGGCATCGGCTGCTCAGGGAATTCACCGGTCAAACCGTTCAGGAAAGCCACGATGTCTTCAACCTGGGTTTCCTCAAGATCCTTGTTCAACTGAACCTTGGCCATCACACGTACCGCCTCGTCCAGCACCTTGACAGAGCCATTATGGAAATACGGTGCAGTTAAAGCCACGTTTCGTAATGTCGGCACCTTGAACATCTGCAAGTCGGCCTTGTTACCCGTCACATCGAAACGACCTTTATCCTTCATAAAATCGTACTTGCTGACGTAATCACTGTCTGCAAAGGTCGGGAACTTCATGAAGACACCAGTACCAGCCGGCACCGTCGGGCCATTGAAAGCCGCTCCGGAGTGGCAACTCGTACAGCCAACATCCGCAAAGAGATTCATGCCACGCTGCTGCTGCTCGGTAAGCGCTGTCTTGTCACCTTTAACGAAACGATCATAAGCGCTGTTGGGTGTAATCATGGTGCGCTCGAATGCGGCCACAGCTTTGGCAGCATTCTCCACCGTCATGGGCTTTTCGCTGCCAAAAGCTGCAATGAAATAAGGCTCATAACCTGGAATGGCGCGTACCCTGCCCATGGCTTTTTCCAGATCGCTCATACCCATTTCAACAGGGTTCACGACCGGCCCCCTGGCCTGATCCTCCAGGCTGGCAGCCCGTCCATCCCAGAACTGGGTCGATGAAAACGCCGAGTTCCATACCGTAGGTGCACTTCGGCCGCCGGTCTTGCCGTGTACACCCATGGAAAAGGCGCGATTGTCATCCCCCCCCAGCATCAGGTTATGACAGGAATTACAGGAAACCGTGCCAGTCTCGGAAAATCGTGGATCAAAATAAAGCATGCGGCCGAGTTCCACCTTTTCGGGAGTTGTCGGGTTATCCGCCGGCTCCGGAGCCTTGCCAGGTAAAGCCTGCCAGTCAGCCAGGGCCACATTTGTCGCCAGAGCAGCAACGAGAGACAATACTGTCGTTTTAGATTTCATCGCACTCATACCTTTATAGTTCAGAATCTATATTAGAGAATAATTATTTAGAATTACTCTAAAGTAAAATCCTACAAATTAGAAGGGTAAGGACAGGTATACATATGGCTACTCTCCCAGCGAAAGACCAGCAGATCATCGAAGCTCACACCGGGCTGATTCACCGTGTAGTGATCGGTTGTCAGAACCCCGGCATGGTGCCCGACCTGGACGATATTCTAAAACAGGCCGAGCAGAATGGCTGGCTGCAGCTGGTCGCCACTATCCGCAGAATTTTGGCTGGATCCAGGGATAGCGCACTCCTGAACAGCCTGGACGAAGAGGATCAGGTGATCATCGGCTCGATTCTCCGTGGCTTGCAGAATCCCGAAACACTGCCCGACCTTGGAGAAGCCGTCAGTGGCGCGATGGCCGCACCGGGTATTGCCGCCATGGTGAACGGTGCACGCACGGGCAATCTGGAAACCCTGCAATTGCTTGGCACCATGGCGCAACAAATGCTGCAGGCCGGTGGTGATATGGCAAGACTGGCCGGAATACTGCGCCCCCTCGTCAAGGGCGAACGCGATGCGGACAAGCTGACAGAAGGGATGGGGCCTGAAGGCGAAAAACTGGTGCTGGGTATCCTGGCGGAACTGGCAAAACTCGATGTTCCCTCTCACTAACAGGGCATATCGCTTAAAGGCGTAGGAAATCAGATGCTGCCTGGTAAACGCAAGTTGCCTGAAACGGCATGATCACGCGCAGTTGCCTGCGCATATTCCCGGCCATCAGACTCACCTCGACAGACTGCAATTATCAGCACCTCGCGGTGCTGGAACGATTCTCCGCAGCGCTGTGACAGTTGCGGCATATAACCCTTGATGGCCTCGCAAACAAATGCCCTGATGCGGCGACTGTAAGCGCTTTGTCCGTTGACAAGAAGTTCTCGCTCGAAGCGGGCTATCAGATCGAGCAGAGCTTCGCGGGCCGCCGCGCTGCACTCGTCCGCTGCGCGCGGGTAGTTACTTTCGACAAACCACGCGAGCGCCTGGATAATAATATCCCCAATTTCTCTAGTACATTGAATCTCAATTTGCTTTGCCATTTGAACACCAGCCCAGGGGCCCTGGGTAAAAGGATCAGTCATCAACAGCCTGATGAGCTCAGATGTAGAGCTCCTCCCCCGGACGACACCACTTCGCCGGATCGTCCACGGGATACAGCCAGCTTTACCACCGTATGAGCGAAGAGGATCGAGCACCCGTTACTATTGTGACAGACCGCGACCTGGTAACGATTAATAAAACCTTTGCCAGCGATGGAAACCCGGGCAAAACAGCGACGTCTGATAAACCGCATGCACAGACTGATTCAGCGGCTCGGATTGCCTCCGGTGTCCGTAAACAATACGCTGCGCGGCACGAATACAAAGGAATATTCGCATGAATCCAGCTACATCGCGTCGCTCAACGCTGCAGTGGTTTACCTTACTCCTGCTATGCCTGTCACCCGGCATCGTTTCCGCCGCTGGCAATATTGAGCAACCAGACTTTACCGGGCACTGGGCTGCCTGGCTCGCACTCGGGCTGTTTGTGTTTGCCTACATGCTGGTGATTGGCGAAGAATTTCTGCATTTGCGCAAATCCAAGCCCACCATGGTGGCCGCCGGCCTTATCTGGACAATTGTCGCACTGGTATTCATATCTACCGGCGACACCCACTCCGCCGAACAGATAATGAAACATAACCTGGAAGAATTTGGTGAACTGTTTCTGTTCCTGCTGGCAGCCATGACCTATATCAACACCATGGAAGAACGTGGTGTTTTCGACAGCCTGCGTGCCTGGCTCGTCAACCGGGGGTTCTCACTACGCACGATATTCTGGATTACAGGCTTACTGGCATTTTTCATTTCGCCGATCGCCGATAACCTGACCACAGCACTGCTGATGGCCACCGTCATCATGGCCGTCGGTGGCAGCAATCACCGCTTTGTCGCGGTAGCTTGTATTAGCGTTGTGGTAGCCGCTAATGCCGGCGGCGCGTTCAGCCCCTTCGGTGACATTACCACCCTGATGGTTTGGCAGAAAGGCATGGTGCAGTTCGAGGAATTTTTTGCCCTGTTTATTCCCTCTGTAGTCAACTGGATTGTGCCGGCCGTCATCCTCAGCTTCACTGTACCCAGTGAGAAGCCGGAGGCCTGCGAAGAAGAAGCCATTCTGAAACGCGGCGCATTCATAGTGGTTGGACTGTTTGTAGTCACCATTGCCATGGCTGTTTCAGCCCATAATTTCCTGCATCTGCCCCCCGTCCTTGGCATGATGACAGGTCTCGGTCTGCTCAAGTTTTTTGACTACTACCTGCAACAGACTGCCTACAGTCGTGCGAACGGTGAGCCCCTGCGCGGTACTGCACTTGAACTTGAGGGACAAGAGTTGGCCGAGGCCCATGGCAGCTTTAATGTCTTCAAGTCGATGCAGCGAGCCGAGTGGGACACGCTGATGTTTTTCTATGGGATTATTCTCTGTGTTGGCGGCCTGGGTGCACTTGGCTATCTTGCTATCGGCTCCCAGCTCATGTACGTGGACCTTGGTGTCACCAATGCCAATATTCTCATCGGCCTGCTATCAGCCGTTATCGACAACATTCCGGTGATGTTTGCGGTACTCGCCATGCAACCCAGCATGGATCAAGGGCAATGGTTGCTGGTGACGCTCACCGCCGGTGTCGGTGGCTCATTGCTGTCAATCGGCTCGGCTGCAGGAGTCGCCGTCATGGGCCAGGCACGCGGCATCTACACTTTCTTTGCACACCTCAAGTGGGCCTGGGCCATCGCACTCGACTATGCCGCCAGTATCTGGGCACACTTCCTGGTAAATAGCCGCCTGTTCACCGTACCTCAATAATATCATGCGGCAATAAAAAAGCGGGGTTTTAACCCCGCTTTTTTATTGCCGCATTGTTTAACCGACTACTCAGATGCCTGCTGACCAACAGCGTCCTGCAACAGCGTCTTGAGCTCACCCTTCTGAAACATCTCAAGCGCGATATCATGACCACCGACCAACTCACCATTCACGTACAATTGCGGGAATGTCGGCCAATTGGCAAAGCGCGGCAGGTTTTCAAAAATTTCCGGGTCAGCCAGCACATTCACATGCGCAAACTCCACGTCGCAGGCCTGCAACATCTGCGCAGTACGGCTGGAATAGCCACACATAGGCATCTGCGGCGTACCCTTCAAAAAAACCACAATCGTATTATCGTCCACGGTCTGTTTGATCCGGTCCATCACGTCCATTGCTAGCCACCTCTTGAATTCAGCTGATTACAAATGCGGCCAGTGTACCTGTCAAAGCGTGTTACAAACAGTCAAAATCGGAGGGGTTTTAGGATGTTACGCCATCTACATTGCGCTGCAACCAGATTTCCAGGGCCGCCAGGTGCCAGAGTTTGCTGCCCTGGAGACGGGTAAACTGGTGCTCAGGGTCAGCCAGCAGGCGCTCAACGTAACTGCGCTGGTACAACCCGCGTTCCCTGCAAGCCTGTGAATCCAGCAGGTCACGCATAAATTCGAGGAACGACCCGCGCACGTACTTCAGTGCCGGCACAGGGAAATAGGCCTTGGGCCGGTCGATAATCGCGTCGGGAATGAGTCCACGAGCAATTTGCTTCAGCGGGTATTTCCCCTGCTGACGCATTTTCATCTCCGCCGGCATGGCGATGACCGACTCGACCAGCTCATGATCCAGAAACGGCACTCGTGCTTCCAGGCCCCAGGCCATGGTCATGTTATCAACACGTTTGACGGGATCATCCACAATTAGCGTTGTAACATCAAAATGCAGCACACTATTCAGGTAACTGTCTGCACCTGCCGCGCGTAAACGGGTATCCACCAGCGCCGATGTGTAATCCGGACCGGCATAGGTCCCGGACACCATGGAAAGGTACTCGTCGTGATCACGGTCAAAATAGAAGGGTGCGAACCGGCCCACGCCTTCCCCGAGCTGCTGGTGCATTTGCGGGTACCAGAAATATCCCCCAAACACCTCGTCGGCACCCTGCCCGCTTTGCACAACCTTGACGTAGCGGGAAACCTGTTCCGAAAGAAGATAGAACGCCACTGCATCCTGTCCGACCATGGGTTCGGACATCTGGTCGATCACTTCAGGCAACCGCTCCAGTACGTGTTCATTTGGCACGTGAATTTTCTCATGCTTTGTGCCGTAACGCGCAACGACCTGGTCTGAAAATTCAAACTCGCTACCGCTCTCATCGGGATGGTCTTCAAACCCGACAGAGAACGTCCGCAGGTCATTACCACCGTGCTCGGCCAGCAGGGCCACCAGCAGACTGCTGTCCAGTCCTCCGGACAACAACACGCCCACCGGCACATCGGCAATAACCCGGCGGCGTTCCACTGCCTTGTAGAGTGCCGCACGGGTTGCTTCAAGCCACTCGCCCTCACTCTGCGGTCGAACTGAAGGCGCCGCGTTCAGCTCCCAATAGGGAAAAACCCGGTCATGGCCGTCGCTGTTCACGACCATAATGTGGGCCGGCGGCAATTTACGCACCCCTTTCAGCAGGGTTCGTGGAGCGGGGACTACAGCGTGCAATGTAAAATGGTGGTGCAACGCCACCGGATCGATACTGCAATCGACGTCACCCGCAGCCAGCAGCGCCTGGGTAGTCGAGGCAAAACGGATACAGTCCCGGTTGTGACTATAATAAAGCGGCTTGATACCGAAGCGGTCGCGCACCAATACCAGTTGCTGTTGCTGCTTGTCCCACAGGGCGATTGCAAACATTCCATGCAGGCGTTCGGCAAATGCCGTGCCCCAGGCTGCATACGCTTTCAGGACAACTTCAGTATCACCTTCACTGCAAAAACTGAAACCCTTGCCCTGTAGTTCAGCACGCAGTTCCTTGTAATTATAGATAGCGCCGTTGAAAACCAGCGCCAGTCCGAGGGCTTCATCTACCCAGGGCTGATTGGATGCTGCCGACAGATCAATCACTGAAAGACGCCGGTGCCCCATGGCAAGATTGTCGACCAGGTAACGACCTTCGTGGTCCGGTCCGCGCTGCTCCAGGCGCGCGAGCATCCGGTCCAGTCTGGCCCCGTCTGGCTGACGGCCATCTATCCTCAATTCACCGCAGATACCGCACATTTATCTATTGTCCTGCCTTGCTCGGCATGATCTTCAACTGGTTGATAACCCGACTGGCGCCATCGACTGTACTTGCCAAACTGACAGCTCGCCGGGCAGCCTGTTGACTGGGGACCGTTCCACTCAGATTAACCACACCATGGCGGGTACTGACATGAACATCAAAAGCACTCACCAGTGGATCTTTGACATAGCGCTGGTTAATGGTTCTGGAGATTGCTGCATCTTTAGCAGAGCTGGCTGAATTTTGTTCGTATTGACCCGCATAGTAACCGCCAGTCGCAGCCCCGCCGACAACAGCCGCGGTACACGCAGAAAATAGTGAGAACACTGCCAGACACAGCAGCAGTCTGAGCCCGTAACTGAGCATCAAGCAACCTTGCTTCAGATAAAGTGCAAGTCTACGTCAAAGCGATGGCGTGAAACAAACCCGGCACTTCCGGGACAGAATTATTCTGTGTGCCGTCAGGCATCAGACTTATGCCCGAACGCGCCTCGAATCAGGCTGATTTTATTGTGTGGCTTCGCAATTGCAGCCGCCTCCTCGCAGCTGGAGTGAATCACCACTTGATTACGACCTGCCGATTTAGCCTCATACAAAGCCTTGTCTGCCGCGCGCATCAGACTACTCAGCGAGATTTCTCCGGTTTTCCCGTCGCAACAGCTGATACCGGCGCTGACGGTGATAGGAATAACTTCGCCCTGGTATTTGCCCGGGGACGTTTCAAGCAAAGCACGCATTTTATCTGCCAGTGCCACACTATCGCCTGGATCCTCGGCAACATTCAGGATGAGAAATTCCTCGCCGCCGATTCTGAACAGGTAGTCATTCGCCCGTGAATTATGCTTTAACAGTCTGGAAAAATGCACCAGCACCGCATCACCGCCAAGATGGCCGTACTGGTCATTAATAGACTTGAAATAGTCCAGGTCCAGCAGGATGGCTGTCAGGTAACGCCCATCACGCACAATCTGCGCAAACAATGCCGGCGTAATCTCCTGAAGGTAACGCCGGTTATACAGACCGGTCAGGCTGTCGGTGATTGCCGTTTCCTGCAGGCGCCTGTTGGCCCGTTCAAGCTTGCCCTGTTCGTGGCGCAGCGCATCAAGCACATCCGCGAACCGGTTGACCAGCAGATCCATCTCGGTCTTGGCTTCCGAACGACTCATCACCGGTAGCTTGCCGTTTATCATCTCGTCGGTCGTAAGCATCAGCCGGGCCATTGGCCGCCTGAAATTTCTTAACATCAACCAGCCAACCAGCAGAACCGCAATACTGCCCAGGCCAGCGAAGGTATAAATCCATTTTTCATAACTACCAAGCATCTCGAACAGGCGGGTTTCGGAGACGCCGAACCAGAGTCGCGGCACGCTATCGCCCCGGCCTGCATAGCGAACTTCGCCGAGGCGGAAATGTTCGCCGCGGTAGTTGAGCTGTTTTTCTGCGGGGTCTATGCGCATCCCCTGGTAACGCGAGTTACTACTCCAACTGATATGACCGTCCTGCTCGAAGAAGAACAGATAATCACTGGAGCGCTGCTCCTGACTGGTTAACCACACCTGATCCAGGACGCGTGCCACTACAGCGTAGGCAAGCTCTTCGTTCTGGTAATCGACCGGACGTACCGCCACCATGACTACGCCTTCGGGCGACGGATAATAGAAATTCTCGCTACGCCCCTGCATCAGGTGCGCCTGCATCTTGCTGACCAGCCGTGGAAATTCACCTCCCAGCAATACTTTTCCTTCCGGCGTTACTACCATGTGATAATCCGCACGTAACGACGCAAACTGCCTGTCATAATAAGCAGCCAGCCCTTCCGAACCGGTCCCCAGCTCAAGGATAATATAAAGATATTCCTGTAACCGTATATCACTGGCAATCACTTCGGTATAACCATTGAGCTCTTGTAATTGTGATGCTACAGCAACTTCCTTGCGCAGAGCGGCATGCCGCAAGTGATCATTGGCACCCGCGACAATAACGTCACGCGCTGCCTTGAAAGACAGCGTCATCATCCCTACGAGTAAAACGATCAGCATCCCTACATATAGAAGAAGACGGGACTGGTACGTCATGGAAGATTACTAGGCTCGTAATTTTTCAATTTAAGTAAATCGTAGCGCTTGGCCACGGCATCAAAGGCAGGCCCGTCCTGTACTTCACGAATGATAGTCAGCACATCTTCGGATGGTTTCTGGTCTGTTACCGCGGACAGGTTGCGGAAGAATGGATACTGCCCGGTACGCAGGTTAGCTGTTGTCGGTCGATAGCCATCGACACTTAGGACCTTTAATTTACTCTCAGCCCCGAAGTTCCAGGTCGAGCCGATATGACCAATAGCACTTCTGAAGTCACTGACGCGCTGCACCATGTCAGCAGCACTGCTGACGTTCAGACGTTTCTGTCGAAACTCTGCGGCATCCGGTAATATTGTTTTCCAGTGACCGGGGCGGCCTTTGCAATGGAGACGGGTAACCAGCACCACCGGCTCATCATTTCCACCAACATCCTTCCAGTTAACGATATCGCCACGCATCAACTTGCGCACCTGCTCGGTGCTGAGATTGTTCACCGGGTTATCCTTGTTGACCACAATAAGCACCGGTTCTAGCGCAACCGGATAGACCAGCAGTTTTTTCTCCGCGACTTCCTTCTGGCTCAAGGGACAACACACAAATCCGAAGGTCTCATGGCCTGGCGCGTTTTGCAGCGCTGTCTTGATACCTGCATTGCACCCCATTCCCAGCGTCGAATTACGCCCGTGCAAATTAATTTGTCGACCAGACACGCGCTCAAGGTCAGGTTTCAGTTCATCAAATACCACCCACGCAAAGTGCGCACCGGCACCCGTAACGATTGCCGCATTTGATGCCTTTTGTACATCGGCTGAATTTACTTCGGCAACCAACAGGCTTGCGCAGCCCATCAGCAGCGACACGAAAAGGTGCCTCATTGAAGAACTCCCCCTTACATTAAATACCGAGGTCCGCTGTTACCGGGGCGGGCGAAATGCCAGACCCACTAACACAACCGACTTAAGGATGTTTAACGGCAAAGCGTCAATTTTCTGAACGCCGTCACAACTATTGGTTTCTGACATAACTAACTTGCTGTATTTAAATTATATTTATAAATACCCAAATTATTATTACGTGACAAAAATCACATTTAGATGCACGTATCCACGCTGTCCTCCGACACATTCTCAGCCGGATGCGTAACCACCACCGCCGGGCGTTTGTATCTCCAACTCATCGCCAGCGCTGACCAGCAGCGTCGTTTTCGCGGGTAGCAGTGAGCCATTCAGGCGGTTTTCACCTGGCTGCCCCGGCAGGCCACCATTCACCCCCCAGGGACGATGCTTGCGTCGTTCAGTCAACAACGTCACTTGAGCAGGGCCTAAAAACCGGTAGCTGCGTACCAGTCCATCACCGCCACCACGCCTGCCGCCGCCACCCGAGCCGCGTCGCACCGCGTACTGCACAATCCGCAGTGGATAAGCCGCTTCCAGCACCTCAATCGGTGTATTCAGCGTATTGGTCATGTGCGTTTGCACCGCGTGCAAACCACCTCCCTGCGCGCCTGCACCCATACCGCCACCCAGCGTTTCATAGTAGTCCCAGCTGCACCCGTCACTACGCGCGCCCATGGCCAGATTATTCATGCTTCCCTGGCTGGCAGCGGCTAATTGATCGGGCACTGCCTGCGCCAGTGCCCCCATAATCAGATCAACGATACGGCTGCTGGTTTCAACATTTCCGGCTGCCACCGCGGCTGGCATCTGCGCATTCACCAGGCAGCCCACCGGGGCAGATAACTCGATACAATTGAAACTACCGGCACAGGCCGGTGTGCGTTCATCCATCAGGCAACGAAAAACATAAAAAACCGCCGCGGCGGCAACCGATAACGGGCAGTTTATATTGCCGCTGACCTGGCTGGCCGTGCCACTAAAGTCAACGCGGGCACGCTCTCCATCGATACGCACACAGGCATGCAGGTGGATATCCTCGTTACCCTGCCCATCGTCGTCCATGTAGTCGTCGAAACAGTATTCGCCATCAGGTAACGCGGCAATCGCCGTCCGCGCCATACGTTCGCCGTAGGCATTGACCTGCTCCAGCCCCTGCAAATAACGCTCAATACCGATCTCTTCAACCAGTGCCAGAACCCGCTGGACACCCGAGCGATTGGCACTGATCTGTGCCGAGAAATCCCCTTCCGTGATTGTGCGGTTATGCGTTGCCTCGACAATTGCATCCAGCACAGGGCGCGATAGCGTGTTGCCAATGACCAGTAAGGTAGGCGGAATG